>JAFSPN010000049.1 GCA_017442875.1 Bacilli bacterium
AGTTCGGCCATATCGTATGGAACGACCCAGTCAAGAGTGATGTTAGTGAATGGTGCTTGGGTACCCCATCTACTTGGTGTGTTAACACCATAGATGAATGATTGAATGCATTGTTTAACTTCTTTATAGGTTAAATGATCAACCTTAACAAATGGGGCTAAATATGTATCAAAAGATGAGAAGGCTTGAGCGCCAGCCCATTCGTTTTGCATAATACCTAAGAAGTTAACCATTTGATTACATAATGTGCTTAAGTGGTTAGCAGGACTGGATGTGATTTTGCCTGGGACACCGCCTAAACCTTCTTGGATTAATTGCTTTAATGACCAACCAGCGCAGTAGCCAGTTAACATTGATAAGTCGTGGATGTGAATTTCGGCGTTTCTATGAGCGTTAGCGATTTCATCGTCATAGACTTCGCTTAACCAATAATTCGCTGTGACAGCGCCGCTATTGCTTAAAATAAGGCCACCTACAGAGTAGGTAACGGTGCTATTTTCTTTAACGCGCCAGTCATTGATTTTTAAATAGTTATCAACGACATTTTTGTAGTTAAGATTGGTTTCTTTGATTTCACGTAAATTTTGGTGTTGTTTACGGTAGATGATGTAAGAACGAGCGACATCGACATAACCCGCTTGGATTAAAACGATTTCAACAGCGTCTTGAATGTCTTCAACACCAATGGTTTCGTTAACAACTTTCTTGTTGAATTCCGCAGTGGTGCGTAAAGCTAACATCTCGATGATGTCATGGTTGTAAAATTTGTGTTCCGCCATAAAGGCTTTTTCGATCGCGTTCTCAATTTTGCTGATATCAAAATCTTCGATTCCGCCATCTCTTTTCTTGATTCTAAGCATAAAGCTTCTCCTTATATGTCCTTAATAGGAATGTAAAAGTACTTCCTCAAATACTTACACTATGCAGTGCCCAAAAAGTGGTGACACACTTTCGGAGCGTGTGCACCTATATTATTTAATTTAAGGAATAAAAAAAAGACAAAAAACCATAAATTTATACACTGTATAGTTTTCTGATTTTTTCTCTTTGAAAAGATATATATTTCGTGTATATAGAGAAATCAAAAATTATTTCTTAGTATTACTAAAAGAATTGAAAACGTTAGTAGCGATTTCCGCCATCTCTTCTGGAGGAACATCAAGGCCAAGATCAAACCAAAGGAGTAAAATGTTTGCCGTACCACCAGCTAAGAAAGCGGCGAGAATACGGTTAGCAATTGGGCTATTATCAACCATCAAATCAAGGTGTTTTGCTAAATAAGTGCCATAGTCAGTAAACTTTTCAATAATTAAGTTTTCTTTATGTGCTTTTTTAAGGACGCTGACTTGACGAGCGTATTTCTTTAAGAACAAGAAAATTTCAATCAAAAATGATTTGATATCGCTAATTTGTTTTTCTTTGATTTCGGCAAAAAACTCTTCGAATCTTTCATCGCAGTAGTTAATAAAGATATCTTCTTTATTGTTGAAATAGCGGTAGAAAGACATACGCGAAACACGCGCTTTGTTGCAAATATCTGTTACCGTTGTGGACTCATAGTCCTTTTTGGACATCAAATAATATAAAGCGATAGTGATGTAGTCTTTTGTGCTGTGTTTACGATTTATCATATTTTGTAACATAATCATTATAACCGAAATAAACAAGTAAGCAAGTCAAAGGGCGTTTTTATTTTTTAAATAACTCTTGAGCATGCGCCCGTATGAATATAAAATGACAATATGGAAACTTGCCAAAGAAAAGTTAATTCATACTCTGTCAGCCGCTCCGTCTATCTGATGAGTTTATTTGATTGGCGCTTAGTAAGGGAAGAAAAGAAAGATAATGCTCCAAGCATTTTGACTTTTGAACGCAATACCGATACGCCGTATTATCAAGAAATGGTGGAGATTGAGAAAGAAACTTCTCCTAAATTATTGCCTTTTTGGGTGCTTCTTATCTTTGTAGGAATTGCTTTTGCTTTAGTAACTGCTAGTTTAATTATCACATTATTAAAAGTTCCGGGTTTTGATCCTCTTAAGACATTCTTAATTTTCTTCATACCCGCTTCTATATGTTTATTCATCGATGTCATATTGTTTTATTTACGTAGTAAACAAATGATGAAGTACTTACAAAACGAAAAAGAAATCGTCGCCAATGCCGAAAACAAGATGGCGGAGTTAAGAAAACGCTATGGAAACCAAAAGTAAGAGAATGAAATTATCTGCCGTCGATAAATATGTCGAGAACCAGGAAGCTTTTGGTTGGGACCTTGTCTCTAAAGAAGACATGCATCCCGACAATTCGATTGTCGTTGTCATGCAAAGAGACAAAGCCAATTTTGCTAACTTCGATAAAGTTAAAGGCTTAGAAAAACAATATAACCGCATTGCTCGTCCATTCCCAGTTGCCACAATCGTGCTAGCGGCCATCGGCTTAGCCTTTTTAGTGGCCTATTTATTCCTTAAAGAAACGCTCTTTTTTGCCATCGCATTTTTCTATGTAGCGTTAACCTTCTTTTGCATGGCGCTTTTCGCTCTAATTGTGTTCTTGCTCATCCTAATGAAAAGAAACAAATTACTCGTCTCGCTTAAAAAAGAAGCCACTAATAAATCAGGCGCCAATAAAGACTGGCCAACTCAGCGCAATACCATCCAAGAAGATGAACTCTCTTGGGCCTTAATTGAATCCACAAAAGAATAAAAGATGGTTTTTATAAATCATCTTAGTTGCTTTTTAATATCTAATTGTATATTATTCTCTTTATTGAGGGTTATTAAGTATGCTTCAGCTAGTTCAAATTAAGAAAAATTATCTAATAAAAGACCAGGATCCTGTTCGTGCTTTACGCGGTGTTTCGTTGAACTTCCGCAAAAACGAATTCGTCGCCATTTTAGGCCCATCTGGTTGTGGTAAAACAACATTATTAAATATTATCGGTGGTTTAGATCGCTACACAGAAGGCGATTTAATCATCAAAGATAAATCCACGAAAAATTATAAAGATCGCGATTGGGATACATATCGTAACCATTCTATTGGTTTTGTTTTCCAAGCCTATAACTTAATTGGGCACCAAAGCGTCCTTAAAAACGTTGAACTAGCCCTAACTATCGGTGGTGTAGCCCGCAAAGAGAGAAAAGAAAGAGCCATGCAGGCCCTAGAAAAAGTCGGCCTCAAAGGCATGGAAAGAAAAAAGCCAAATCAACTCTCTGGTGGTCAAATGCAAAGAGTGGCTATTGCCCGTGCTTTAGTTAATAATCCTGAAATCTTATTAGCCGATGAACCAACCGGCGCTCTTGATAGTGAAACAAGTGTCCAAATCATGGACTTACTTAAAGAAGTGGCCAAAGATAGACTCGTTATCATGGTCACCCATAACCCTGACCTAGCCGAAAAATACGCGACCCGTATTGTTAATATGTTTGATGGCGTCATTACTGGTGATACTAATCCATTTGATGGTGCTGAGAAAGAAAAACGTCAAGCTTTCCGCTGCCCGAAATGCGGTGCAATTGTCTATGACAAAGAAGAAAGGTGTCCAAAATGCGGTGCTTTAGCAAAGTATCCAGAAGTTAAAAAAGAGGATGAAGAAGAAACCAAGAAAAAAGCTAAGAGTTCAATGTCGTTTTTTACCGCGACTTCCTTATCTCTTGCTAACTTATTCTCTAAATCCAAAAGAACCATTCTTGTCGCTATCGCGGGAAGTATTGGTATCTTTGGCGTTTCCACTGTTTTAGCCGCATCCACTGGTGTGCGTCATTTTATCGACACCATGCAAGATGATATGCTTTCTAGCTATCCTTTGTCGATTGCCGAAGAGGCTGTTGACTATACATCTTTGATGACTGGCTTATATAACGACTCCGATACAAAGATTGCTGATTTCGACATCACAAATAGTGTGGGTCTTAATTCCATGATTGATTACTTAATGGATAAATACGCTGATATCACATCGGTTAAAACAAATGTCATCAACGAAGATTTAGTGCAATTTGTTAAAGAAATTCCAGGAGAATATTTATCCGCGACATCATTTGATTATGCCATTGACCCAACTAACAACATCTTCACTTCTTGGGATGCTACAATTGGTCAAGAAACCAATGGTGATCCAATTAGAAAACCAGTTGATATTTCTTTAAATGGCTTAACCCAAAGATATATTGCTGAATTAACAACTGTCGAAGGCTTTGGTCAATACGCGACTTATGTTGATTTATTTACCGACTTTATGAAACTCCTTCCAGATGGTTTAAATGATGATGGAGTATTTGATGAAAAAGACTACGCCTATATTAGAAGTCAATATGACTTATTAGGTGATTCCAAGTTTCCACAAAATGAAAATGAAATCATGCTCGTTGTCGGAAGTGATACAACACTAACTGACTTAGTATTTGCTCAACTTGGTTATTATCACGAAGAGGATGTCATGAACATCGCTAAAAAAGCGATTAGAAAATACGCCGAAGATCGAACAGAAGAAGAAACCGATGAGTATTTAGATAAAAAGTTCCCATATGCTACTTCTTTCTCCTATACGGATTTGTTAAATAAGAAATTCACTTATTATCCACATGACACAATTTATAAATACGACGAACTCGCCGATAGCGCTTATAACGAATATAACATCGTTTTAAAAACCGCCGCTAACGATGAATTCTATGTTTTGAATTATAGCGACAACACTAGTTCGGCTTTACTTAAAGGTGCGGTTTATACTGGCACTTATATCAATTTGAACACCAATAAAACAGACAGCGTGTATATGATAAAGATGAAAGATGGCTTCTCTGTTCCTAGTTTGATGAGCGGTGGTGATATTACTGATTGGATTGCCGATCCAGAAAAGGATCTCCCATTTGTCGCTAATGAAGGTGTCTTCCTTTGCGTTTCTTCTAAAGCGGTGCGCAGCATGATTGCGGGTTCTACTGATTTTGATTTATCCGCTATTTCAGAAATCACCATCAATAGTGGCGATGAGACAACCGCAGAAGTAAAGAAATATCATATTGAACTTAGTCCGATGCCACCACATCTTGTAGATGAGACTGTAACATTTAGTTGCAAAAAAGACGTCACAAATTTAGCAGCTATCAGTGCTTATCAATATCCAGCCGTTGCAGAACCAACATGGACAAATGGTGTTGAAATAAGAATTTCCGGTATCTTAAGACCAAAGAAAAATGTCTCGTTTGGTTGTCTTAGCCGTGGTGTCTATTTCACCAAAGAGTTCCAACAAAAATATATGAACGACGCTAAGAACAGTCAAATTATCAAAGGCGATAATAGTTTTACTAAGCACATCGAAGCAGGTGGCTTAAAAACGAGCATGTATAACGCCTATGTGACATATGAATATCCAAACTGGGAAGATTATAACAATCCTGATTATCACGCTACTGGATATAAATCTTGTTTAAACGGAGATTTATCTTCTTCGTTCTCATCTTTATTCTCCAGTATAACTGGTGTGGATTATGAGTCGGAAAATAATACCCATTTCCGTTCATTATGTGGCTTAAAAATTAACGCTCACGAAGGTGCTACGCCTGAAGAACTCACATATACATATGATGAACTACCAGAAAAGATGAGTATCTATCCAATTGACTTTGCAAGAAAAAACAAGGTGAATAACTACTTAGATCAATGGAATAAGGATGTTGAAATCACTTTATATGATGGCACTGCGCAAGAAAAAACGCTCAAACTTTCCGATAGGGATGAATTAACCTATACTGATACGATTTCTTTAATTGTCACTGTCATTGATACGATGATCACAATTATCACGACTGCATTAGTGATTTTCACTTCATTATCACTAGTTGTTTCTTCGTTTATGATCGCGGTTATCACTTATATTTCTGTGATGGAAAGAGTCAAAGAAATCGGCGTTATCCGTTCTCTTGGCGGACGAAAGAAAGATGTTTCACGCTTATTCATTGCGGAGAACTTGGTTACTGGCTTCTTAAGTGGCATTATTGGTATTGGTATTACCGCGGTTGTGTGCATTATTATCAACCTTGCCATCTCGCCATTTGGCGTTCCAAATATCGCCTTGCTAACATTACCAATTATTGGCATCATGATTGCTTTAAGCATTGTCCTTTCCGTTGTCGCTGGTTTAATCCCGAGCTTACATGCTTCTAGACAAGATCCAGTCATCGCTTTAAGGAGCGAATAGTGAAAAAGATTGCTATTATCTCTTTAGGATGCGAAAAAAACCTCGTTGATAGTGAGAATATTTTAGGTTTACTTGTAAAAAACAAGTATGAAATCGTCAATGATAAAGAATCCGCTGACATCTTAATTATTAACACATGTGGCTTTATTGAATCGAGCAAAAGAGAAAGCATCGACACAATTTTAGATAATATTGGTAAAAAGCAAAAAGTCGTCGTTACTGGGTGTTTGGTCAACCGCTATAAAGAGGAATTAGAAAAAGAAATTCCGGAAGTCGATTTATGGATTCCGATTAGAGAATATAGAAACTTCCTCAAATTATTATCGCTTTTAGATAAAGACCTCACCAATTATGAAGGCTTAAATGATAATTATCGTTTAGTGTCCACTGGTAGTTATAGTGCTTATCTTAAAATTGGTGATGGCTGTTCTAATTGCTGCACGTACTGTGCTATCCCTTTAATTAGAGGACCATATGTTTCCCGTCCTTTCGATAGTATTGTAAGCGAAGCTAAAAAACTCGCTAACGACGGTTATAAAGAGCTCATTGTCTTGGAACAAGACACGACGCGTTATGGCACCGATTTAAAAGAAAAGAAAACAATCGTTGACCTCTTAAAAGAATTGCTGAAAATTAAAGGTCTAGAATACATCCGCTTACTTTATTTATATCCTGATGAAATTACCTATGAACTCATCGATTTAATCTCTAAAGAAAAAAGACTGACCCCATATTTTGATATCCCAATTCAACATAGCGAAGATAAGATTCTTAAAGCGATGAATAGACGTGGTGATAAAGCCTATTTAAAAGAATTATTCGCCAAGATACGAAATCGCATTCCTAACGCTATTTTAAGAACGACCGTCATGGTGGGTTTCCCTGGTGAGACCAATGAAGATTTCGCTAATCTCTTAGATTTTGTTAAAGAAATCAAGTTTGATCACTTAGGAGCATTTAAATATTCTAAAGAAGAAGGTACAGCCTCCTATAACTATCCGCATCAAGTTAAAGAATCCACTAAGCAGAAAAGACTAGATGCTTTAATGGAACTCCAACAAGGTATTTCCTATGAGCAAAACAAAAAGCATATCGGCGAAGTAATGGAAGGCTTAGTAGTGGGTCAAGATAATGGCTATTATTTGTTAAGAAGTTATTTTAACGCTCCAGACGATATTGATGGAAAGATTTATTTCTCCTCTAATAAAGCGTTAAAAGAAGGTGAAAAAGTCAGAGTTCTTATTAAAGAAAGCTATGTCTATGATCTCTATGGAAGCGAGGTAGAAAAATAGAAAAACATTTATTGCTATAAATAGCGATTTATGTATAATAGTTATTGTTGCCCCCTTAGTAAAATGGTATTACGCATCCATGGTAAGGATGAATCGGTGGTCCGATTCCGCCAGGGGGCACCACTCGTAAACCCCGCCGGAAATGAACCAAATTTCCGGCTTTATTTATTATAAATAAAAAATGGCCACCTCTATGCGAGGTGGTTTTCAAACCATTTTTGTTCTTTAATTGATGGTGGTAGTCCATCATTGCTCGTGTGTATTCTTATTTCATTATAAAAGGTGAAATACTTATTCAAAAATTCTTTAATAACTCTCGAATTTTCATATTTATCAATATTTATATTGATTTCTTCCCTTCTTAATATTGAATAAAAGCCTTCCATGCAAGCATTATCATTTGGACATCCTGGATATGAAAAGGATTGCTTTATTCCATAAGCTTTTAACGATTCGATAAACATATGAGAGGTGAATTCTGCACCCTGATCTGTATGAAATAACAGTTTCAGTGGTTCATCTCTATTTTCAAATGCGTCTTTAAAGGTGTTTAACGCTAATCTATCACTTCTTTTATGAGATAATCTCCAAGCAATTACTTTTCTTGCAAATAAATCTAGAATCACACATAGATAATAAGAAACACCGTTTCTTTTAATTTCTAGGAAATCACTAACCCAAACTTTATTTGGCTCATCCTGATTAAATTGTCTTTTTAGTAAGTTTCTATAATATTGCGTTCTATCTCTTACGATTTGAGGTTTAGGTCTTTTTTGGATAGATTTAACTTTCCAACCATTTTTCTTCATTATTTTAGAAACTGTTTCTGGACGTGTAATTATTCCTTTATTTTCTAGTGCAATAGCAATTCTATTATGTCCGTACAATCCATTAGATTCATCGAATATTTGTTTAATTTCTTTAGTGAGTAATTCTTCTTTTTCTTTGAACCAAGGTTTTTCAACTTTGTTATATAAATAGTTAAATAAAGTACCTTTGCTTAACTCTATTGCTTTCGATACTTCATACAAAGTATATGATGGATTTAATTCAAGAAATTGTTTTGCTGCGATTTCTTTTTCTTTGACCATCGAATTCATTCCGATACCGATGTTTTTCCAAATAAATAACTCCCTTCTTAATTTTTCGTTTTCGCTAATTAATGTTGCTTTTTTAATCATTTTTTATTTCCTCCTATGCAACATTAATAAATTATCAATTCATCATAAGCTAAACAAATCGCTTGATTGAGTTTTTTTGGTAAAATAAAATTTAAATAAGAAAGCGAGACTTTAATATGAGAAGAAATAAATTTTTATTTGTTGGTATATTAGCGATTTGTTTATCTCTATCTGCGTGTGGTTCAAAAGGAGGTGGCAACACAGATCCTTCTGATCCTGGGCATGGTGGTGGAGAGGATAATCCACCAGTTGAAGTTGATTATAATGATCTTCCTGTCCTAAA
>JAFSPN010000050.1 GCA_017442875.1 Bacilli bacterium
CTGGTAATGGCAACTCCAAAGCTGGTGCTTGCTTAATCGGTGAGGTCACATTAAAGAATGGTGACAACACATTCACATTCACAAGATATGATAGCTTCAATCTATCCGTCTCTGATTTCCAACTCGTTATCCCAGCTCACGAACATTCTTGGGGCGAAGATACTCCAGTCGCAGCCAAAGAAGGCGAAGGCTATGTTGGCTACAAAACAGCATCTTGCACAGTCTTTGGCGATGTTACAAGACTCAAAGTCAGAGCCTTAGATGGCACATTCGCTGCTGGTTCATCCAATAAGTCAGGAACAAGAGAAGGTTATTTAAAACTCAACTCTAATGGCAATTCAATTTCCTACAAATTTGATTATCAAGGCGAACAAGTAACCGCTAAGTTATATCAATTTGGCTTTATGGATAACTGGTCAAGCAACACAACCAGAACTTATACTTCTCAACAAAAGAACAACCTCGGTCCAAACGGATGTAACTTCGGTGTTGAATTCAATGGTACTGATGTTGCTATTAGTGATGAATTAAAAGCTATGACATACCAAGAATTACTTGCTGACGCAACAGTTGATGCTGGTAATGGCAACTCCAAAGCTGGTGCTTGCTTAATCGGTGAGGTCACATTAAAGAATGGTGACAACACATTCACATTCACAAGATATGATAGCTTCAATCTATCCGTCTCTGATTTCTGGATTGTCTTTTAATCGATAATTCTTACTCATTCAAATTTGGGGCGCGTTAATCGCGCTCCTTTTTGTATGTTTGCTCTTTAAGAGGTGTTATAATGTTTCCATATGGAAAAGAATAAATTAAGACTTATCTTTATGGGTACGCCAGAGATATCCGCTTATGTCTTTGCAAAAATGATTGAAGATGGATATCACTTTGTGGGTTTAGTGGCCCAACCTGATCATCCTGTTGGTCGTAAAGGCATCATTGAAAAGGTTCCTACTAAAGTCATCGCAGAGAAACATAACATCCCTGTTTTTCAACCTGAAAAGATTAGATTAGATTATTCTTTTATTAATGAATTAAAACCAGATTTAGTTATCACGCTTGCCTATGGCCAAATTGTTCCCGAAGGATTCTTAAACGTACCACGTTTAGGATGCTTAAATCTTCATGGATCCTTACTTCCAAAATATCGTGGAGCCTCACCAGTTCAATCCGCTTTAATAAATAATGAAGAAGTCACAGGGGTGACTCTCATGGAAATGGTTAAAGCCATGGATGCGGGTAGAATGTACGCGAAAAAGGAAATTAGAATCGCGGAAGATGATAATGCGACTTCTTTATTTGATAAAGTTAAAATCGCCGCCAGCGAGCTCGTTTTAGAGTCTTTACCATTATATATCGAAGGAAAGTTACCTGGCGAAATGCAAAACGAAGAAGAAGTAACATTCTGTTCAACCATTAAGCCAGAACAAGAAAAGTTAGATTTAAGTTTGTCCGCTAAAGAAATAGTGGGCTGGATTAGAGGGTTAAGCGATGAGCCAGGTGCTTATCTATATTTAAATAATTTAAAATTAAAGATATATAAAGCTATAGTTATTAATGATTTAGTTGATCATGAAATTGGCGAAATCCTTCAAGCGGATAAAAACGGTTTAGTTTTTCAAACTAAAGACGGCCAAATTTCAATTTTAGAATTACAAAAAGAAGGCAAAAAGAGAATGGATTATCGTTCTTTTATAAACGGTAATCAAAATCTTTTAGGTCAAAAGTTATATTAGTATGGATAAAAGTCTACGATTAAGCGTCCATCAACTCGTGGACTTTTTATTAAGAAGCGGTGATATCGATAACCGCGTTTTTAATCGTTCAAGCATGAGCGAAGGAACTAGGCTTCATGCTGTTTATCAAAGCAAACAATCCGCCAATTACATGTCTGAATATCCTTTAGCGGTTTCTCTTACTGTCGATGAAATCGATATTCTTCTTGAAGGAAGAGCGGATGGCATTATCAAAAGAAGTGATGGAAGTTATGTTATCGATGAAATCAAAACAACTGTCGAAGATTTAAAAATCTTTCATCAAGATAATTTAGAATGGCACCTTGGTCAGGCAAAATGCTACGCCTATATGTTCGCTAAACTAAATGATTTAGAATATATCGGTATTAAATTAACATACATTCGTCAAGGAAAGGAAAAGGAACATTTTATCGATAACTATGTCTTTAATTATTTAGAATTAGAGCAATTCGTCATCGATTTAATCGGCCAATACTTAGAGTTTTATAACATCATTTTTGAAAAGATTAATAAGCGTAATGAAAGCATCAAAACATTACCTTTCCCATTTGATAAATATCGTCCTGGGCAAAGAGAGCTTGCGAAGTATGCTTATGCTGCCACAAAGAAGGGGAAAAGGCTTTTCGTGGAAGCACCTACTGGTATTGGTAAAACAATGTCCACTTTATTTCCTTTTGTGAAAGCACTTAATGATGATGAGAAAAGTAAAATCTTTTATTTAACCGCGAAAACAAGCGGTAAAGAAGCCGCTCATCAAGCGATAAAAATACTAAAAGAAAAAGGATTATCACTAAGTGATATTATCATCACCGCTAAAGATAAGATTTGTTTTTGTAAAGGTAAAGCCTGTAATCCTGATGAATGCCCATATACGAGAAATTATTACGATAAGATTCAAACTGTATTACGCTACTCATTACTTAATTATGATGACTTTGATTTAAATCTTATTACCCAGATTGCCTATGATAATCAAATATGTCCATTTGAATATGAATTGGACTTATCTTTGTTCATGGATGTGATTGTATGTGATTATAACTATATGTTTGACCCTATCTCTTATATGAAGCGCTATTTCGATGAGGATGCAACTCATTATCTAGCTTTAGTGGATGAAGCTCATAATCTTATTGATCGTTCTAGAGACATGTACTCTGCTTCTTTATCCTACCAATCTTTTAAAGAAGCGAGAAAATCAGTCAGGCACAGCAAACTTCATAAACTCAAACTCGCCTTATCGAAAATGAATAAGATGTTTAAAGAGTATATAGAAGTGGAAGACGGCAATCATATCGTTAGTGAGTTTAATGATTATACATATAAAACCATCTCTTCATTTATTACCACGATGCAAGACATCAATAAAAACGAGAATAAAGAGATGAGCAAAGAACTTTTAGAGTTTTATTTGGACACCAACAGGTTGAATAGAATATTAGAATTTGTTAATTCAAATTATCTTCTTTTCTATGAAAAGAATAAAGATGATGTGATATTAAGAGTCAACTGCCTTGATGCATCTTGTTTCCTTAATGATTCATTATCTAGTATCAAAAGCTCTGTCATCTTTTCTGCGACATTATCACCGATGGAGTATTACGTTAATACATTAGGGGGAAATGCTAACGACGCTAGTTTAATCTTGCCTTCTCCATTCCCAAAAGATCACTTAAAAATGATTATTGCCCCTAATATCTCAATTAGATATAAAAATAGAGATACTTCTTATCAAAAAGTCGCGGATTATATCAAAGCTTTTGTTTCCAACAAAGTGGGTAATTATTTTGTCTTTTTGCCAAGTTATGAATACCTACATAACTTAATGCCTTACATCGATATTGAATCCGCTAAAATCTATGAGCAGAATAAAGAAATGTCTGACGAAGATAAGGTGGCGTTTTTAGACAATTTTAAGCCATCGCCAGAAGTGACTTCGATCGCTTTTGTCGTCGTGGGCGGCGCCTTTGGTGAAGGTATCGATTTAGTGAGTGACCGCCTCATAGGCGCAGTCATCGTTGGCATTGGGATGCCTAAAATCAATTTCATCAGTGATCAAATATCAAAGTATTACGATAATAAAGGTTATTCTGGTTATGACTATGCCTATTTAAATCCTGGCATGAACAAAATCATGCAAGCCTTAGGTCGAGTGATTAGAAGCGAAGATGATAAAGGTGCGGTTTTACTTATCGATGAACGCTACTTACTTAACGAATATCGCGATTTATTTAAAGCAGAGTGGCGGGAATATGAAGTTGCCTTTAATAAAGAGGAGATAAGCGCCATTACAAAAGATTTCTTTAAGAAATAAAGCATAAATGCTAATATATCTAGTATGAAAAAGAAAATGGACTTTGAAACAAAGGCTAAACTCATCTATAGCGTGGAGTTAGGCATCTTTGCCGTTATCTTTTTTGTCATTGCGATATTGAAACTTGTCGGTGTTTTAGGCACTAATACTGTTAGAGCCGCGATTTTTAACTGGGTGACATTATTCGGTGGAACTTGGTTATTAGTGGATTTCTTCTGGGCTATTTTTGATAAGAAAAGACAAAAAAGAATCGCTCTTATTGATAAGATAATTCACGCTCCAGCGGGAGCCTATCTTATCGCCTTTGATTTATTTTGTTTAATTAGTAAACCAGATGATCCAAAGGTCTATCAATATGGGGTACCAATTGTTTTAGGCTATTTAGGATTATGCTATACATTTGAAGCCATTTATCATTTTAAATATCCTGTTCCAGGTATCATTGATGCCGTTGAACAAGAAAAGACTTTACAAGAACAACAAAACTTAGAAGAAAACAAAGAAGATTCTTCTAAAGAAGAAAGTGAGGAAGTTAATCATGACTAAAAAGAGTAAAACCCTTCTTATTTTATCTTGTATCTTTGTGACAATCGCCGCAATTTTATCGTTTATCCACCTATATTTATCATTCGGACTTTATTCCACAATGTTTACTAACCCGGATAATTTGGGTACAGCAATAGGCGAAATCTTTGCCTTAATGTTCTTTATTGTTTATTCAATTATTTTTGCCGCTGGTATTTTGATTTCTAGTGGTTTGACGATTGGCTTTGTCATCCCGTTATTAAAGATCAACGGCAAAAAATGGTATTCCATTGTGATTTTAGTAGTGGCTATTGTTGCTATTTTATTAGCAGTCTTTGCTATTGTAATGATTCCAGCTGTTTCAAATATTGCTTCTCAAGCTAAAGGCTCAACCTCCTCTAGTAGTAGTGAAGCTATTTCTCAAGCGCTTACTTTATTCTAATAAAATATGGATTTTTCCCAGAAAAAAATTAGAAATTTTTCAATTATCGCTCATATTGACCATGGTAAGTCCACATTAGCGGACCGTATTTTAGAATTGACTGGAGCAATTGAAGCTAGGGAAATGAAAGACCAAATTCTCGACTCTATGGATTTAGAAAGAGAAAGAGGCATTACCATTAAACTTAACGCTGTGACGTTAGGCTATCACGCCGATGATGGGGAAGACTATGTCTTCAACCTCATCGATACTCCCGGACACGTCGACTTTACATATGAAGTGAGCCGTTCTTTAGCCGCTTGTGAAGGCGCCCTTTTAGTAGTAGACGCCACCCAAGGTGTAGAAGCCCAAACTCTCGCTAATGCTTATTTAGCGGTGGACAACGACTTAGAAATTATTCCTGTTATCAACAAAGTTGATTTACCTTCCGCTAATATCCAAATGGCAAAAGATGAAATTGAAAAGAAGATTGGTATTCCTTGTGATGAAGCGGTGGAAGTCAGCGCTAAAACAGGCTTACACGTTCACGAACTATTAGAGGCTATAGTGAGAGGCGTTCCAGCCCCTAACGGTGATCCAAAAGCCCCTTTAAAGGCTTTAATCTTTGATAGTTATTATGATCCATATCGTGGGGTTATCGTTTTAGTGAGAATCAAAGACGGGGAAGTCAAAGTGGGCGATAAGATTCGCCTCATGCAAGCGGGAAAAGAATATCAAGTTATCGAACTTGGTATTAGAACCCCAAAAGAAATTAAGACCGATTCTTTAAGCGCTGGACAAGTTGGTTATATTGCCGCGCAGATTAAGGACATCAAAGATGTCCGTCCTGGTGATACTGTCACTTTAGTGGAAACTCCCGCTAAAGAAGCGTTACCTGGCTACCGCATTATGAACCCAATGGTCTACTGTGGTCTATATCCCGTCGATAGTGATGATTATCAAGATTTAAAAGACGCTTTAGAAAAACTGACATTAAACGATGCGTCCTTACAATTTGTCGCTGAAACAAGCCAAGCTTTGGGCTTTGGCTTTAGATGCGGTTTCTTAGGCTTACTACATATGGATGTAGTGCAAGAAAGATTAGAAAGAGAATATAATCTCGATTTAATTTTGACCGCACCTAGTGTTATTTATAAAGTTCACATGACTGATGGAGAAGTTATCAACCTTGATAACCCATCCAAATTACCAGATGCAAGCAAAGTGTCATTTATCGAAGAGCCTTATATTAAGGCTAATATCATGACACCAAAAGAATACATCGGTCCAATTATGGAATTATGTCGTGAAAGAAGAGGTATTTATGAAAACCTCGATTATTTCGATGATACAAGGATGGTTTTAACCTATGAATTGCCTCTTTCCGAGATAGTTTATAACTTTTTTGATAAATTAAAGAGCTACACGAAAGGCTATACCTCATTTGATTATGATTTCAGCGACTATAAACGCGCTGATCTAGTAAAACTAGACATCTTACTTAATGGGCAAGTCGTGGATGCTCTTAGCAGTATCATATATCGCCCAGATGGCTATCACCGTGGTTTAGGCATTATTCGTAAGATTAAAACCGTCATTCCAAGGCAGCAATTTGAAATCCCAATCCAGGCCGCAATAGGGGGAAAAGTCATTGCTCGATGCGATGTTAAAGCCGTGAGAAAAGACGTCTTGGCCAAATGTTATGGTGGTGACATTTCCCGTAAGAAGAAACTCTTAGAAAAGCAAAAAGAAGGCAAGAAGAGAATGAAGAAAGTCGGCTCTGTAGAAGTGCCGCAAGAAGCATTTATGTCCATTCTATCCATCGATGAAGAAGAAGACAATTAGTGCAAAATTAGTAGTTTTTTAGAAAATATTATTGTAAATAACGCATCGTTAAGATATCATTATGCTAGAAAGAAGGTATTCATATGGCAGGCAATGATCTCGCGATGCGTTTTACTGAAGATAAATACGCTACTAAAAACGAAGTCGCTCGTGAACTTAAAATCTCATCCGTTGATACATTTTGGGCTAACATTTTAGCTTATCGATCAAACTTTTATCATTATTTAACTGTTAAGACAATTGAAAAGAAAATGCTTTTACTTTGCGGTTGCCCAGCGGTCAATAGTTTAGTCAATAACGTGGAAATGAAAATGATTAGAGTCAACCGCGAATATGGAATGCTCTTACCTCAATCCAAGAGTTATCGATACCTAAATCAGACATTCAATAAGAAGATTCTTTATATCTTAAATGAAGCGGAACAACTGCAAGTTGGTGAAGATTTTGTTAATAGCGTACTTCGTAATGAAGTAGTGAGCGCTTTACCAAATAATATGCTCTTAGTTAACTACTTGAGCGCTTTAAACTACATTAAGAAAGCTCATGTCAACGCTATCGACGAGGATTTCTTAGCGGCTTTATACGCTAAACTCTTAGGAACTGAAGAATTAACGGAATTCTATCGTTCTAACGATGATCATAATCCTGAAAATAGAGTCTTAATTGACCGCATTTATACAAGCGCACCATGGAATATCATTGATTCGATGATGAATAGCTTATTTACCTTTATTCAAACATCGACCTTATCATCATCTTTAAAAGCCATCATTACATATTTCTATATTAACTATGTTAAACCATTCAATAAATACTCCGAAGAAGTCGCTATTTTAATGGCTAAAGCCGTTTTAGCTCACGAGACATTTGGAGAAACAGTCGTGGATTTACCACTTGAACAATTGCTCCTTCTTTCTAATGAAGAAGTCGCTCGCATTTATGTTGAAGTACAAAAAACCGCGGATGTGACATATTTTGTCAATTATGCTTTTAAGCATCTTAATCAATACTGTGAATCATATTTAGATGAAATCGCTCAAAGCAAAGTTCAAGAACTAAAAGCCGATTTCTATCAAGCGGATGCTAAAGAAGAAGAAATCGAAGTTCCAGAGCAAGAAGAAAGAGTGGAAACAATTGATTTGTTCGAAGCTTCTAAAGAAGAGGAACCAGTTAAAGAACCAGTCTTTAAAGAAGAACCTGCACCTGTTAACGAAAAACCAGTCATCGAAGAACAACCAAAGAAAAAGACTGTTAAAGTTACATATGTGCAAGAAGAACTCGCTGTCGCCTACATCCCAGTGGCTCTTGATGAAAAACAAGCTGTTCTTTTAGAACAAGACCTTCTTGAAAGGGATCCAGAACTCAAAAAAGGCGAAGCAAAGTTCTACGCTAGACATTGCACAAAAGGCAAAAAATATACTATCGCTCAATATAAAAAATCACTTAGATGTGCATATGAGACCGCTCGTACAAGTATGGATCATTTAGCAGAACTTCTTTACTATCGAAAAGAAAAAGTGAAAAATAAATACGTCTATATTCCAGTGGAAAAGGAATAAGGAGGAAAGAACATGCCAAGTACACTAGTAATTTTTATTGTCATTATCGCAGCGACTGCTGTCGTGGCCCTTTTAGCTTTCATCCTTTACCGCATCTTACGTCCACGCTTAAAAGAAGAAAAACCAAGCGATGAACAAATTCTTGAAGATGAAATGAAACGCGTCCTTCAAGATGTCGAAGACGAAGAAGTTGCTAAACAAATTAGCAATTACAAGGATGATGAATAAAGTTAAATCTTTATACATCCATGTCCCATTTTGTCATAAGATTTGCGATTACTGTGACTTCACCAAGTTGCAGTATTTTCGTAATTTCGCCGTTAAGTATCTAGACGCATTAGAAGAAGAATTAAAGGCCTATCAAATAAAAGATTTGAAAACTATCTATGTCGGTGGCGGTACACCAACCGCATTAGAGGATGATTTATTCGAAGAATTATTAAAAATAATTGATCCTTATGTTAATGGGGTAGAAGAATATACTTTTGAGGCCAATCCTGAATCGCTATCATTAGATAAAATCAAGATGCTCAAAAGTCATGGTGTTAATCGCGTTTCAATAGGTGTGCAAACAACTGACGACAAGATTCTTAATATGGTCAACCGCGACCACACTTTTGAACAAGTAAAAACCGCGATTAAGAGCCTTAAAGAAACTGGAATTGATAACATCAATGTCGATTTGATACTGGGTTTACCTCACTCTAGCGAAACTATATTAAGAAAAGATTTAGAGAACATCTTATCTTTAAATATCAAACATATATCCTGCTATGGTTTAACCGTAAATCCACATACCGTTTTATTTAATAAAGGGTACAAAGAACCAGAAGGCGACCTATTACGAGCGTTTTATGATACTGTTGAAGAAGAACTTACTAAAAATGGTTTTGTGCATTACGAAGTCTCAAACTGGGCAAAGCCTGGCTATCAAAGCGAACACAATCTTACCTATTGGCGGAATGAAGAGTATTTTGGCTGTGGTCTAGGAGCATCGGGTTATATCGGTGAAACTAGATACAAAAACACAGTTAACTTGTCTCAATATATTGACCGTGTATTCGTTAACGAAAAAGAACTAGTCTCAGAAAAAGATAAACGCACCTATCAAATCATGCTCAATTTAAGAACTATTGAAGGGTTAGATATCTCTTTTGTCAAAGACAAACAAGAAGAAATAGATTCCTTAATATCTAGTGGCTTACTTATTAAAAAAGACCATAAGTTAATTCCGACATACGAAGGAATGATGGTCCTTGATCAAATACTTCTTAAGTTAATTTAATTTTTTCAACTTTTTTTGGACAAATTTCAAAAATCTCCCGATTAGTAAGTAGGAGGTGTTTTTAAGAATCGCATCAGGAGGTAAGAATATGAAATTTGTTAAATGGCATTTTAGAAATAATAAAAGAAGGAAACAACTAGGCATAAGAAAAGGAAAACACCCTTCCTTAGTGTTTGCGAAATCCGATGACGAAATGCGCTTTTATAATCTAGGACTTACTCATAGTAGAAAAAGAGGGCATCATAAAAACATCGAAATACACAATCCGCAAAATTGGGAAGAAGTTTCATATATCAGAAACGATATTTCTGTTGATGACAAGCAAGTTTTTTCTGGAGTTTTAAACAATTATCGTCTACATCCATATGATTATGGGAAGATCTGGAATGTGATTGTTAAGAAGAAAATAAAAAATCTGTTCCACTAGGCGGTAGTCATTAGCTACCACGGGTAACAGATAATATATTTTTAACATAGACAAAGGCTCTTGTAAACAAAAACTCAAATAAATCCAACATTTATTTTATAAAATCTAAACGCGTAGTAAAATAAAAATATGGATATATACGATTATTCTTTAGAAAGAAAACTTAAAGAGCTTGATAGTGATCTCCATCAGAGATTCGTTGACACTGTTTTTGCGTTACAAAAAATATTGTCCAATTATAAGCTTATTTTCCCTGATTTTACCGATCATACCGAACTCCATTCTTTGAATATTATCGATTTCTGCAATCGTTTGATTGGTAAACAAATTGATAAATTAAACGCTGATGAAATCTATGTTTTATTACTAGGTTGTTATTTCCATGATACTGGGATGGGTATTTCTCATAATGATTTCGATGAGTTTTCTAAACAAATTGATTTTGGTAATTATTTTGAAACCCATTCACATGATAACTATCCTGAAATCGTTAGAAACTTCCATCATGAATTTTCTGGTTTATTTCTTCATAAATACGCGCGTTTCTTCGATTTTCCTAGCGATGAGCATTTATTTGCGATCATTCAAATTTCAAGAGGCCATCGCAAAACCGATTTATTCGATAGAAAAGACTATCCTTTATCCTTGACTCTTCCTAATGGAAATACCATTTGTTTACCATATTTAGCCGCTTTAGTGAGGCTAGCGGATGAAATCGATGTCACCGCTTCGCGTAATTCCAAAGCCATCTATGATTTAAATAAAATCGTTGAAGAAATCGATTTGATTGAATTCATGAAACACGATGCGGTTAAAGACCTTGAGATTAAAGAAGATGAATTTATCATGAGCGTTTCAACGGATGATCGAAAAATATTTGATAGATTAACCATCCTCGCATCAAAGATGAAAAAAACACTGGACTATTGTCGCAGTGCGGTTAACGATATTACCCCTTATGAGATTACTCAAAAGGACGTTATCATCAAAAGAGTTTAGTCTTGAATATCTAGGATATTAGAGAAACCAGTAATATCGAATATTTCTTTAACGCTGTTATTGACGTGACGGAGCGACATCGTTCCTTTTTTATTCATGAGCTTTTGGGCCACTAATAAGACGCGTAAACCAGCGGAAGAAAGATATTCTAATTCTGAGAAATCAAAAATTAGAGAAGTGATATTGCCTAAATCATTTTTAATAACTTCTTCGACTTCAGGCGCAGTAACAGTGTTGATTTCTCCAATAGGTTTGATGATTAATTCTTGATTGTTTAAGGTTTTTTCGATAGTCATACACCAAATATAGCACATTTTTGTCCTTTTTCTATATCCTTATTAAAATAATTATAAATATTTAGCAGTTTAGTATTGACAGTGCTAACGAAATCATTAAAATGTAATTAGCACAAAAAGATGAAGAGTGCTAAAAAGGAGATTAAACCATGGCTCTTACCCGCAGTGATACAATCCTTAAATACATCGTTGAATATTTCATCAAGAAAGCCCAACCAGTTGGTAGCCATACTCTTATCGAAGAATACAAGCTTCCATATAGTTCCGCCACAATTAGAAATGAGATGTACGCTCTTGAAAAGATGGGGCTTATTGAAAAGACCCATTCAAGCAGTGGTCGTGTTCCTAGCGCTGCTGGGTATCGTTATTACTGTGAAAAGCTTAGAGATGGTAGTGTTAACGAAGAATTGAAGAATAGGATTCAAGTCGTCTTAGATAACAAAGTAAAATCCATCGAAGAAGTCATTAAAGCCTCTTGTGAGATTTTATCTCATATGACTAACTTAGTGACCGTTGTCATGGGACCAGATGAAAAAGAAGAGAAACTCGCTTCCATTCAAATGGTACAAATCTCCTCTAATACCATCACCGCGGTATTTGTGACTGATAAAGGCTATGTTGAAAATAAGACCTTCATCGTCCCAGATAACTTATCCGCGGATGAGATTGTCAGCTGTGTCAATCTCTTAAACGAAAGATTAAAAGGTACACCAATTGTGAACCTTGTGGAAAAGACCGAAGCATTAAAGCCAGTCTTAAGCGAATATATCGTTGATCATGACCTTGTTTATCAAGCCCTTCTTGAAACATTCGTGAGATTCGCAAGCGATAGATTATCACTTTATGGAAGAGATGAACTCTTCTCTAGAGAAGAATATCAAAACGACGCGAAGAAATTAGAACAAGTGTTTAGATTGTTAAATGACCAACAACTTCTTAAAGAAGTCAAAAAAGAGATTAAGGAAGAAAAAGATGGCCGTATCATCCGTATCGGTGACATTGAAGGAAATCCTGATGTCTCAATGGTGACAGCGAAAATCGACTTAGGCGCTGAAGGTGATCGTGCGATTACCCTCCTTGGCCCAACAAGAATCGACTATGACCAAGCCTTATCCGCTTTGGAATATATCGCTAAAACCTTAACCGATTACTTTAATGACTTAAACGGTAGTAAAGGAGGTAAGGGTGATGCCTAAAGATAAAGAAGAATTGAAAGAAAAAAGGTCCAAAGAAGAGAAAAAGATTAAAGAACTCGAAGAAGAGTTAGAAAAACTAAAAGCGGACGTTGATCATTGGAAAAACGAATACTATCGGGCTTACGCTGATACAAAAAATCTCCGTAACAACTTAGAAAAAGAACATTCCGATATCATCAAATACCGCGCGATGGGATTTATCGAAGATTTACTCCCCGTACTCGATAGCTTCCATATGGCCTTGGCTAATGAACCAACAAGCCAAGAACTTAAGAACTACTT
Organism: Bacilli bacterium; assembly: GCA_017442875.1. Taxonomy (GTDB): domain Bacteria; phylum Bacillota_I; class Bacilli_A; order RFN20; family CAG-826; genus RUG14515. The sequence goes on from JAFSPN010000050.1 coordinate 12,910, forward strand.
AGTGGGTTTCCAATTCGTTTATCGAAACCTAGTGAGTGTCCTAGAAAACGAAGGGGTTAAAGAAATTTCCCCAAATATCGGAGATAAGTTCTCTGATAAAAACATGAACGCTGTGGACGTGACCGAACAAGAAGGCGAAGAAAACTTAGTTACAAAAGTGTACGCCAAAGGTTATGAACTACACGGCCGTCTCATTAGACCCGCCCAGGTCTCAGTGAGCAAAAACAAAAAAGAAGAAAACAATAATAGCGTCAAAGCGGACGCTTAATAGGAGGATATATTTATGGCAAAAGAAATCATTTTAGGTATCGACTTAGGTACCACAAACTCAGTCGTCAGTTATTTACAAGCTGATGGCACAGTCAAAGTCATTCCAAATCCAGAAGGCACAATGACCACTCCATCCGTTGTTGCTTTTAAAGCAAACGGTGAAGAAATCGTCGGTAATGCCGCAAAAAGACAAGCCGTTACAAACCCTGATACCGTCTCCTCAATTAAGAGATTGATGGGTAGTGCGGAAAAGGTCAACATCAAATGCGTGAACAAAACATTCACTCCACAAGAAATCTCCGCCAAGATTCTTGCTTATATGAAAAAATATGCTGAAGCCCATTTAGGCCAAAAAGTTGAAAAAGCCGTTATTACCGTTCCTGCTTACTTCAACGATGCGCAAAGACAAGCGACAAAAGACGCTGGCCAAATCGCTGGCTTAGATGTTGTTCGTATTATTAACGAACCAACCGCTGCCGCTTTAGCCTATGGCTTAGAAACCGATAAATCCGAAAAGATTTTAGTCTTCGACTTAGGTGGTGGTACATTCGATGTTTCCATCCTTGATATCGGTGACGGCACATTTGAAGTCGTTTCTACCGCTGGTGATAATAGACTCGGTGGCGATGACTGGGATGCTGTTGTCGCGGATTGGATCAAAACTCAAATCAAGATTCAAAACAATGTTGATATCACTGATAAAGGCTCCGTGCAAAGAATTAGAGAAGCGGCTGAAAAAGCTAAGATTGAACTCTCTGCTTCTATGGAAACAATGATCAGCTTACCATTCATTAGCATGACAAGTGCTGGCCCAGTTAACTTTGAAACAACTTTAACAAGAGCTAAATTCCAAGACTTAACAAGACATCTTTTGAATAGATGTGAAGAACCAGTTAGAAGAGCTTTAAGCGACGCTCATATGTCTGCAAGCGAACTCAACCAAGTCTTATTAATTGGTGGTTCCATCCGTATGCCAGCCGTCCAAGAATTAGTGGCTCGTTTAACCGGCAAGAAACCAAACTTATCCGTTAACCCAGATGAAGCTGTCTCCATTGGTGCGGCTTATCAAGGTGGTGTGGTCTCTGGTGATGTTAAAGACGTCGTCTTATTAGACGTCACTCCATTAACCTTAGGTATTGAAACCTTAGGTGGTGTGATGACTCCATTAATTACACGTAATACAACCATTCCAACCACAAAGAGCCAAGTCTTCTCAACCGCCGCGGACAACCAACCAGCCGTTGATATCATGGTTTATCAAGGCGAAAGACAAATGGCCCATGATAACAAGTTATTAGGTCATTTCCAACTCAACGGTATTAAACCAGCCAGACGTGGTGAGCCAAGAATTGAAGTTACATTCAGTATCGACGTCAACGGTATCGTTAAAGTTTCTGCTAAAGACTTAGATACGCAAAAAGAACAAAATATTACCATTTCTGGTAGCAATGGTCTATCTAAAGAAGACATCGATAGAATGGTCAGAGAAGCCGAAGAACACGCCGAAGAAGATGCCAAACGTAAAGAAGACATCGAACTCCGCAATAAAGCTGAATCCATGATTAACGATATTGACATTGCTATGCAAGAAAAAGGCGATTCTATGGATCCAACGCAAAAAGAACAAACCCAAAAGCTCAGAGATGAACTCAAGGCCGCTTTAGACAACAACGATATGGAAACATTAAGAAAACGTATCAATGAATTAGAGCAAGCTGCGGCTTATATGCAACAACAACAAGCAAATGCGGGTGCGCAACCTAACGGTCAAGCTAACGAACAAACCGCTGGAACAAACCCAGATGATGTTGTCGATGCTGACTTCACAAAGAAAAACTAATTATTAATAAACAACATTTGAAGCGTTCGGGGACTGCGGTCCCCCTTCGCTATGAATAGAAAGGATCATCATGGCAGATAAAAGAGATTTATACGAAACGCTAGGTGTTAATAAAAGCGCATCTAAAGATGAAATCAAAAGTGCCTATCGTAAACTCGCTAAAAAGTATCACCCTGACAATCATGAGACGGGTGACGCTGATAAGTTTAAGGAAGTGCAAGAAGCTTATGATATCCTTTATGATGACCAAAAAAGAAGCGCTTACGACCAATTCGGCTTTGCCGCGTTTGAGCAAGGCGCTGGTCAGCCAGGTTCTAATCCATTCGAAGGTGGTTTCGGTTTCGGTGGTGAGGATGTCAATTTAGGCGATATCTTCTCCCAATTCTTTGGTGGTGGTCGTCGTCAATCTCGTGCCAACACTGGTCCAAGAAGAGGCAACGATGCGATTATTCGTATCAAAGTCGATTTCATGGATACAATCTTAGGCCGTGATATTGAAATACCTTTAACCATTGATGAAACATGCAAAGCATGTAATGGCACTGGCGCTAGAACAGCAAGTGATATCAAGAGCTGCCCACAATGTAATGGCATGGGCTATGTAAGAACGCAAAGAAGAAGTCTATTCGGCATGGTCGAACAACAAGAAGCCTGCCCAAGATGTAATGGCCAAGGCAAGATTATTCTTAATAACTGCCCAAGCTGTGGTGGTAAAGGCTATAACCGCGTTAAAAAGAATATTAAAGTTCATATCATCGCTGGCATCAATAACGGCCAACAAATCCGTGTCCAAGGCATGGGTGAAAGAGGGGCTAATGGTGGCCCTAATGGCGATTTATTTGTCGAAGTTAATGTCAAGCCACATCAATACTTTAAAAGAGATGGTAACGACATCCATCTCAACGTCCCAATCGACTTTGTCGATGCTATTTTAGGCACAAGCGTTGATGTTCCAACAGTCTATGGAGAAGCAACGCTTAATATTCCCGCGGGAACTCAACCTGGCCAAATATTCAGAATGAGAGGTCAAGGTGTTAAAGACTTAAGAAGTGGAAGACCTGGCGATCAATATGTCCATTTGGATATCAAGATGCCAACCTCACTTAATAGAGAACAAAAAGAACTTCTCACGAAATATCGTGATGGACAAAAGAAAGACGATTCTTTGTTAGCCAAGTTCAAGAAAATGTTTAAAAAGTAAAATAAATTGCGAAGCAAACTAAACAGATGCTTCGCTTTTTTCATCTTTTTTGGACAAAAATGAAAAATCTCCCGATTAGTAATTAGGAGGTTTTTTATGGCGCTCAGTGAATTCAGATACAACAAAAAGAGAAAACATTATTCATATTTATTCAAAAGCGCTGGCCCTTTTAGAAAATGTATTTTGTTTACTACTAAGCCAACAAGAATTTGGAAAAAGAAAAGCAAAAACAATTATCGGCTATTTAAGCATCCAAATCCCAGTTGTGAAAAAACAGTTTATGTTATACCAAGAGTCTATATCGATCATGTTAAGAACTTTCATAAAGACTCTTTGAGTTGGCAATTTGACATAAATGACAAGCGTCGCATTAAACGTGTCATCAAAGATAAAAAGTGAAAGCAAAACAAAACCGGTCACGCACTCACATCAATTAAGACAGGTGTTGGACCGGTACCATTATTAAAACAAACCGATGAAGAAAAAGCAATAATCGATGTTATAGTCATTTTTGCTAAAAATTTTTAATTCCTTGAATTAAGAAAAAAAGTTTTCAAAAAATATCACTTTTTTTGGACAAATTTGAAAAAACTGCCGATTAGTAAAGTAGAGGAGGTGCAAAAAATGTACTATATCCCACAAGTGACAAAGAGCGGTTGCGGTTTTACATGTTTGAAGATGCTTTTGGCAACCGTTCGTAAAGATGAAAGGTATCTTTATTTACCAGAAGATGAGTCTCATGGCCCTTATTCCTATCAAGACCTTTTAGAGATCGCCCAGCGTTACGAGGTGACTCTCACCGGTCTAAAATATGAAGATAAGAGCGATTTGAGCCATTTTAAGGAGTTTCCCTTAATCTTAACCGTTCAGCGTGAAAATCAAAGCCCACACGCCGTTTTAGCGACAAAGATTAAAGGGAAGAGGATTAAGATTTTTGATCCGGCAATAGGAACATACTGGAAAAGCATTGATAAGTTTATTTTGGAATGGGACGGCACTGCCTTAGCAGTTAACCACATGGAAGACTACCCCTTTACATTAAGGCAGGTCGACGCTAAAGACGCAAAAGGAGAAATAGTCTCATATATTTTCCAAGCTTTAGCGGCCGTCTTCATTGCATTAGCGACTTTCTTTGTGAAACCAGATGGTTCATTCTTATTACCACTCATCTTCTGTGCTGCGAGTTTGATATGCGAAATCATTCTAAGAATGATGCTATTAAAGCGCATGCAGAAATGCGACATTTATTTAAGAAGATTCTTACCTTATGTTTATCGAAAGGATTATTACGAATTCTATAAACGCGGGCAAGAGTATAAAGCTAGCGCTCTAACGATGGGCCTTAACTTTATCTTCTATTTCCTCGTCGTCATATTGATTGTCGTCGTATCTTTGGTTAACTCTTTAGCTTATATGGTCTCAATCGGCATTGCCTTGATATGCGCTCTAGCTAAAACGATGGTTTTGTTCCCTTACCGCAAAAACGTGAATCAAGAGCTGACTAATCAAGAAAATGATTTGCGCAGAGTTAAAGAGCAAGAAGAAATGGAATTGAAGGTTAAAAACTTAGAGGTCAAATCATATCGATATGCCTACTATGAATTCGCTAGTAAAGTAGTGGTCGGGGCTTTCTTTCTACTTTCTAGTTTCTTAATTTGTCGCATTGAAAACTCATTTACGATAACTAATCTCGTCTTTTACACTTGTGTGAGCTTTTTAATCTACCAATACTTGGTGCCATTATTCTCATATGATCAAAAGTTCAGTGATAATATGGTCAATAAAGCGAGAATTAATAATCTCGTTCATCAAAATGATGAAATAAATAGCAAAAGGCCATAAATGATGTTATCATCATGCTATGGAACTAGATTTTAATTCATTCGATGAATCGCTCAATCAATACCAAGAGATTTACGAATCACTATTAGAAAAAACACTTAAGCATTTATCCTTAAATTTTGATCCCTATATTAGCGTGACAATCGTTAATAACGATTATATACACGAAATTAATCGCGCCTATCGTCATAAGGATGCGCCTACGGATGTCATCTCGTTTGCGTTTTTAGATGATAATCCCAATCGTGATGAAATATTGCGTTCTGGTAAGATGGTGGTGCTAGGGGAGATTTATATTTCCTCTGATAAGGCCAAAGAACAGGCTTTGTCCTATGGACATAGTTTAGATAGAGAATTAAGATTCCTCTTTGTGCATGGACTTCTCCATTTACTTGGTTATGACCATATGAAAGAAGAGGATGAAAAAGTGATGTTTAGATTACAAGATGAGATCTTAGCGTGAGGTAGTTATGGAAAAGACACAATTAATTGAAAAGGCCATTGAGGCCAGAAAGCTATCATATAGCCCATATTCTAAGTTTGCCGTTGGTGCCGCTTTACTTTGTAAAGATGGTAAGGTCTTCCAAGGCGCAAACGTGGAAAATGCATCATACCCATTATGTATGTGTGCTGAAAGAAACGCATTATACAGCGCGATGATGAACGGCTATAAGAAAAGCGATTTTGTGGCTTTAGCCATTGTTGCTGACACAGATGAACCATGCTCTCCTTGTGGTGCGTGCCGTCAAGTAATCAGCGAATTATTTCCAAAAGAATCAAAGATTTATCTTTCTAATTTAAAAGGTGGTTCCAAAGAAACTAATATCGAAGAGTTATTACCGTTTTCATTTTCAGGAGACGATTTAAACAAATGAAATCCGGATTTGTCGCTATTTTAGGTCGACCAAATGTCGGCAAATCGACTCTTATTAACAGTATTGTTAATCATAATGTTTCAATCGTTACTGATAAGTCTCAAACTACAAGAAATAATATTATCGGTATATATAACGCAAGTGATGTGCAAATTGTCTTTTTAGACACTCCTGGTATTCATAAACCAAAGCAACAATTAGGTAAAGAAATGAACAACATGGCCTATAGTGCCGCTCACGACGTTGATGTTGCCATTTTGGTCGTCGATGCTTCTAAGCCTTTTGGTGCAGGTGATCAATTTATAATTGAACATCTCGATATTCATAACACGCCACTAGTGATTGTTTTTAACAAAATCGATTTAGCAAGGCTTAATGAAACAGAAGAATTAAAGAAAACATATCGCGAGATATTCCCGAAAGCCATCTTTATCGATACAGTGGCCAAAGAGAAATTTAATGTTGATGAATTAATAAAAACAGTGGTGAGCCTTCTTCCTGAAGGACCAGCCTATTATCCAAGCGAAATAGTGACGGATAAGGATGAGATTTTCCAAATCAAAGAAATTATTCGCGAGAAAATCTTAAAGTCACTTCGTGAAGAAGTACCACATAGCATAGCTATTTATATGGAACATATCGATTGGGATAGTAAACCAATTGAAATTATTGCCTCAATCATCGTTGAAAAAGATAGCCAAAAAGGCATCGTTATTGGAGCTGGTGGTAAAAGGATTAGAGAAATCGGTTCTTATGCCCGTAAAGATATCGAACGCCTTCTAGGCAAGCACGTGTATTTAGAATTAAAAGTCAAAGTGGATGAAGACTGGAGAAACGAACCCAAATCTTTAAAAAGTTACGGATATAAGTACGAAAAATAGTCATGAAAGTAATTGTTTTAACAATTAATCCTTATAAAGAAAAGGATGCCATTATTTCTGGTATCTCAGAAAATGAGTACATCACATTTTTAGCAAGAGGTATTAGAGATCCAAAAAGTAAAAACGCTGCAATTAATAACGCTTTATGCATCGCGGATATCGAACTGATGGATGGAAACTTTAAACATCCCATATTAAAGAGTTCTAAACAGCTTTTCACGCCTTTGCGTCTGGAAATGGATGCGAAATATTTAGGAACGCTCATAATGATGAACGAAATAGTGAATTACCTTTTCCCAGACGAAGAAAAGCCAAAGATGTTCAAGGTGTTGGAAGAGGCAGTCAGTGAACTCAAAAAGAAAGATGACTGGCTGTTAACTTTGTTAATCTTCATGGCCTATGCCTTGCGTGAAGGTGGCTTTGAGCTCGAAGTAAATAAGTGCGTTAACTGTGGTAAGAAAACTAATATTGTGGCTTTTTCATTTATTGAGGGTGGCTTTTTATGCGCTGATTGTATCAGCCCAGAAATAAGTCGTGACTTAAACAAGAATCAAATGCTTCTTTTAAGAAAAGTTTTTAATTCTCGTGATTTTCACCTCCTCGGTAGTGAATACGATTTTGATGAAGCCTATGTCTTACTACAAAAGATGATCGAATTCACCGAAGAAGCCTTTGGCTATCACTTTAAAAACCTTTGCCTTATTTTAGGCTAGAAATAATAATAGATAACACTTATAATAGGTTGACAACAATTCTAGGTAATTGTAGCATTTTCCTCGTGCGTACTTGTTAAATCAAGTAAAGAGGTAGATTATGGCAAAATTTGAATTTGATAAGCTTTGTAATCATTTCATCGTCTCAGGATATTACTTCCAAGGCTCTGAAATTTATGGTGGATTAAGCAACACTTGGGACTATGGTCCTTTGGGAAGTGAAATTAAATCCAACATCAGAAAGATGTGGTGGAAGAAGTTTGTGCAAGAAAGCACAACAAATGTTGGTATTGATGCCGCAATCATGATGAACCCAAAGGTTTGGGAAGCGACAGGTCACGTTGCCACATTTAACGATCCTTTAATCGACTGCAAGAGTTGTAAACAACGCTTTAGAGCCGATCAATTAATTGAAAGTGAATTCCCTGACGTCGATGTTAACGGCATGACCAATGAACAAATGATGGCATTCATTCGTGAAAACCACGTTAAATGCCCAAACTGCGGCAAGGAAGATTTCACTGATATCCGCCAATTCAATATGATGTTTAAAACACATATTGGTGTGACTGAAGATAGTAAGTCAGTGGTCTATTTAAGACCAGAAACCGCTCAAGGCATGTTTGTTAACTTCAAAAACGTCTTAAGAACTACAAGAAGAAAATTACCTATTGGTATTTGTAATGTCGGTCGTGCATTTAGAAACGAAATCACTCCAGGACAAATGACATTCCGCACACGTGAATTTGATCAAATGGAAATGGAATTCTTCTGTAAGCCAGGTGAAGACCTTAAATGGTTTGATTATTGGAAACAATACTGCCTCAACTTTGTTGATTCTTTAGGTATTAGAAAAGAAAACCTCCGTTATAGAGACCATGAACCAGAAGAATTAGCTTTCTATAGCAAAGCCACAACTGATATCGAATATCTCTTCCCATTTGGTTGGGGTGAAATCTGGGGTATCGCTGATAGAACCGATTATGACTTAAACCGCCATATCAAATATAGTGGTGAAGCTTTAGATTATTTAGACCCAGAAACAAACGAAAAGTATGTTCCATACTGTATTGAACCTTCGGTTGGTCTTGATAGATTAGTCTTAATGACCCTTTGTGACGCTTATGATGAAGAAACAGTTGGTGAAGATGATACACGTATTGTTATGCACCTTAACCCAGCGGTTGCTCCTTATAAAGCGGCTATCCTTCCTTTAAGCAAAAAGCTTGAAGAAAAGGCACGTGAAGTCCAACAACAATTAGCTAAGTATCTCAACGTCATCTACGATGACACAGGAAGCATTGGCAAACGTTATCGTCGTCAAGATGCCGTTGGTACACCTTTCTGCGTAACCATCGACTTTGATACCTTAGAAGATGGTGCAGTGACCGTCCGTGACCGTGATACAATGGCGCAAGTTCGCTTACCAATCAGTGAATTAAGAGCCTATTTAGAGGAAAAAGTGTTCTTCTAATTGTGGTAAATAATTAGTAAATAATTAGTAAAGGTATAATTTTATTATATGGCATTTGATGAAACATTAGTAAATGACGTATTAAAGCACTCGGATATCGTCAGAGTTATCCAAGCTTATTTACCTTTGGTCAGAAAAGGCAAAGACTATTTAGCCAAATGTCCTTTCCATGATGACACTAATCCATCAATGCACATCTCTCCTGATAAACAAATCTTTAAGTGTTTCGTCTGTGGCACGAGCGGTAATGCGATTGGCTTTGTGATGAAATATGAACACCTTTCCTTTAAGGAAGCACTCAAGAAAGTTGCAGAGATTTGTGACTATCACGATCCAAGGCTTGAAGGCATTAACGAAGTCAAAGTCGTCGATCCAAGAAGAACGCCACTTGTTAAGTGCTTGCATGATTTAACCGTTTATTATCAATACGCTTTGAATTCACCAGAAGGAAAAGTGGGATTTGATTATTTTGAAAGCCGTCATTTAGACGCTGATATGAGAAACAAGTTCAAACTTGGTTACGCTTTCAAAGACGGTAAAGCGACATGCCGTTTCCTTCAGGAAAAAGGCCATTCCTTAAAGACGATTGAAGATATTGGCATTGCTTCTAATATCAATGGTGTTTATTCAGACCGTAATCAAGGAAGAGCTATCTTCCCAATTATGGACGCTAATGGTGAAGTCATCGGTTATTCCGCTAGAAGAATCGGCGATGGTCCTGAAGCTAAATACGTCAATTCACCTGAAACCTATTTATTTCATAAATCTAATATTTTATATAACTATCATAACGCTAAAGACAAAGCGCGTATTGCCGGATATATTTATGTCCTTGAAGGCTTTATGGATGTTTACGCTTTATACCGCATTGGTATTGAATCATGCGTCGCCATCATGGGAACAGCCTTAACCGCTGAACATATCCGCTTACTAAGAGCGCTCAATGTCGAAATAAGACTTTGTCTTGATGGTGATTTACCAGGCCAAAAGGCCTCCATGGGCATCGCTAATGAATTAGAAAAGAATGGTCTTAAAGTCCGCATTGTGGATAACCAAAATAGCACTAAAGACCCAGATGAAATTCTTAATAGTGATGGCGAGATCGCACTAAATGCTTATTTAAATAAGCTTATTTCCCGTGTGGACTTTGTCCTTAACTATTACAAAAACACCAATCCACTCCAAACAACGGAGCAAAAGACACAGCTCATTCAAGAGTTTATTCCAATTTTATTGGGTATCCGTTCATCGCTTGAACTAGATAGTTATATCAATAAATTATCAGCCATTACTGGTTTTGCGCCTGAATCAATCAAGAATATCTTGAGAACAGCGAGAACTAAACCAGAAGAAAAGACCTTTAAACAAGCAATCATGGAAATGCATCCCGAAAGAAAGGTGCTTAGAAGGCTCTTTACTGCCGAGCGTGAGCTTTTATACCAAATGCTCCAAAATCCAGACGCAGTGGCCTTTTATGAGGCAAAAGTGGGTGGTTTCTACGATGAGACGTACCGCATGATTGCAAATTACCTCATCGAATATAGCAAAATTCATGAGGAATTCGTTCCTAGAGACCTGATTGCTTCTTTAGAAAATAGCAATCTTGAAGAAAAGGATGAAATGATTAATCAAATTTCCACTCTGTACTTGGAGAGAAATCATCCTAATGTTTGTAACGCGACATTACTTGATAATCTCCATGCGGTGATAGAGCAAGAAAAAGATCGCATCTTTGAAAAAGATACACTTGATCAATCTCTTGAAGGCAAGGATCCATTAGCAAAGGCTAGGATCGTTAGCGAACACAACCGCCGCAAGATGAGAAAGAAACAGTAACATAGTTAACTAATAAACAATGAAAGGGGCATTGATTTATGGGTAAAAAAAAGAAAGAAGCCACTGAAGTAGTGGAAACTGCGCCAAAGAAAAGGGGCAGACCAAAAGTGAGTGAAGGAGCTTCAAGCTCACCAAAACTCAAACTTGAAAAGAAGAAAAAAGTGAAAAGCATCTATGATGACGATGGAGAAATCCTTTCTCTTGACGACATCAAAGCAAGCTTATTAAAGAAAGCTAAAAACTCTGGTATTCTCGATCAAAGTGATATCTATGATGCTTTAAGTCAATTTGAATTAGATGATGATACTATCCTCGATTTAATGAACTATTTCAAAGAAAAAGGCATCGAAGTCATTTCCGATGAAGAAGATGAAGACGATGATGACTTTGAAGATTTTGACGAAAGCAAGATGAACCTTGACGAAGAACCAGATGATGATGATTTCTTCGCGGAAGACTCAGATGAAGCGGAAGAAGACATCGATATCGATTATCTCGGCAGTGAAGTTCGCATTAACGACTCCGTCAAGATGTACTTAAAAGAAATTGGTAAATATGACCTCTTAAAAGCGGAAGATGAACCAATTCTCGCTAAGAAGATTTTAGAGGGCGATGAAGAAGCCAAACAAACATTAATTAACGCAAACTTACGTTTGGTTGTTAACATCGCTAAGCACTATGTTGGTAGAGGCATGCTCTTCTTAGACTTAATCCAAGAAGGTAATTTAGGCTTGATGAAAGCCGTTGATAAATTCGACTACACTAAAGGCTATAAGTTTTCAACTTACGCCACATGGTGGATCCGTCAAGCCATCACTAGAGCGATCGCGGACCAAGCTAGAACCATTCGTATTCCAGTGCACATGGTTGAAACCATCAATAAGATGACACGTATCCAAAGACAACTCATCCAAGACTTTGGTCGTGAACCAACCGCGGAAGAAATTTCTGAAGCAATGAATGGTGAATTAAGCGCAAAGCGTATCCGCGAAATCCAAAGAATCGCCATGGAACCAGTTAGTTTAGAAACCCCAATCGGTGAAGAAGACGATTCACACTTAGGTGACTTTATCGAAGATAAGGAAAGCGAATCACCAGTGGATTTCACCACCAGACAACTCTTAAAAGAAGAACTCTATAGCATTCTTAAAGATTTAAGCGATAGAGAAGAAAGAGTCATTAGACTCCGTTATGGTTTAGATGATAATAGACCAAGAACACTTGAAGAAGTAGGCCGTGAATTCGGTGTCACTCGTGAGAGAATTAGACAAATCGAAGCTAAGGCCATTAAGAAACTTAGACACCCAACTCGTAGCAAGAGATTAGGCGACTATAAGGAAAAGTTTTAATGATTAAACTATCAGACCGTTTACAAATCATCCATGATATGGTTCCAAAATCCGTTGTAGCGGATATTGGTAGTGACCATGGAAAATTGATGGTTGCCCTTGTCCAATCTGAGACGATAACCAAAGGTTATGCTGTCGAAAACAAGGAAGGACCATTTGAAAGATTGAGAAGCAATCTCATTAGATATCACGTCAATGATAAGATTACTCCTCTTTTCAGCGATGGTTTGAAAGATTTGCCAAGAGACACTCAAACAATTGTCATCGCTGGTATGGGCGGTCTTAACATTGTTAAAATCTTAAAAGCACATCCAGAAAAACTCGTTCGCGTTAATACGATTATTATCGACGCACACACCGCTGTCCCATTAGCGAGGAAAGAAATTTGCCAAATGGGCTACGCTATTGCGGATGAGAAGATCGTCAAAGAAGATGATATTTTCTATGAAATTATCAAGTTTATCAAAGCGGACAAAGCCATTATCACAGACGAAGATTTAGAATTCGGACCGATTTTAAGACAAGAGAAGTCCGCGACTTTCAAAGAAAAATATCAAAGTCGCATCTTTGAAATCGACACTATTTTAGCCAAGGGCAGTTTACCAAAAGCCCGTATTCATTCTTTGAATGAAGAAAAGGCTAAATTGGAGAGATATTTATGAATACTAAGCAGTTAATTAGAAAACTAGCCGTTAACTTTCCAAAGCGTTACGCCAAAATGAATCATGATTTTGTTGGTTTGATGACTGGTAAACTTCCAGAAGAAGTCCATAAGATTGTTTTATGTTTGGACTTCGATCAACAAGTTCTTCCTTTGATAAAGGAAAATAAACCAGATTTAATCATTACTCATCATCCATTTATCTATGGCACTAAGTATCAAGTGTTCAAATGGGACAAGTTTAAAGAAGAACTTTGTAGTGAAATAGATGCCTTAGGCGTTCCTGTTTATAGCATGCATACGAATTTCGATACAGGAAAAGATGGCATGAATGATGCTTTAGCGGAAGCTCTTGAGCTCAATAATATCTATGCCCCTGAAAAGGACATCATGATGCGCATTGGAGAACTAAAAGAAGCGATGCCGATCTTAGAATTCGCTAAATTTGCTAAGGCAAAACTTGATGTTGAATACGGCTTATTGATTGATGAAGGCAATCCAATGATTAAGAAAGTTGGCATTGTCGGTGGTGCGGGTTCTAGAGCCTGGAACATCGCTAGAGATGAGGGCTGTGATATATTTATATCAGGAGATACGCCACATCATATTAGAAGATCCATCGTCAACGAACATTTCAACTATTTAGATCTCCCACATGAAATTGAAAGAATCTTCATGCCACAGATGAAAAAAATCCTTCTTTCCATCGATCCAACACTAGAAATACTTATGGTGGACCACGAAGAAAGACCAAAAGTAATATAGTATAATGCTAGTATTAAATTAGTAATTATATATCAAAGATATACGGAGAATTAGTATGAACGCAATTATTGAAGTAGAAAAGTTTGGAATGATCGAAGTTGAGCTTTATCAAGACCTCGCTCCAATTACCGTCGACAATTTCGTCAAACTGGTGAATAAAGGTTTCTATAATGGCTTAACATTCCATCGAATTATTAGAGGCTTTATGATTCAGGGCGGTTGTCCTAAAGGCAATGGCACAGGTGGCCCAGGCTATTCCATTAAAGGTGAATTCTCCGCGAATGGAGTTAATAACCCAATCAAACATGAAAGAGGTGTTATTTCGATGGCTAGAGCCATGGATCCTAACTCCGCTGGTAGCCAATTCTTTATCATGCATCAAAGCGCACCTCATCTAGACGGCCAATACGCTGCATTCGGTAAAGTTACTAAAGGAATTGAAGTAGTTGATGCTATAGCATCAGTTCAGACAAACTATTTCGATGCTCCTTTACAAAAAGTCATCATTAAATCAATTAAGATTAAGGAATAATTATGGCTAAAGATTTATTAATCGGTTCACACGTTTCAATGAATGGTCCAGAATACTACCTTGGTAGTGTTAAGGAAGCGATTTCCTATGGCGCGACAACATTCATGTTCTATACAGGCGCTCCACAAAATTCCTATAGGAAACCATTAGAGGAATTAAAAATCAAGGAAGGCCGTTCTTTATTAAAAGAACATGGTTTTGACGAAAGCAAGATTGTGGTTCACGCTCCTTATATCATTAATGCCGCTAATCCAAGTAAACCAGAATTATTAGATTTGTCGATTAAGACAATTATTAACGAACTTCAAAGAACGGAAGCTTTTGGCGCTTCAATGTTAGTTCTTCACCCAGGAAATCATCTTGGAGCAGGACCAGACGCTGCGATTGATGTCTTAGCCGATTCTTTAGATAAAGTATTTGCTAGTGATGGCACAAATGTCAAAATCGCCATTGAAACAATGGCGGGCAAAGGTTCCGAAATCGGAACTTGCTTTGAACAAGTGCGTGACATAATCGAAAAATGCCATTATAAAGACCGCTTGGGCGTTTGTTTAGATACTTGCCATGTTTCTGATGCTGGCTATGATATCAACGATACTGATGGCCTTTTAGATGAATTTGATCGCATTATTGGTTTAGAGCGTTTATTAGTTGTGCATGTCAACGATTCAAAGAATCAACGCGGCGCGCATAAAGATAGACACGAAAACCTTGGCTATGGTGAAATTGGCTTTGATGCTTTATGCCGCATTGCTAATCATCCGCGCTTAAAGAACATTCCAAAGATTTTAGAAACCCCATATATCAATGAAAAAGCCCCATATTCTGATGAAATCAGAATGCTAAGGGCTGAATCTTTTGAACCTAATTGGAAAGATAAGTATTTAGCGTAGGCTATCGATCTCTTGAATCATCGCGTCATAGGCTTCGTCCTCTGACACTTTTTTAATGACTTCGCCTTTTTTGAAGATGACATATTGGCCTTTGCCTCCGGCAATACCAATATCGGCATTTTTAGCCTCGCCTGGTCCGTTGACAACGCATCCCATGACTGCGACAGTAAGCTTATAGTTATTATCTTCTAAGTATTTGAATATTTTCGCGCCTAATGGACGAACATCAACTTGCGTTCTACCACATGTTGGGCAAGAAATGAATGTAGGATAATTATCGTATAGACCACAGTCATGTAATAGACGTTTCGCGGCAATGACTTCGTCTTTAGATTCACCAGTAATGGAAATACGGATGGTATCGCCAATGCCATCTAAAAGAAGAGGAGCGAGTCCAGCCGTGCTTCTAATAACTGATAAATCATATGGTCCCGCTTCAGTGATACCGATATGAAGCGGATATGGGAACATTTCGCTTGCTAATTGATATGCTTTGATCGTTTCTTTGATATTGCTAGCTTTCAAAGAGATGACTATATCGTGGAAATCAAACTTTTCTAATAGTTCAACTTGTTCTTTAACTGATAAAATCAGTTTATGAGATAATGGAATGTCCAATTCATCGATAATCTTATTAACGGAACCAGAGTTAGCACCGACGCGAATTGCGACATGTTTCTTTTTCGCTAATTCAACGATTTCTTTAATTTTGTTCTCATCGCTGATGTTTCCTGGATTAATCCTAATTTTATTTGCGCCGCATTTAATGGCTAAAATTGCTAAGTTAGGATCGAAATGAATATCCGCGACTAAAGGAATTTTTATACCCTTTTTAATCTGTGCAATCGCCATAGCGTCTTCTTCGTCCAAGACGGACACACGCATAAGCTTAGCGCCTAATGCTTCGCATTCGTTAATTTCATTAACTACCGCTTCGACATCAGAAGTCTTATGTTTGCACATTGATTGGATTAAAACTTTGTCTTGTCCGCCAAGAGTTAAGCGGCCAATTCTGATTTGTCTTGTTTGTGTTCTTTTCATACCTTGATATTATAACCTAGTTTATAAATAAAAAATATATTTGCATTATATTTTACCTGTGGTAAGATATTAAGCGACTTTGAAGGAGAAAAGCAAATGGCAAAAGGCAAAGATGATAGAATCTCATTAACACTTAAGTGCACTGAATGTGGCGAAGAAAACTATCTCACATCTAAAAATAAAAAGAAACATCCAGATAGAATGGAGCAAAAGAAATATTGCCCACGCTGCAAAAAAGTGACTCTCCATCGTGAGAAAAAGAAATAATAGGCTTTGCCTATTTTTTTGTTTATGACAAAAGTTGTTCCCTTCATATACGAAGATAGAGATGATTTATACGCTAACACGTATGTTTTGATTGACGATGATAAAAAGTGCGTCGTTATCGATCCTGCTAAAGCGTACGATGGCTTAGTGAATTACATCAAAAAGAATGACTTAACGCTTAAAGCCATACTTTTAACACACGGACATGCTGATCATATTCGCGGTGTCGATACATTAGTGAATGCTTTTAATGCACCTGTTTATATTGGATTCGAAGATTTAGATATGCTTAGTGATACATTTACTAACTGTAGCGAATTTTTAGGTGAAAATATTACTGTTAAAGCAAAAGCAGAAACGCTTATTGATAACGAAATCCTTCATCTTATAAAAGAAGATATCCAAGTTATCGCAACACCTTATCATACCGCTGGAGGCGTGTGCTTCTATCTAAAAGATAGTGGCATTCTTTTTACTGGCGATTTTATTATTCCACATGGCGTTGGAAGAAGCGACTTACCAAATGCTAAACCACATGAGTTTAATAAGTCGATAGCAAAGATTCTTAAGCTTCCTATTTCCGTTAAGATTTATGGAGGCCATGAAAGGACATCAACATTAGAAACTGAATTAAGAATCAATCAGTATCTCAAATGATTTGTCAAATAATGAATATTTGTTATAATATTCAAGGAAATTTATTGAAAGGAAATAAATATTTATGGTTAATGTCACAGAATTAAGACCAGGCAACTATTTCATTGATGAAAACAATCTTTATCAAGTTTTAGACATCTTACTCAACAAAACAGCGATGAGAAAGATGGTTGCTAAGGTCAAAGTCAAAAACGTGCGTACAGGCACAATCAACGAACTTGCTCGTAACTCTGGTTACATGGTGGAAAACGTTCGCTTAGACAAAAGACAAATGCAATATCTCTACGACAGCGGTGATTTCTTGGTCTTTATGGACCAAGAGACTTATGAGCAAGTCGAAATCCCAGTGGAACGTTTACAATGGGAAAAACAATTCTTAAAAGGTGATGAAGTCGTGGAAATCACTTCTTATGAAGGCGAAATTCTCGGTGTCAACTTACCTGCTAAAGTTGCTTTAAAGATTACGCAATGTGATCCAGGTGTCCGTGGTGATACAGTTAACAAACCAACCAAACCAGCAACATTAGAAACTGGTTTAGTCGTTAGAGTTCCATTATTCATCGAAGAAGGCGAAGAAGTCTTAGTTCGCACAGATACTGGCGAATACGATGGAAGAGCCTAATAGGTAAGCAAAATGGAAGTTTGGCAAATTATTTTATTAGCCGTTGGTACATTTATTGTCGGCGGCATCGCGGGCTTCTTTATTACCCGTTATATCTTTCAAAAGCAACTTAAAGATAACCCACCTGTCAACGAAAAAATGATTCGCGCCATGTTCAGAAGCATGGGTCGTACACCAAGCGAAAAGCAAGTTAGAGAAATCATGAGAAACATGAACTCTAACAAGTAGTAAAACAAAACAAAAATAAAGCACTCATTGCGAGTGCTTTTTGTTTGTAATACAAAGTATTAGTTCTACTAATTCTCTACCGGCTTTTTCCTATCCATCCATTTGATTTTTCTCTCATTACCAGCCTTTAAACGAGCGATGTTTTCGTGGTGTCTAATGACTGTGATGATGACGATGATGGTCATGACAATAGCGAATACATAGTTAACATACAACATTGGTCCCCAAAGAATGAACCAATAGGCGTTATCAGGGATGACATGGAGCATTAATAAGATGGCCCAAACCCAACTTAAGATTGCGCTTTGAATGCCCACTAAGATGGAAGATAAAGAAACATAACGCCATCTATATAAAGTGGCTAAATATGTGATAGCACCAGCTACTCCATATGCCCATGATGTTGTAATCATTAAGCCAATGTATGTAGAGGCGGCTTTGCCACCTCTAAATTTGGTGAATAGTGGGAAAATATTACCTAAAACAGCACCTAAACAGGCTAACCAATAAACTGGCCATTGAATGATATACATTGATAAATCGGTGGATGTGTACATTTCTTTAGCACTTGGAAGAATCGTAGCACCGTTATTTAATGGAACAAATGTAAGAATTGCCCAGCATAAATATAGGGAAGCGATTGTTTTGAAAACATCAAATAAGAAAACGATGAGAAAATACTTCTTTCCCCAAAGTCTACCGCAGTTTGTGGCACCGCAATTATGTGAACCATAATCGCGTGGATCTTGCTTAAAAACTAATTTTCCCAAAGGAATAGAGATATTTGCGCTACCTAAAATGTAGCCAATTAATAGACATGCTAATGCTACCAATATATTAACTAATATATTCATTTTCTTCCCCCCGATTTTTACTCTTTTTATTCTACTAAAACGCTTTATATTTGCAACTTAATTTGTATATAATTAAGTCTTGCAAAGGAAAAATATAGTGTCTGAATTAAGAAAAACAACATATACAGCTGATGATATTCATGTCATGAAAGGACTTGAAGGTGTCAGAAAAAGACCGGCCATGTACATTGGTTCTACCAACGCAACAGGTCTTCATCATTTAGTGTGGGAAGTCGTTGATAATAGTGTTGACGAAGCCTTGTCTGGATATGGTAAAAAGATTATTGTGACCATGCATAAAGATGGTTCGATCTCTGTTTTAGACGAAGGTCGTGGTATTCCAGTCGGCATTAATAAAGAGACAGGTCGACCTGCGGTCGAAGTCGTTTTTACTGAACTTCATGCCGGTGGTAAATTCAATAATGCTGTTTATAAATCCGCTGCTGGTTTACATGGTGTTGGTGCTTCTGTTACCAACGCTTTAAGCGAATGGATAGACATAAATGTCTATCAAAACGGTAATATTTACCATTTAAAATTTGAAAATGGTGGTAATCTCGTTACTCCACTTGAAATCATCGGCACAACTAAAAAACATGGTACTTATGTTAGGTTCAAACCAGATGCGACTATTTTTAGCACTGTTGAATTCAAATGGGATACAATTGCAAGCCACTTACAAGAATCCGCTTTCTTGATGAAAGGCGTCGAATTCGTCTTATTAGACGAAAAGACTGGACAAAACCAAAGCTTTTTATATGAAAATGGTTTAGTGGAATACATCAATAACATCAACGGAAATAAGAACGCATTGTCTAACGTTATCGACTTTTCTGATACTGATGCAGAGACACAAATCGATGTTGAAATCGCACTTCAATACTGCAACGAAGACTACAATGAGACAATCTATTCTTACGTTAATAACGTAAGAACAAGAGATGGTGGTACTCATGAAACAGGCTTTAGAGCGGGTATCACAAAAGCAGTCAATGATTTCGCTGATGAATACAAGATTTTAAAAGGCAAAAAGCTTGAAGGTAGTGATATTCGTGAAGGTTTAACTGCGGTTATTTCCTTAAAAATCCCTGAAACTCTTCTTGAATTTGAAGGCCAAACAAAAGGTAAACTAGGCACACCTCAAGCCATTTCTGTCGTTAGCAATTTTATTTATAATAAGTTTACTTATTATCTTACCGAAAACAAAGAGTTCGCTATTAATTTGATCAATAAATGCGTTGCTTCTCAAACTGCAAGACTTGCCGCTAGAAAAGCTAAAGAAGAGGCAAGAAGCAGCAAAAAACCAAAACAAGACCTTATTTTAAGTGATAAATTGACCCCAGCGCAGTCTAAAGACTACGCTAAAAACGAGCTTTTTATCGTTGAAGGTGATTCCGCTGGTGGTACTGCCAAAAAAGGTAGAGATAGATTGCATCAAGCTATATTACCACTTCGTGGTAAACCATTAAATACAGACTCGATATCAATTGACAAATTAGTGCATAATGAAGAAATCGCTACCATTATTAATACCATTGGTGCGGGTTTTGGACAAAGTTTTGATCTTGAAGACATTAAGTATGGCAAAATCATTATTATGACCGATGCTGATACCGATGGTGCTCACATTCAAACATTGCTTTTAACATTTTTCTATCACTATATGAGACAGCTAATTACTTCCGGACACGTCTTTATTGCGGTTCCACCTTTATACCGCGTCTTCAAAGAAGACGGAAGAAAAGTTATCCAAGAATATGCTTGGGATGATGAAGGCTTAGAAAAAGCGAAAAAGATTGTCGGTGGTGGTTATAAAGTCAGCCGTTATAAAGGTCTTGGTGAAATGGATGCCATCCAGCTTAAAGAAACAACCATGGATCCAAAAACTAGACTTTTGATTCAAGTGGATATTGAAGATCCAATCCTCGTTGAAAAGCGTGTTAATGTCCTCATGGGTAGAGACACCTCTATTCGTCGTGCATGGGTTGAAGAAAACGTCGATTTCAATAAAGTCGATTCATTTATGAATGAGGTAAAGTAATCTTATGGCCAGAGCAAAAAAGATTGATTTAGTCGAAGAAAATTACGCTGAAAATATCTCCATTCAACCTATGGAAGATGTAATGGGTGACCGTTATGCGACATACGCAAAATATGTCATTCAAGATCGTGCTATTCCAGATGTTAGAGATGGTTTAAAACCAGTTCAAAGACGTATTGTTTTCACAATGTATCGCAATAACAACGTCTTTAATAAACCGACTAGAAAATGCGCTCATACCGTTGGCGCGGTTATGGGTACTTTCCACCCACATGGTGATACATCTATTTATGAAGCCTTGGCTAGAATGAGCCAAGATTGGAAGGTTCGTTATCCATTAATCGATTTCCAAGGTAACAACGGTAGTATCGATGGTGACTCACCAGCGGCTTATCGTTATACCGAATCTAGACTTAGCGAATTATCTAACGAATTAGTGCGTGATATCGACAAGAAAACGGTCGATATGCAGCTCAACTTCGATGATACAGAACTCGAACCAATCGTTCTTCCAGCGAGGTTCCCAAACCTCTTTGTTAATGGTACAGAAGGTATTGCTGTTGCTTTAGCAACAGAAATCCCACCTCACAACCTTAGAGAAATCACTAATGCGATTATTTATCGTATTGGTCATAAAACTGCGACAATTGAAGATTTAATGCAATTCGTTTTAGGCCCAGATTTCCCTGGTGGTGGTATTATTTACGAAAGTGAAGGGCTTAAAAATATCTACTTAACTGGTAGAGGCCGTATTGAAATCGCTAGTAAAGCTGAAATCGTCCAAAATAAAGATAATCAGCAAATTATTATCACTGAAATTCCATATAAAACACAGAAAAACCAGTTGGTTTTTGAAATCGATAAAATCGTCCACTCTAAAGCGGTTGATGGTCTTTTAGAAGTAAGAGATGAATCTGACTGGAAAGGCATTAGAATTGTCATTGATTGTAAGAAAGACGCGAAGTGTGATCTACTTTTACAATACTTGATGAATAAGACTGGTTTAGTCACTTCATATTCTACGAATATGGTTGCCATTGTTGATGGCCGTCCAAAGACCTTAAATCTTTTAACTTATATCGATGCTTACATCGCTCATCAAGTTGATGTCGTCACCAGAAAGAGCCAATTCGATTTAGAAAAATTCAGCGCTAGATTACATATCGTTGAAGGTCTTATTTACGCTTCTTTGAATATCAATGAAGTGGTGGAAATCATCAAAAAGAGTAAAGATAAAGCAGATAGCAAACTCAACTTAATGAAACGCTACGAATTCTCTAACGAACAAGCAGAAGCAATCGTGACAATGCCTTTATATAAGTTATCTCATACCGATGAGGTCATTTTGCAAAAAGAAAAAGAAGGCTTAATCAAAGACATCGAAACACTCAAAGGAATTCTTGAAGACGAGGCTAAACTCAACCGTGTTTTAGTTCGTGAACTAAAAGCTATCGCTGATAAGTATGGCGATGATCGACGTACACAAATCCAAGAAAAACAAGAAGTGGCACCAATCGATAAGCGTGAATTAATTGCCAAAGATGATGTTATGGTGGCTTTATCTCGCGATGGTTATGTCAAAAGATCAACCCTTAAATCATATCGTAGCAGCCAAGATAATTACCTTCCTGGCTTAAAAGATGGCGATGAATTAGTGGGTGCTGGCTTACTCAATACCACCGATTATTTGATTTGTTTTACAAATCAAGGTAATTACATTTGCGTCCCAGTTCATAAGATTAGTGAAAATAGATGGAAAGATGAAGGCGGTCACTTAAACGTCTTCTCAACCTTAGCACCAGGCGAAAAAATCATTAAAGGCATTGCCGTCAGCGACTTTAGAGATGACATTTATTTAGGCATTCTCACCAAGTTTGGTCAAATCAAACGTATGCCTTTAAATATGATAGAAAAAGGAAAGCGCTCGCGCCCAATACGTAATATGCGTTTATTAAATGGTGATGAAGTAAGTGATGTCCAAGTATTAAGCGGCAATTCTAACTTACTAATCGTCGCAAGCAATGGTAATGTTTCTTATTTCAATGAAAACGAATTGACCATTCTTTCCAGCAAAGCTGGAGGTGTTAAATCCATGGCGGGTTTAGGCAAGAATAGTGCGGTTGCTTTGATTCCTTTTGACGAAGAAGAAAAGAACAAAATCATCTTATTTACCGATAAAGGCCATTATCGTATATTCGATAATGCTCACGTGACTTTTACTCCGCGTTTAGGCAAAGTGACATCGGTGATGCCGTGCTTTAAGAGCGATATCCATCATGTTGTCAGCGCATTTAAACTACCAAAACAAGATTTATTAAAAATAAATCTTTTCCTTGATAATAATCAATACCAAATCTTTGAGTTGACTGATTTCTACTTATCTGATCTCGCTAAATACGCGAAAAAGAACATTGATATCCCTGCTAAAACCAAAGTGCTCAATGTATTTGATTGCGTTATTGACGTAGTCAATAAAGATACAATTTCTCATCCAATTACCATCAAAGAAAAACCAGTTGTTATTAAGAGCTTTGATGACGAAAACGTTGAAGCGGAACAAGAAAACGAAGTTATAGAAAAGCCAGAAAAAGAAGGTTTTGAACAGATTTCAATCTTTGATGACCTCGATGATTAACAAATATTATTTAGTAGTATATTAGTAAAGTATTAGTAGATAATAAAACTTTGTTTTATAAGCAATATATTAAAAATAGTGAGACTTAATTTGACTCACTGTTTTTCTTTATTCGGCCGTTAACAAACTGCTCTAATGTTGTGAGAATGAAATATTTTCTTCTCACACAATTCCGCTATTTAAGGTATGATATTTATTGATAAATATGTTCAAACGTTTCATTCCATTTGCTCACGCTCAATCGGTCTATGAGGTACCAGTTGAATTCTTCCTTAATAATGGCGTTAAACTCTTATTAATTGATCTCGACAATACCCTTGATAGTTATCGCTTGTATGAGCCTACTGATCGAGCGGTTGAAAAGCTTAATGAAATTAAACAAGCAGGCATTACACCAATTATTGTGTCAAACAATAAGGAGAAGCGTGTTAAAAGGTACGCTGATGCTGCTGGAGTTGAATGTATTTACAGCGCTCATAAGCCGTTTTCTAGACGCATTCGTAACTTTTTAGCAAAAAAGAACGTCCAGGCTTCGGAAGTCATGCTTGTTGGTGACCAACTCATGACCGACGTTTTAGCGGCTCGTGGAGCGCATATACGCGTCTTATTGACAGAAAAAGTCGTCAAGGAAGACCAATGGACCACTCATATCAATCGTCTATTTGATAGACCGATAAGAAAACATCTAGCAAAAAAAGGCAAACTGCCAGATTGGAGAACAAAAAATGGGCAAATCTAAAAGAGTATTACGTTGCTATCACTGTGGAGCAATCTTACAATGTGAAAACCCAAACGAAAAAGGATACATCATCCCAGAATCATTGAATCGTGCGACACCGATCCAAATCATTTACTGTGATAAATGTTTTGAAACGATGAAAGCGTTCAATAATAGTCAACTCAATCAAGATGTTGACCAAGAAGTATTAAAAATACTTGATGATGCTTATGCGACTGACGCATTCATCCTTTGGGTCGTCGATTTATTCTCCTTTAATGGCACATTAAATAAGGAAATCGCTAATAAGATTAAGAAGCTAAGAGTGTCCGTTATTGGCACTAAACGCGATTTATTCCCACAAAATGTGAAGGATTCATCCTTAGTGGATTACCTCACTGAAAGATTTAATGAATATGGCATTAAGCCATTTTCTGTCCGTTTAGTGGGTTCCGCAAACAAAATCGATCCAAAAGAATACATTGACGCCATGAATGTGGCTCGTAAAGGTCATGACGTTTACATGATTGGTAACCTTACCTCAGGTAAAACATCAATTATCAACAAAGCGCTCAAGGGTTTTGAAAACAAAACCACACGTCAAATTAAGACTATTACCTATCCAGGCACACATGTCAATGTTCTTGAAATCCCATTATCTCGTTCGTCATTCTTTTATGAATTACCAGGCGTTTCTCAAAACACATCTGCCGCTGGCATCTTGGAAAAAGATGTTTCCAAACAAATCGTTCCTAAGAAAGCCATCAAGATAACACAAAAAATGATGTATCCTGGTGATGCATTGATGATTGGCTCATTAGCCGCATTTGAAGTGCTTAAAGGCAAACAATCATCTTATCGTTTCTATGCTGCTGAAGCAGTCGAAACACGCAAAGTTTCTTTAAAGAAACTAGATGATGAAATCAACGAAAACAATGTCCGTCGTTCTGTTAGACCAGTCTCTGAAAGATTAATCAGTTTCTTAGACTATGATATGTTTGAATTTGCGATGGAAAACGATAAGAAATGGCACGATATCGCCATTGAAGGCTTGGGCTGGTTGTCGTTTGTGGCCCAAGGTCAAATTATCCGTGTCCGTTTCCCAAAGGGAGTCGCTATTAAAGAGAGTTTAGCGAAGATTAGATAATATGCTTAATCCAAAACAAAAACGCGAACTAAAAGGCTTGGCTTCAACCCTTAAAACCCGTTACCAAATTGGTAAGAATGATATTTCCGATATCCTTATCGACATGCTCGATAAAGCTTTAACCGCTCATGAACTAATCAAAATCGATGTCATGAAAGGCTGTGCTTTACCAGTCATGGAAGTAGCGGTGGATATCGCTAATACATTAAAAGCCGAATTAGTGGAAGTCATGGGAAGAGTGATTGTGTTATTCCGTAGGAATAAAGATAATCCAAAAATCAAAATCTAATGAATAGAATTATCTTCGGTGGTGGTTTCGATCCAATCCATTTAGGCCATATCAATATGGCTTTAGTGGCCAGAGACACTCTTAAAGGAGAAGTCATTTTCGTTCCCGCGAAAGTCGCTATTTGGAAGGAAGAATCAATTGACGAAGAGCATAAACTTGCAATGCTAAGACTTGCCGTATCAAAATATGAGGGTTTTAGTATTGATACGTTTGAATTAGAACAAAAGGAACAACCACGTTCATATCAAACAGTTGCTTATTTCAAAAAGAAGTATCCAAGGGATAAACTCTTTTTCTTAATCGGTCAGGACCAGGCTAATGCCTTTAATCAATGGCTTAATCCAGAAAAAATCGCTAAAGAGGCTCAAATAGTTTACTATAAAAGGCCAAAATTCATCGTCAATCAAGAAAATGTAGACCGATTTAAGATGATTGCCTTAGAAGGACCAGTAGTGGATATTGCTTCTAGCGATGTACGCGCTTTAAAGTCGGTTGCTGTTCCAGAAGAAGTGCTTAATTATATCGAAGAAAACAATCTTTACTTTATAAGTAAAGTTAGAAGTTATATCAAAGAATCCCGCTTCAACCACTCATTGTCTGTCGCTCATTTAGCGTATCGTTTAGCCAAGAAGCACCAATTAGATTATCAAAAAGCTTATATAGCTGGAATCTTGCATGATCTCGCTAAAGGCATTGATAAAGATGAGAGTTTAGCGATGATGAAACAACTTTATCCAGAGTTTCTGGATATAGGCGCTTATGCATATCACCAATTTTTAGGTGAAACGCTCGTTAAGAGAGACTTTAACATTCAAGACGAAGAAATACTCAATGCGATTAAATATCACACAACTGGGCGTGCGAATATGTGCTGGCTCGAGAAACTAATTTATGCCGCGGATAAGATTGAACCATCTAGACCATTTGATTCATCGGATTTAATAGCCGCGATGGAAGAAGACCTCAATGGTGGATTCTTAACAGTTTTAAAAGCCAACTATGATTATCTAAAAGAGCATCACAAAGCCATCGATAATCGTCTCAGCGACGAGTGTTTTAAGCAGTATTTAGGCTAATCATTGAGACAAAATGAAACGAGTAGCAGCCCAAAAAGCTGCTTTTAATTTGTTAACACACATTTCTTGAATTTGTATTTGCCTTTCTAATCGATTATCCTGTAATTAGGATGATCTAAAACAGATGAGAGTGGTTGAATATGCTTTTCCACAGTTATACACATTTTCCACATCAAATTTCGCAAATATATTAACTTCGCATAATTGCCATTATGTTAACTAAAATACATAAAAAACGAAATATTACTAAAGTAAAATAAAACCTAATATTACAACGAATTTAAAGCACGCGAAAAACTTTGTGCGATTATCTATCCACAAATGTTGAGAAAATCAAACTACTAGAAAACTACTAATTTGAATTATCGTCTTTCAACTGAGCCGACAAATAGATAATTGTTAACCGCATGCAAAATCTTGTCGTATTGTTCTTTTGTTAACCTATATATTTGTTTCAATTGAACCTCATATTCGCCTGTAAAATCTTCAATATGGTTACAAGCATCGTTGACAAAGTTCGCTAATGCCTTGTCTCCAAACAGTCTCATCTTATCTATTGTCCTAATTTGATTTACTAAAGCTACAGATTCTTTGCAGTTCGGTATTTCTGGGATTTCACCTAAACGAATTGTGCTTTTTGAATTGTATTCTCTAGATTCTTTCAACGAACTTAGTGGCACAATCGTAATCATTTGGTTGTTTTCTCTTGAAGTTTGCATCGCCACAACGAAATGCTGACCCCTTATTTCGGATCCATATCCTTGTTGAAAACGAACTTTGAATACTTCGCCCCTTTCAATAGCGATTTTTGTCGTAAAGTGATTATTAAAGAAAATTCCTCTATTAATATCACTGACGAACTGGTTGTTGTTTTTGTTGTCAATATAAGAAGAAAAAAGAGGTTCTTCCCTTTTGACAGCTA
This sequence comes from Bacilli bacterium, assembly GCA_017442875.1. GTDB lineage: Bacteria > Bacillota_I > Bacilli_A > RFN20 > CAG-826 > RUG14515. Next base: position 40,539 of record JAFSPN010000050.1, read on the forward strand.
TTAGTTTTTTGTTTTCCATATGTTTTGTCTCCTTATAAAGCAAAATATGAAATCTAAGGGACTATGAAAACAAAAAACATCATTTTTATGTTGGAATCGATGTTTTTAAAGGTTCCACCACTATATGATGTTTTAATTTTAATCGTTTAACATATTTTAGTAAGAAGTCTCCCACATCAATTTGATGGTTACCTCTATAGGTAGGGGATGAATTGCTAATTATAAATGTTTATAAAGCAAGTAAATATTTATTGAGGATATATCAATGAATTGATATAATATAAATAGAAAAAAGGATATGGGGAAAAGATAAATTTGTTTTATCGTCCCCTTTTATTTATACCTGTTATTTATGAAAAGAATTGCTTATAAGTATCGTATCTATCCTAACACTGAGCAAAAGATCTTATTTGCTAAATGTTTTGGATGTGTTCGTTTCTTTTATAATAAGTCTCTATCTGATATGAATGAGATATATAAAAGCACGGGTAAGTTTAAAAATATTACTCCTGCCTCATATAAGGAAGATTATTCGTTTTTAAAAGAAGTAGATTCGCTTGCTTTAAGTAATGCTCAACTTAATAGAAACACCGCGTTTAAAGCTTTCTTTTCTCACAAAACAGGTTTTCCTAAGTTTAAAAGCAAAAGAAACGATCAAAGCTATACGACAAATAATCAAGGAAGCGTGAAGTTTTCTAATAACAATAGATATATCTCCATTCCTAAATGTTCAAGAATAAGAATTAAAAAACATCGTGGCTTTGATGGAATAATTAAATCAATTACTGTTTCTATGACCACTGATAACAGATACTACATTTCTTTACTAGTTGAAGAAGAAAATAAACCAATGGGACCAGCAAACAAGATGATTGGTTTAGATTTAGGTATAAAAGACTTAATCGTTGATAGTAATGGTAAGAAATATAAGAATCAAAAATACTTAACTAAATCACAGAATAAACTCGCTAGAGAGCAAAGAAAACTATCTAAAATGGTTAAAGGTAGCAACAATAGAAACAAACAAAGAATCAAAGTTGCTAGATTACACAAACATATTCAAAATCAAAGAAATGATTATCTCCACAAACTTTCAAAACATATAATTGATGAAAACCAAGTCATTTGTATTGAAGATTTGAAAGTAAAGGGCATGATGAGTGATTCTAAAATAGCAAGAAACATATCTGATGTATCTTGGTCTAGATTAGTATCGATGCTAACTTATAAGGCTAGTTGGTACGGAAGAACTGTTATTAAGGTTCCTAAAGATTATCCAAGTAGTCAACTTTGTCATGCATGTGGATATAAAAACTCAATCACTAAGAATCTCAACATTAGGAAATGGACTTGTCCTAAATGTGGGTCTATTCATGATCGAGATATAAACGCTGCGAAAAATATTCTAAGTAAGGGAATTGAAATGCTTACAAAGGATGGGACACATCCGGATAGCTTGTTTATGCTTGGCTCGTTAGAGTCATCGAGCAAGAAGCCCCCACTTCTTTAAGTGGTGGGAGTATGTCACGCGAGAACTTCTTCGATAGGTTCACCTAGAAGGTGACTTGGTTTTTCAATATGGAAATTCTTTAAAATTGTTGCGCCGATATCAGCAAATGATAGTCTCTCATCAAGTAATCTTCCATCTTTTATTGATTTGCTATACATGATGAGCGGTATTTTTTCTCTTGTGTGGTCTGTCCCACTCCAAGTTGGATCATTTCCATGATCAGCGGTAATGATTAATAGATCGTCATCCTTAAGGTAAGGAATGAGCTCTTTAACGCGTTTATCGAATCTTTCAATACATTCACCATAACCGATTGGATTACGGCGATGACCGTATTCACTATCGAATTCCACTAAGTTGACAAAGCAAATGCCTGTAAAGTCATGTTCTTTAGCCTCGTTAATGGTTTTATCCATGCCATCTTCGTTTGAGACAGTTTTTTGTGTTTTTGTAACGCCATATTGGTCAAAGATGTCGCCAATCTTACCAACGCAGCTTGTCATAAAGCCATGATCTTCTAAAACATTCATGACAGTTTTTTGCGATGGCCTTAAGGCCAAGTCATGACGATGGCCAGTTACGCGTTTGAAATTGGTTTTATCAGTACCGATGTATGGTCGAGCGATAATTCTTCCAACCATCCATTCTGGTTTCATACATATTTCACGAGCGATTTCACAGCAACGATATAATTCATCCAAACCAAAATGCTCTTCGTGAGCGGCGATTTGAAGTACGCTATCGCTTGATGTATAGACAATCATTGAATCGTCTCTGCATTGTTCTTCACCAAGTTCTTCTAGAATGGCTGTTCCACTTGCAGCGTAGTTACCAATCACTTTGTGACCAGTTCTTTTTTCAAGTTCATCAATGAGTTCTTTTGGAAAACCGGTATCGGTAAAAGTTTTGAAAGGCACTTGCGTATTGATGCCCATAATTTCCCAGTGACCAGTCATGGTGTCTTTGCCTCTACTAACTTCGTTAGCCTTAGCAACAAATGATTGAGGGTGTGAGACTTTTGATGTGCCTTTAATAGGATCAAAATCACCGAGTCCGAGACTATTTAATGTTGGAACATTTAAACCATTTGGCATTTTTTCACCAATATGGAGCAATGTATTGGCTCCTTCATCACCAAAATCCTTGGCGTCTTTCATATAACCAGTGCCCATGGAATCGGCAACGATAATAAATATTCTTTTATAACGATAATTACTCATTTTATTTTCCTCACTTCATCATCTTATCATAATCGGACTTTAATTTCTCGCTTGAAACGTGCGTATATATTTGTGTGGTCGCAATGTTGGTGTGCCCAAGCATGCTTTGGACGATTCTTAGCTGCGCTCCATGATTTAATAGATGCGTAGCAAAACTATGTCTTAGCGTATGCGGCGAGACATTTGTTTCAATGCCTGCTTGAAGACTGTATTTTTTTACTTGCTTAAAGAAATAGACGCGTGAAAGCGGTTCTCCTTTCTTTGAAAGGAATAAGTATTTGCTACTTTTGAATTCACTCTTGTTTCTTACTTCTTTAATGTATTCTTGAATATATTCAACAGCGTAATCCGCAATTGGAACTTTCCTTTCTTTTGCGCCTTTGCCAAAGACGGTAATGATGCCTTTTGAAAGATTGACCTGTGCTTTTTCTAAAGATAAAAGTTCACTAACTCTGAGACCAGAAGAATACATTGTCTCAAGCATTGCTTTGTCTCTAAGACCACTTGGAGTGGATAAATCAGGAGCGTTAAGCAAAGCTTCTACTTCATCTTCAGTCAAACAGTTTGGCAAGTATTTAGGTTTCTTAGGTGTCTCAATATCTGGAATGACACCTTGATAATAGCCATCTCTTTTAAGAAACAAGAAAAAGTTTCTCATACATGACAAACGTCTCAAAGCAGTTGAGACAGAATGGCCAATTGATAATTCGTATTTTAAAAACTCATACAAATCTGATTCTAATAAATCATCTGTGGTTTTCTTATCATCAAAATGATTGAAAAAAGCTTGGATATCTTCTAGATATGATACCCATGTTTGAAAAGAGAGACCTTTTTCCACTAGAACATATTGCTTATAACTATCGACGGCATCAATTATTTCCATCTTTATTTACCTCACTTGCTCTTTTTAATAAAGGCTTCTTTAAAGAACGATTTATGTCATTGATGATTATCTTAGTGGCATTTTCTTTTTCGTGGCTCTCATAGTCGAAAAGCGACATTTGCACCGCTGTTTCCTTTGGATCGATGAGGTTTTGAAGCGTCACGCCCACCAATCTAAGCATTACGCCTTTAAAATTCTTGTTATATAAAGCCCAAGCTTGTTCGAATATCGTCTTAGCGTCATTTGTAGGGCTTTCTAAAGTAATTGATTTATTGAAACTTTTGAAGTTTGTATCTTTGACCACTATTTGAATAGTGAAACCTAGTTTATCTTCTTTCTTGCTGCGAGATGAGACTTCTTTAGATAAATCTTGGAAGTATTTCTTGATCACCGCTGGAGAATCACTATCAAAAGGCAATGTTGTGGAGTTACCAATGGATTTCGGATCCCATTTTTCTGTCTCAATTTCATCAGAACCTTTACCTTCTAGCCAGTCCTTGAGAGTGTAATAACTTTTGCCGAGGATGTTTGTAACATCAGGATCTTCTTTTTCCATCTTTTGATGCAAATCACCAATGGTATTGATGCCAATGCTTTTGAGACGAGGAGCGGTTTTCTTACCAACGCCAAACATCGATTCAATCTTTAAAGGAAAAATAATGCTAGGGATATCTCTTTTATGAATAATAGTCAACCCCATAGGCTTTTTATAATCACTAGCCATTTTGGCTAAGAACCTTGTCGTTGAGACGCCTATTGAACATTTGAGACCAGTTTCTTTAAATAAGTCTTCTTGCAGTTTTTTGAAATACTCAATCGGATTCTTCTCATCTCTAAGTGCGAAAGTAAAATCAGCAAAACATTCGTCAACAGAAGCAGCTTCCACTAAAGTGGTATAGCGGCCTATGAATGAGAAAAACCTCTTGCTCATCATACTGTAGAAATGATAATCAACAGGGAGAATGATTAAATGTGGACAAAGCTGTTTTGCTTTAAACATCGGCATAGCCGAAGATACGCCATATTTCCTAGCAGCGTAAGAACAAGTTGAGACTATTCCACCTCTTCCTTCGTGGCCAATGGCAACCGGCTTGCCTTCAAGACTTGGATCTTTAATCTCTTCGCATCTCGCAAAGAAAGCATTTAAATCGATATGAACAATAACTTTACTAGCCATACATACATTATATACGCACATATAGATTATGTTAACTAAATTGTTGCCTTTTGAAAGTAAAAATAAAAGACTATCAACTAGTCAATTATTTCTGTAATATAAAATATTAGTTCTACTAGTAAAATACTAGTTATGAACCATTATAATTATTTTGTTTCAATGACCTTTTCGATCTTTTCTTGCGCCTCTTCTAAGGCTTTTTCAAGCTTCTTAACGATCTCTTGGCCTTCTTTATAAAGCGTTAAGCACTCATCTAAAGGCAAATCTTGAGACGAAATCTTAGCGACGATTTCATCGAGGCGTTTCATTTCTTTTTCAAAATCAAATTGTTCATCTTTCATATTATTTCTTCTCCACTTCTTTGACTTCGCTGGTCAACGCACCATCTTTAAAGATGGTTTTAATTTTATCACCTGGTTTAGAATTTTGAATTTTAACTGGCAAACCTTTTTCATCTACGGTTAATGTATAGCCTCTAGATAAAACATTCTCTGGATTCAAAGCTTCTAGAGCAATTCTTTTGTGTTCTAATAATTGTTTTTCTTGTCTGAGCATATTAAGGATGCTTTGATTTAAATCTTCTTTATAAGAAGATAATTCTTCTTTTAGATCATCCACCATGCCTTTAATGCTCTCTTCCATCTCTTGAATTGAGAAAGATAAGTGCTCAAGTATTTCTCTTTGATCAATTGTGGCTAGTTCCGCAGCGCCTGTCGGTGTACTTGCGCGCTTATCAGCCACAAAATCCACTAGTGTGGAATCAATCTCATGGCCAATACAGGCAATAATCGGCATTTTGCTAGACGCTAAAGCGCGGACTAAGGTTTCATCATTAAAAGCACTTAAATCTTCGCTAGCACCGCCACCACGGCCAATTAAAAGGGTATCCAAAGGATAAGTCTGAGCGATATTGAACGCATTTAATAGTTCTTTCGCGGCATTATCGCCTTGAACGGCACTATAAAAGACATAGATATCTGCGATTGGATAGCGGCGCTTTAGATTAAACAATATATCTTTAATCGCCGCACTATTAGGCGCGGTAATCACACCAATGGCTTTAGGATATAAGTTAATCGGTCTTTTCCTTGATTCATCAAAGAGACCTTCTTCTTTGAGTTTCTTTTTAAGTTTTTCGAGTTCAAGCAAAGCTTGACCAACACCAACTTCTTGCATTTGATAGACGATAATTTGATATGTGCCTCTTCCTGGATAGGCATCAATTGAACCAAAGACGACGACTTCTTGTCCGTTTTCTGGCACAAAAGTGTTTTTAGCAGCGTAGCTAGAAAACATCATCGCACTGATCATGGCTTTGTCATCTTTCAAAGAAAAATAAAAATGACCATTGCTTGCCATTTTGAAATTAGAAATTTCACCTTTGACGTAGATGAACTTGAGATTTTCATCCCTATTTAAAAGAGCTTTGATGTATTGATTGATATCGCTAACGGTAAAGACTGGGCGATTATCCATAGGATCAAAGCACCTCGTCTAAGATAGCATTAACAAATTTAGCCTGCTTTTCTTCGATATACTTTTTAGCGAAATCAACAGCGACATTAATGACAATACGCTTATCAATCTTTTCTACATAGTAGA
>JAFSPN010000051.1 GCA_017442875.1 Bacilli bacterium
CATCTCTTTTGTCATATGCTTTTGTTTCATAAGTCCTCCTTTCTACGGAAGCATAGACATATAAAACATATCATTTGTAAGAGAAAATTCCGAAAAACGGACAATCAATTCTAAAAACGGAATTTAGTTTTTCAAGTCATAAAAATTAACTATTTTTTATAAAAATATTTACAAAAATCCTATTTTCTATATAATAGTAGTGCTGTTAGGCGAAAGCTTGATAGCGTTATACTCTGAATAAGAGTGGCCAAAAGCCACTCTTTGTTTTTGAGGGATACCATGGATTTAAATACTTTAAAACAATTACTCAGCGAAAAAATTAACGAAGAAGGCTATGAACTAGTCTCCTTATCTTTCGCTAGTGAGACACTTAGTTTAGTAGTGGACCGCACAAAAGACATCGATATGGATGCTATTGTTAGTCTCTCTAATGTTTTAAATAGTTATTTAGACGAACTTAATCCCTTTGAAAAGGCCTACACCTTAGATATTTCATCTTTAGGCGCTGAAAAGCCTTTAAAGGTCGAAAGATTATACGATTATGTTGGTCGTTATGTCCATGTGCATCTTATTAACCCAATTAAGGGCGAAAATATCTATGAAGGTGATTTAACTAATGTCTCAAATGAGACAATTACGATTACCTATAGAAATAAAACAAGGAGTATACCTGTGGAGATGAATAAGGAAAACATCTCCAAAATACGTTTAGCGATTAAATTTTAAGGAGTAAAAATTATGGCTATTAACGCAACAGATTTCCTCGCTGCTTTAGAAGAGATTGAAGCTAGTAAGGGAATTAGCAAAGAAACAATTCTTCAATTTTTAGAAGAATCATTAATCAAAGCCTATCGTAAACAATTAGGCGGTGATGATGCCGATGTCAGAGCGAAAATTGACGTTGAAAAAGGCACCATCGAATTATGTCAAGTTAAGGCAGTCGTCAAAGATGTCGAAGATGATTTCTTAGAAATCAGTGTCGAAGACGCTAACGCTTTAGACAACAGCAAAAAGTATAAAGCTGGCGATGAATTTGTTATCGATGCCCCAATTGACGAATTAAGAAAAGCGACAGCAATGTCGGTCAAGAGCATGCTCAAACAAAAATTCGCCGAAGCGGAGAAGAGCATCCTTTATGAAACATTCAAAGATAAGATTGGAACCATTATCACTGGTAAAGTCGAAAAGGTTGATGAAAGAGGTATTTCCGTTAATATCGTGAAAACATCTGTTTATTTACCAAAGAAAGAATTAATCGGTGATGAAAGATTTATCGTTGGTGAAACAATCAAAATCTATGTTGATGGTGTTGAAAGCGGTTCTAAAGGTGCACGCATTAGCGTTACCCGTAGTAAAGAAGGTTTCTTAAAGTGCTTATGCGCCGAAGAAATTCACGAAATCTATGATGGCACCATCCAAATCAAAGGTATCGCTCGTGAAGCTGGCGAAAGAAGCAAAGTTGCGGTATATAGCCCAGATCCAAAAATCGATCCAGCAGGCGCCTGTATCGGTCCTAACGGAAGCCGTATCCAAAAGATTGTTTCCCAATTAGGTAATGGTGGAACAAATAAAGAAAAAATCGATATCATTGGCTACAGTGATAATGCTGCCTTATACATTATGGAAGCACTTAAACCAGCCCGTGCCGTCGGTATCATTTTAAACGAAGAAGAAAAAACAGCGACAGTGGTCGTCAAAGACGATTCATTATCTTTAGCCATTGGTCGTCGTGGTGTCAACGTCCGTTTAGCCGTTAAATTAACTGGCTATAACATCGATGTTAAGACTGAATCACAAGCTTTAGAAGAAAACTTAGAATTCGTTTCCTTCGAAGAAATCCAAGCGGAAGAAGACGCCAAACGCGAACAAGCACAAGCCCAAATTATCGAAGAACAAAATACACCAATCAGTGTTTTACCTGGTCTTCCAGAAGGCTATGTTGCCCCTCAAGATCGTGTTTATGAAGAAGAATCCGCTAATGAGGATGAAGATTTGAACGAAGCTTTAGAAGCTGAAGCCGAAAAGAAAGAAGAAAAGGCTGAAGTTGAACAAGCGCCAGTTGTTGAAGAAAAAGCCGAAGTTAAAGTCGAAGAGCCACAACCAGCAAAAGTGGAAAAAGTCGCAAAGGTTGAAAAGAAAGAAGAAACTCACAAAGAGGTTAAAACAACAACTTCTATTGAAGACCTCGAAAAATCACTTGCTGATGAGTCCGCGCGTAAAGCTTCTAAACAAAATAAGAAGAGCTTCAAGAAAAATAACAAGAAAGCCGAAGAAGAAATGGAAGAAGAGAATAAACCAGTTATTTCTACCGGCGAAAGAATGTCCATTTACACTGAGGAAGAACTTCGTCAAATGGAAGAAGAAGACAAAGAAGCTGAAGAAGAATACGAAGACGACGACATCGATTACGATGACTACGACGAATATTACGAAGACGATAGATAATGCAAAAAGTTGTTACTCGTATTTGTGCGTATTCTAGAACTAGCCTTGACCGCAGATCAATGTTTAGAGTAGTTAAGACTCCTAATCATGAAATAAAGATTGATCTCGACGGTAAACTTCAAGGTCGTGGTGCTTATTTATCTAAAGATAAGAGCATCATTGAAAACGCCAAAAAACGTCATACGCTTGAAAAAGCATTAAAGGTCAATGATTGTCAAAACATCTATGACCAACTATTACAATTATTGAAATAAAGAAAGAAGGTGCTGTTGATGGGAAAGAATAACAAAAATGGTGCAAACACTCGTGAGACCAACGTTTCAACTAAGGTCAAAAATGACAAAGTTAAAACAAAAGTAAACGGTGGTGTGTTTGTTTATACCGGTGCGATTAGTGCGGGCGAACTTGCTAAAACTATTAATGTCCCAATTGGTGATGTTATTAAATTCTTATTCATGCAAGGAAAGATGGTTACCATCAACACAATCCTTGATGACGAGCTAATCGGATTAGTTTGTTTAGAGTTTGGTTATGATTTCCAAAAGAAGGTCATCGTGGCCGCGGAACACTTTGAAGACGTGGAAATTAACGATGATCCAAGTAAGTTAAAACCAAGACCACCAGTTGTCACCATCATGGGTCATGTTGACCATGGTAAAACAACTCTTATTGACGCCATTAGAAATTCTAACTTAGTCGAAGGTGAATTTGGTGGTATCTCTCAAGAAATTGGTGCTTATCAAAAAGAAATCAACGGACAAAAGATTACCTTTATCGATACTCCTGGACATGAAGCTTTCACTCAAATGAGAGCTAGAGGTGCTGGTGTGACCGACATCGTTGTCTTAGTTGTTGCTGCAGATGATGGCGTCATGCCTCAAACAATTGAAGCCATCGACCACGCTAAAGCGGCAGGTGTCCCAATTATCGTCGCCATCAATAAAATTGATAAGCCAGGCGCTGATCCAGAAAAAGTGAAAAACGAATTAATCGCTCACGATGTTATTTGCGAAGAATTCGGTGGTGATGTCATCGCTGTTGAAATATCCGCGAAAAAGAAAATTAACATCGACGGCTTACTTGAAAGCATCCTTTTAGTAGCCGAAATGAAAGAATTAAAAGCCAACCCAGATAGATACGCTCTTGGTACAGTATTAGAAGCTAAACTCGACAAGAACGAAGGTCCTAAAGCTACGCTTTTAGTGCAAAACGGTACCTTAAAAGAGGGCGACTATTTAGTTGTTGGTACAACATATGGTAAAGCTAGAAGAATGACTAATGAATTTAGAAAGGTTCTTAATGTGGCCTTACCAAGCACACCAGTATCAGTTATCGGTTTAAGTGAAGTGCCTTTAGCTGGTGATCGTTTTATGGCGTTCTCTGAAGAAAGCGAAGCAAGAAGCATTGCCACTAAACGTAAACTCTTAAAAGAAGCCGCTGAAAGAAATAAAACAAGCGCTGCTTCATTAGAAGATTTATTCAATTTGTCCAAGACTGGCGAAATGCAAAACCTCAACATCATCGTTAAGGCTGATTCAACTGGTAGTGCGGAAGCCGTCAAAGCCTCATTAGAAAAACTCACCACAGACAAGATTAAAATCAATATTGTCCGTGCAAGTAGTGGCGCTATCACTGAAAGCGATGTCCTTTTAGCGGGTGCATCTCACGCTATTATCTATGGTTTCAATGTGAGACCAGATGCTAAAACAAGAGCTAAAGCCGAAGAAGAAAAAGTTGAAATTAGATTACACCGTATCATCTATGCTTTGATCGAAGAAATCCAAGCGGCGATGAAAGGTATGCTTGCCCCAACCATGGTGGAAAAAGTACTCGGCCAAGCGGAAATTAGAAAACTCTTTAAAGTATCTAAACTTGGTACAATCGCCGGCTGTATGGTCGTGGATGGCACTATCAAAGCCACCGGCGGCATTAGAGTGATTAGAGACGGCATCGTCGTTTACGAAGGCAAACTTGCTTCCTTACAAAGAGAAAAAGACTTAGTTAAAGAAGTTAAAAACGGCTATGAATGCGGTATGCTCATTGAAAATTTCAATGACATTAAAGAAGGCGACATCATTGAATGTTATGAAATGGTGGAACAAAAGGACTAATTATGGCCAATAAAGAAGAAAGAATTGCCGGTATTATTCGTAAAAGCATCACTGAAATCATCACAATGGAATTAAAAAATCCGCACCTTGGATTTGTTACCATTCCAGAAGTGAAAGTTAGCAAGGATTTTAGTTACGCTAAGGTATATGTTTCCTTCATGTTCGAAGAACAAATCGAAGAAGGCATGAAAGTCTTAGAAAAAAGCAAAGGCTTCATTAGAAGTGGCCTTGCCAAAAGACTTGATACAAGGAGATGTCCAGAACTCGTCTTCATTCTTGATGAAAGTTTCAAACGCGAAGCGAGAATCACCGAGCTCTTAAATAAAGATAAAGAGAAGTAAAACTTCTCTTTTTTTATGCTTTTTTGATCATTTTAATATGCTTGATATTAGCTTCATAGAAGGTATCGCCCTCTTCTTTGAAACCAAGTTTTTGATAATACTCTAATAAGTGATATTGAGCATTGAAATAGATAGTGCACGGATTATAATCCTCTTCTAATTTATTAACTAAATATAAGAAGGCTTCTTTTCCATATCCATGACCGCGATATTGTTCTAAAACCGCAAATCTTTCAAGTTTAAATGTTCTTTCCCCTGTTTGACGATACCTGATTGTTCCTACTGGTGTTTCTTTATACATAATCAAGAAATGCTTAGCTTCTTTTTCTTCTTTAGGCACGACTTCAATATCGTATGGGCAGTTTTGTCCAATCACAAATACTCTATTTCTAATATCTAAAACATGCATCATATCCATAGGAGTGGTGACTGGTTTCAAAGTTAAACCATCTTGATTAATTTGATAATAGATTTCTTTTCCCCAAATATCTTCTTTTTCATAATTAGATAACATGGTTAATAAGTTATCTTTAGCAATAGGCCATTTTTTATAGATATCTTTTAAGAGGTTTTTCATATCCTCTCTTCTC
>JAFSPN010000052.1 GCA_017442875.1 Bacilli bacterium
ACCTTCGAATTGAGGATTTGGGTGTTTAACAGAAATAACACATGTCAAACCTTCAGTAATATCTTCGAATGTCAAATCATCTTCACCATCTTTAAGGAATTTATTTTCTCTGCAGTAGTTATTCACCACTCTTCTCATAGCATCTTTAAAGCCAGTTTCGTGCATACCACCTTCGTGGGTATGAACATTATTACAGAAAGAATAGATATTGGATGAATAGCCATCATCATATTGCATGGCGATTTCCGCATAAACATGGGCGGTATTGCCACTTTCTAATGTAATAGGAACACTACCTTCGCAATAGATAACTTCATCAAATAGCTTGGTTTTGTGGGCATTAATGAATAAAACGAATTCTTTAATACCGCCCTTATAGCAGAAGCTTTCTTCTTTCTTTTCTTCAAATCTATCATCTTTAACGGTGACTCTAATGCCTCTATTTAAGAAGGCTGTTTGTCTCATTCTGTCACGGATGATTTCATAGTTATATTCTGTGGTATCAGTGAAAATTGTGGGATCAGGTTTAAATGTAACAGTAGTTCCATTAGCTTTTGGATCACAATCGCCAATTCTCTTTAAGTGTTCAACAATTTTGCCACCGTTTTGGAATTTGATGTAGTAAATGCCACCATCTTTATGAACGGTAACTTCACACCATTCAGATAAAGCGTTAACAACAGATGCACCAACGCCATGTAAACCACCGGATACTTTGTATCCTCCACCTTCACCGAATTTACCACCAGCGTGTAAAACGGTATAGACAGTTTCAACACCGGATAATCCGGATTTCTTAACGACGTCAACAGGAATACCACGGCCGTTATCTGTGACGGTAATGGTGTTACCAGGATTAATGGTAACGTGGACGTCTGTACAATAACCCGCTAAGGCTTCATCGATTGCGTTATCGACGATTTCCCAAACGAGGTGATGGAGACCAGCAGATGATGTTGTACCAATGTACATACCTGGCCTCTTTCTAACAGCTTCCAAACCTTCTAAGACTTGGATGTTGCCAGCGTCGTATTTAGCGTCAGCTTTTTCTAATTGAGCTTCTTCCTCGTTCATTTCAGAAACTTTGACCTCAGGAAGTGGTTGTTCCGCAGGTTTTTCAGGAGCTTTAGCTTCTTCTACGACTTCTTCGACTTTCTTTTCTTCTTCCATTTAGAAGACCTCCTTTTTTATTTTTTTATTTGGTAGTAGCTTGCGCCTTCTACCTCAAGACTAGTAGCGGTGATAAACACCTGCTTCATCTTCTTTAAAAACTTAATTAATTTTTGACAATGTGCTTTGTCTAATTCACTCATCACATCATCAAGGACCACGATTGGTCTTTTATCCCTATCTTCAATAAGGAAGTAAGGACTTAATTTAAGAGCGAGAGCCACCATACGATTTTCTCCTTGGGAGCCAAATAAGGCAATATCCCTACCATTTAGGCTAATAGAGAAATCTTCTCGGTGTATGCCTATAGTTGTTGCCTTTTGTTTAAAATCGCTCTCTTCCGCTCTTTTAAATGCTTCTTTTGCCCGGGTTTTGAAATTGGGGCCAGGTTCTATAAACGATTTATAATGAACTTCCACTTTTGCACCTTCACCCGTGAGCGCGCGCGTTATTTTATTAAGGATATCAGTGATATCCTTTACGTAGAGCTGCCTATAATTGACAATAGAATCACTTATTTCAATAAGCATTTCAGTGTTTGCTTCTAATAGCACTGGATCAATTTTAGGTGATTTAAGAACCTCGTTTCTTTCGCGCAGTACTTTGTCATAGCGAGATTTTAAATCAAAATAAGGTATGCTTTTCTTAGATATATTGATATCTAAAAAATTTCTTCTATCCTTAGGTGATCCTTTGAATAACATAACGTCTTTGGGTTCGAAAATAACCACATTGACACATTTTGCTAATTCAGAAATCTTTTGGACAGGCTTGCCATTAATGAGAACCCTTCTTCCTTGCTTGTCAAATAAGACATGTATTTTTCTATTGAGTTCTCCTTCTGATACAACGGCTTGGATTTCCGATCTTTCTTTGCCTTTTTGTATCAAATCGATATCATCCACCCCACGGAAGCTCCTAACTAACGATAAATAATAAATAGCTTCAGCGATGTTTGTTTTTCCGATGGCGTTAGGACCAGTAATAATGTTTAATCCTTCAGAAAATTCAAATGTACTATATGGATGATTCCGGAAGTTTTTAAGCGTGAGAGATTTGATAACCATAATTATTTGATGATAAATGTGTCATTTAAGACTTCAATTACATCCCCAGAGTATAATTTACGGCCGCGTCTGTTTTCGCTTGTCCCATTAACCAAAACGGGGGTTTCCGCTAAAAACGCTTTCGCCATACCACCAGTATCAATGATTCCAGTGATTTTGAGTAAAACATTAAGAGTGATGAAATCTTCGCCAGGTTTGAGAGAAACGGTCTTTTTACTCACAAAAAAACTCCTTTGAAACAATTATACACTATATAAATAAAAAAGGGAATATAAATTCCCTTGGTTTTTATACGTTCTAAATTGCCTCAAAAACCATCATGCCGAGCGCATAGCGGACACAACTTGAATGGTGGAGTCATCTGAGACATTTCTGATGATAAAGGCTCTCCTCTCGTCTGCTGGGAAATCGAAAGTTACATCTTCCGCATTGAGAGCTTTTAAGGCACCAGCAACGAATTCACTATTGAAAACTCTAGTGATATTTTCACCTTCATATTTAAAGACATCGATTCTTTCAGTAGCAGTACCAACTTTAGAACTTCTAGCAGTTATTTCCACATAATCATCGTTGATAATCATGGTGACAGGGTTTTGGCGTTCTTCCGAAAGAATAGTGACACGATCAATTGACTTCAATAATTCAGAAGCATTGATTTCTAATCTATAACTGGTGGCTTGTTTTAAAACACTTTCAACCTTTGGATAATCACCAGCGATTAAACGTGTGGCAATAATACTTCTTCCAACTGCAAATAATGCTTTTTTATCTCCAAATGAAACATTTAATGTTTCACATCCTTCTGCCAATCTATTAACTTCAACCATAAATTTCGCAGGGACATTGGCCACAAATTTAACTTCTTCAGGAACTCTAATTTGTTTATAAGCAACGCGTGAAGCATCAGATGCAACCGCTACTAACATACCAGGTTGAGCTAAAAGACCATCACCAGCAGCTAAATGAATAGCTGTTAAAATAGGACGTTGATCTTTAACAGATGCAGCAAAAGCAGTTTGGCTAACTAAAGCATCGAAATCGGATTTACTCAAAATAACTTCGGTTCCATTAGCTTCCAAGTCAATATCTGGATATTCTTCTACTCTGATGCAATTAAGTCTATAGTTAGAACGATTATCACTTAAGGTAGCAATTGTGGAATCGATGACATCTAAGGTAACTTCTTCTGATTCCATTTTACGGACAGCTTCTGTAAGAACTTTAGCTTGGATTAAGACTCCACCTTCTTTGTAATTACGAATAACTTCTACATCATCGCTTTTATAAGGAACTAGAGTTTTAATTGTTAAATCACTATTAGAACCAGTAATAAATAAGCCATTCTCGTCTAATTCAATTTTTAAATTAGCTAAAACTGCTAATGCTATATTACTAGCGATGGCTCTACTGGCAGTTGATAAGCCTTTTAGGAATTCTTCACGTTTGATTGTAAATCTCATATTTTATTCCTTTCTTTTTTATTTATTATATTAATAATAATAATTATATGTTTGTGTGGATAATGTGGATAACTTTCCAATTTTGTCCGTTTCACAGGTCATTTTTCATTCTATCACACATGAGATATATTTTAATATTTATTTTAAAATAAAATTTCTATTTATCTAGGCGTTTTTCTAACTCTGCGATAGCCTCTTTTAAAGTCTCATCAGTTTTCAACTCTTTATCCACCTTTGTCAACGCTGACATGACTGTTGTATGGTCTTTGCCACCAAAGGCATCACCGATCTTTTTAAGAGGTACATCTAATTTATTCCTTATAAGAT
>JAFSPN010000053.1 GCA_017442875.1 Bacilli bacterium
ATTTAAATGAACCAGGATTACCTTGATTTAAGACATAGTCTTCATATCTAGTTTCGTAGTATCTATAGCCGACATAAATGCCTTCTTGATAAACGACATAGTTTTGATTGCATTTGCCAATGCCGGCATCTAAGTTAGATTGCGCTGTACCACAGTTATAATCTTTTTGATTAGTGTAATCATAAGCACCAAAATTAGCCATCGCTGGAGCGCTGTGATTATCTTTTAAGAATGTATCAACGATACGACCAGAAGGAACAATGTTACCGCATAAAATATCCGCGACCGCATTGATACCAGTCATACCGACGTCGCCAATCCATAAAAGGGCGTCGACATCATATTTATCGACAAAGTCGATTTGTAAAGCATTAGATGAGTTTAACAAGACGACAATCTTCTTAAATGTACCACTATCTTTAAGGGCTTTGATGTTTTCAAAGAGTTCTTCTTCTTCTTTACAAAGTCTTAAATAGTCACCATCTGTTAAGTATTCAGTAAGTTTAGAGTTGTTGCTTGGTAAATCCGCACCTTCTCCACCGCTTCTGGCTAAGACCACTAAAGCAACATCACCATAATCTTTAAATGCTTCTTTTGCGGAGTTAGAGATGACGCTCCAAGGCATTTCGTTTAAACGGTATTCGTCTTGACTACCACCAGTTGTTTTAGCGTTTACTCTTTTATATTTTTGGCCTTTGACATAGCAAGTCCATAGTTCTTGGTTAACACTTTTTTCACCAAAGCAAGTTGGATCTTCTAAAGCCGCTTTTAAACTAACAGCGTCAGCGCTAGAAACTTGACCGCTACCTGTCCCACCATATAAAAGGTCAACAGAAGAATGGGAGAAGCAAGAGAATTTTGAAGATTTCTTTAATGGTAAGGTATTATCTTTATTTAATAATAAAGAAGCACCTTCACCTTCGATTTGCTCGCATAGTTCTTTTTCGTGTTTGACGAGTTCGGCTTCGTCTGTATAATCTGTCCAATAATAAATTTTGGCATCTGGATCAGGAATGATCTTTTGTGTTGTAGCGTTTAAAACTAAATTGAGCTGTGGTTCGTATTGTTTGGCAATACCACTACCAATAGATAAAGCAATAGTTAAAACACCAAAAATCGATGCACCGATAATTTTACCTACTAATTTCATAAGTAATCCTCCAATTGGTTTTATTATTAAAAACTTTGTTTTTTATACAAAGATAAGTAGCGCAATCTTACATTTATGCGACATAAAAAAAGGGAGCAGATGCTCCCTTTATTAATTGATTAATCTAAGCTTGTGGCATGAATTTGGCAATTGTTGCACTACTTGTTGTAAAGACAAGATCAGTTTCAACTCGACCACTGAATGCACTGACATGTGTGGAGAATGTTAATGTGGTTTCAGTAATTGCGGATTCAAACGCTTCGCCACTTTCTGGTGTTAATGTCACTTTGTAACTCGCGTAGGCCCATGTACCCTTTTGTACTTCAACAGTGCCTGCTCCAAAAGAAGAGAAATCTAATTTAATGGAATAGGTTCCGTCTTTGTTGAAAGTCAATTTTGCGTTATAGTGGTCAGCATCGGTTAATTCAACAAGAACGTTTTCATCAACTTGCGTTTCTCCACCTTGACCACCTTGATCTTGGGTGACTGGTAATTTAGCGAAATCAGCGATTGGGAATTCGAAGACTAAGTCAATTGTTTGATAACCCGCTAAATCATATGTATAGGTGAAAGAACCTTTTTCAGTGGTAAGAGTAACTGGAACATCTTTATCATCAATCTTTAACGTTAAAGAAGTAGCGGTTTTCACATATGTACCATTAGCGACATTATTTGTGCCAACGTAGATTAAGACCTTACCATCTTGTTGGAAATAAGCGACACCACCATTTTCTTTAGAATTAACTTTAAGAACGTTTTCTGGTTCGACGAATTCTTTCTTATAAGCTTGAATGAATGCATCAGCGTCAGCGTATTTTTGACCTTTTTGACCAGTCATTTCCACTGTTCTTGTGAATGATTGACCTTTGACTAAGGCCACTGTGAGATCAACACTGTAAACGCCATCGGATTCATAAGCGTAATATGTGCTTGCGCCACTTTCAGAACCATCTTCTTCAACGAACGCTAATTTGATTTGTAAAGCATCAACGCCTTCTTTTTGGACGGCTTTCCATGTGCCGGACATATAAGAAGCGTTATAGCTCTTATTTGAAGCAGCTGGAGAGGCATCATAAGAAGCAAAGTTGTACTTATCTAATGTTGTTTTGCCTTGTGCATCAAGGTTTAATAAGAAAGCGGCATCAGTGAATGAAGCAAAGCTTCCGCCTTCTTCTAATTTGCCCCAGAATTGATAAGAATCTGTACTGGCTGGTTGTTGAGAATCTCCGCCGTTAGAACCATCTGCTGGTTTTGATTCATTGTTAGCGCCACCACAAGCTGTTAACATTAAGCCTGCGAAGACACATAAAGTTGTTAATAATTTTTTCATAACTCCTCCATACGAATAACACACAAAAGATTTCCTTTTCACTTTTTTTCGTGCGTGTGTTTTCGCTTAGTATATTAAAAGGTTACGCGTATGACTCTCAAACTAAGTCGCGTAACCTTTTTTATTTATTGCGCAAATTTATTATTGCTTGTTGTGTTTAAGGAATGTTGGCACTAAAACGGTGAGGAAGACAATGCCAATTAAAACGATGAATAAGACAGCGAATAATTGGTTACCACCAAAGAAGACAACACCAGTTCCCATATCGGCGATTGGATAAGCTGCTTCCACGCTGTGCTTAGCAAGAGCCACAGCGAGAAGAACTGGTCCAGCCATGGAAATGTATTCAATTCTTAATAGTTCGCCCACTAAGACGACTAAGCCACCTAATAAAGCACATAAGAATGTTAATATGGAGAATACACGGTCCATCTTATCAACATAAATTGATAAATAGGAGACAAGATAAATGACTGAAACGATGATAGCTAAGCATCCACCAGCTAGAGCAATAAAGAAGCCTAATGAGCGATCTTTAAAGAAATCTTTGAATATTTTCATATCTTTATTCTCCTTTCTTCTTTCTTAATGAAAGGAAGACGAATAGACCAATTAATCCCGCGCCGATGACACCTAAAGAGATATCAATGGCAACAGTTACAGGTTTCCACCATGGAACGAAGTCAGTAACAACGGTGTCTGGCGCTAAACCATTGATGTGGTTACTTCTACTCATGGCGTATAAATAGTAATGAGCAGTTTCACGTAATTTTTGCCAAATATAGCCATCTTTGCCTTTGGTTAATAAAGCGCTTGCTTCGCCTACCCTATCCTTATCATTATTGAATTGATTTGTGCCTGCGTGTAAGCAATCCGCAGTGGACATATATGAGGAGGCATCTTTACTGGAGTCAGTCATGTTGATGCCTTTAAAGCCCCATTCTTTTCTTAAGACTAAAGTCATTGTTTGATAGTCAGCGGCCGTTGGAATACAACCGATTCTATTATATGCAGTCATAGTGCCTAATGAACCATGAGCTAAAGCGCCTTCAAAACCTTTTAATGGTCCTTGACGATAAGCTTGTTCAGTTAAGAAAGTGGCGACACCATGTCTATTTGTTTCTTGATCGTTGCCGCAGAAATGCTTGATCATGCCGGCAATGCCTTTTTCGACCATGCCTTTTTCTTGGGCTTGGCCGCATAAGAATGACATCATGGCATCTTCACTATAATATTCAAAGTTTCTTCCTGAATATGGTGTTCTATGAATATTAGCGCCTGGACCATAGATGTGTTTGAAACCTAACCACAATGATTCTTCACCGAAGAATTTGCCGCGGTTTTCTAAAGATTCTTTAGAGAATGTAGAAGCACTGACGATTTCATTAACATATAATACGTTACTCACTTGGTGACCGTCTGGTCCATCTCCACCACTATAAGCTGGGAAAGAAATGGATTTAATCGCATCCATAGCCATCTTATCACCGACGATTTGTGCTAATTCGCCAGCGGATAATTGATCGATAAAATCTTCCCATTTAGGATCATCGAATTCGACATCTTTCATTTCGACAAATTTGATGCCATTATCGACTTTTTGTTTGAAAGATTTAATGTCTGGAGCATCAGCAGGTTTGACATATAACGAATCTTCCATTAAATGTTTGATTTCCTCTGTGGCTTCTAAATTTGTATATGATTGTGGGAAAGTTTTCCAATCGCTTCTTGTTAAATAAGTGACGACATCAGTGTCATAGAAAGAGTTGATATCGCGATCTTCAAATAAGTTAGAAACGATTTCACCGGTATATGGTGATTTAGCATATGTTTTGTTATCTAAAGCCGCTAAATTAACGACTTGGACTTTACTAGCGTCACCACTAACTGGATTATTAGCGGCATCATACATACCTGTCTTTCCTTGCTTAGCAAGAATGTTGTTTAAGGCATCGTGAGCGCCGTTACCTAAAGCGAAATAATAATCTCCAGCATCAAATGTGTAGCAACCTTTTAAGGAGGTGTCTTCACCATTGACGGCGTTTTGATCGTAAGTGGCAAAATAGTAATCAGAGAACTTTAATGTGACTTCTTCAGATTCACCTTTTGCTAGTTCTTTTGTTTTGGCAAAATCAAGAAGTTGAATGGCACTCTTTTCGGCTTGACCAGCTTCATAAGGAAGTTGGGCATATAGTTGGACGACATCTTCTGATTTACCAGAATAATTGTCGTTGCCATTATTAGTAACTTTAACTTTAGCGGTTACTTCGTGAGTGTCTTTATTCCACTCAAACGATTCAATTTGTTGCGTGAAATCAGCATAACTCATGCCGTCACCAAATGAATAAGTCACTTCATCAGCGTAGTTCCACTTGCCACCTTGAGAGTTATAAATACCCTTTTCATTATCCGCGTCAAATTGATTTAAGATTAAATCGTTATAACGTGTTTCGTAATACTTATAACCAACATAGATGCCTTCGGCATAAATTAAGTATTCTCTTTTGTATAAACCAGTTAAATTAGAGAATCTAAAGTCACCAGCGTTTTGCATAGCCGCACTGCTAAGTGAGTTAGAAGCATATGTATCAACTAGTCTTCCGGATGGATCAGCTTTACCAAATAAGATATCGCTTACTCCATACATACCGAAACTACCAGGATAACCAATCCATAAAACGGCATCGATATTATAGTTATCGAGTTCTTCAAGTTCCATTGGATAGCCACTATTGATGATGACGATTCTTTTCTTGAAAGAAGAGTTTTTCGCAAGATTTAAAACGTCTTTCTCTTCATCATGAAGGGCTAATTCTCTAATGTGTGGGCCTTTTTCCCATAAGTCTTGTAAACCATGGTTTAAGTCACCTTCTTCACCGCCGAATCTTTTTAAGACGATAATAGCGGCGTCATCATAGCTAGCAAAGCTAGTTGATATTCCGTTATATGTTGTAACATCGACTTCACCAATATTACCAAATTTATCGTGATTAACATTAACGGCTTTAACAGCGTTACTCACTTCTTCGTTAAAGGAATAGCCACCTTCTTTAATAGCGTCCACTAAGGATTTACTTTGATAATTGATTGGGCCACCGCTACCCCCATGATACACAGGGTTAGTAGAAGCTTTCCCTAATAATGTGACTCTATCAGTCGCTTTTAAAGGTAAGGCATTATCTTTATTTTTCAAAAGAACAGTGCCTTCAACTTGGGCTTTAATGTTGTAATCTTTTAAAGCGGCATACATGGCTTCCTTACTCTCGTAGTCGCTTTTAAAGTATTCAGTATTTTCGTCCCCTTTCATCGTTGGGGCGGTAATTTTTAAGGCTAGGTTAACGTCTCCCTCTCTATCGTAGGCAAGTTTTGTGCCAAACGAAGCAATTATAGAAAGAGAGATTATTGTGACACCTAGGCCGCCAAATAATCTCTTTTTATCCATATTATCTAATTATTTTGCTTCCGCAAATTTTAGTTCAGTGAAATCAAAGCTATATGTCTTAACGTTGACTTGAATTTCCACGTTTGAAGCAAATTGTTTGCTATCGAGATATTGCTTAGCACTCCATGGCGCTGCTTCTGTATCTGGAATTGGTTGACCAGTTGTGGTGTCATAGCCCTTTGGTGGGATGACTTTTTTGCCCATTTCTTCAGTCCAATTATCGGTATCTAACCAATATTGTTGGTCATAGGAAGCAACGTATCTAGAAACACTCTTTAATGTGACATCGAGTAAATCTTCATCGATATCGTTAACAGCGGATTCACATTCCCCATAGAACTTATAAAGATAATTGGCTCTTTCATTACCAGAGAAATCTTGTGTGTTTTCATCAAGAACAACAGCAGAGAATTGGCTGGAAGAAACGATTAAGCAATATGTGTTATTTTCGAATAATGTTAATTCTTCTTGGGTGAATGTTGTCAAATAGTAATTGTATTGTGGACGCATATTGCTATATGACATCTCAGCTGGTGATAAATAAATGCCTTTAATTTTGGCTTCTTTGGCTGAACCATTACAAGCGCTTAAAGAAAGGGAAGCAAGCGCAAGAGTAGCAAAAGCCATGGCTTTCAAATTTTTCATATTAAATCTCCTTTTTCAAGTTGTCTCCATTTTTAAGAAAAAAGACTATTTTGACAATTTAGGTCGCGTAAACTTATTTTTTACTGACGCTAATTGCTAAATAGCCTTTAATTTCTTTAATCTTATATTTTGATTTTATTTAATGGTCATCGTATAAGTTTTAGCTTCATTAATGGTCACTATTTTAGAAGAATCACCATCTTTGATTTCAAAGTTACCACCACTAACGGAAACATTATTTCCTAAGCTTGAAGGAACAGTAATTTCACCTTTAGCGGCAATATTTGTGATAGTTAATGTTTTAACACCACTATTATTCTTTAATTCAATATCAATATTGCCTTTAACTGTAAAGTTAGAACATTTGAACGAATCTAATAAATTTGTCAAAGTCAAAGCATATTCTTCAAATCCCGCTTTGGTTGGTCTTAAACCAACAATATAGCGATTGATGATATAGATTGGACCACTAGTCCAAGCGTGATTGAATGTACCATCAGTGAGATCAAATTTTTCATAGAGGGTGTCCCTACTATCTTTAATCATGCCATCATATCTAAGAAGCATTCTTTCTTTAGCTAAATCGATTCTACCCATATAGCAAAGAGCTTCTAAAACGTATTTTTCGCAGAATGGACTGGCTTCACGAGTTTTAGTTAAAACGTTAATGATTGTTTCATAGTCAGAAGATTCGGCTAAACCGGAGAGAGCCAATAATGCGTTAGCACGGTCATCAATATATTTAGAAGATGATGATTTAAAGCCTTCATTAGTGAAATAAGCATCGTGATAATTTGCTTTCATAGAAGTCATTCTTTCATTAATGAAAGAGATATCAAGGTTAAGCTTAAGAACTTCCACTAATTGTTTAGTTAGTCTTAAAGCGTAATAATAGAATCCTACTTGCAATAAATCGGTATCAATAGCAGAACCCCAGTCGTTCCAAGTCCAGCTACCAGCGCGGTAAACTGGAAGGCCGTCTTTCATGTTATATAATTTGAGATATTCAATAGCTGCTTTAACGTAAGAAGTCATCGTTTCTTTATCACCAGAATGTTCATAATAGTGATAAGCACTGGTTAAGAAAGCTAATGATTGGTTTGGAATTTCTTGTGGTTTGACACTAGGAGCACGACTTGGAATGGCGTTATCGTTTTTAACCCACCCAACACACGCTAAGATTGACTTTTTAATCATGTCTAAACCACCTTGATCGTAGCAATATAATGCAGCGTCAACTTGGTTAGAAGCATCACCCATATATGGTCCTCTTTCACGATCAGGGCAATCCATGAATGAATCACGCATGCACACTCTTACTGTGTTTTGCGCTTTCCTCCAAAGCGTATCAATGTTATCGTCAGAAGAAGAAAATGGAGTCATAAGTTCCCCATTAAATTCGCTCATACGATAAGCGAGTTTATTGAATTTAACACCCTTTGGAGCTTCGATGAATAATGTATATCCGCTTCTCCAAGGATAGTTTTCATAATATTGATTACCTTCTTTTGTGACATAGGTGTCTTTAAAGGACTGTAAGCCATCATTAAATTGATAAGAGTCAGTATAGAAAGTTAGTTTTTGACCAGCACTGGCGTCAACATCGATAACCCAAGAGAATTGAATATCAGTAGGAAGTTTTAAAGCGAGAGTTGTATCTTCTGTTAAAGCTTTTCCAACGTATTCGTTAGCGTTGCTAAAGTCTGTGACTTCATGGAATTTAATTGGTTTAGTTGGCGCTAAATATAAATCGCCAAATGGTAAATATCCAGCTTTTGCTACTGATTTAGCGTTATCCCAAGAAGAATCGTCAAAATTACTTTTTGTGTAATCACCAATTTCCGCTCTTGCATCATAGAAAACGTTTCTTTCCGCAAGCATTGATGATTGGGTATAAGAGACGTAATCTTTACCACCATTTAATTTATTACGATAAGCTTCTATTCTTTTGGCTTTAAAAGAATTATCTGATTTAACTAAGGTGTCACCAGCTTGCATTTCAAATAGTAAACCGGCCTTAGAAGAGATAATACCATCTTCATCTTCCAATGTAGGATTAATTGAACCGTCACCGCTTCTACCATTAAACGCCACTAAGATAGTAATAACGTTTTCACCTTGTTTTAAATTCTTGATTTCAACTTCATCATAATATGAATCATATGGTGTTGGTCCACGTTTTAAAGAGCCATCGATTGTCACTAGTTCATCGTTAACCCACATAAAATATTTAGATTCCGCGGAAATGTATGCTTTAACGGAACTAACAGCTTCTTTTAAATTGAAAGTCTTTCTAAATGCGACATAACTATCTTCAAAACAACTGGTGGCCCAAATCCAATGTCCTTTCCAGTCATCTTTTTTATAGCTATCTAATTCTGAAACATATTTTAAGTCACTTCGATTGGCCTTTTCTGTTTCAGGGATATTTTCTTTTACTTCGCTACTTGTGTTGTCATTATTCTTGTTATTACAAGCCGCTAAGCAAAATGAAATAATGCATGATGATAATATAAGCAAATTCCTTTTTCTCATATGTTAATCTCCTAACAATGATATTTTGCTTATACAAAATCAAACAGCAATTGTAGGCGCGTAGTTTTCTTTTTTTATATCGTAGATTTAGTTTTTGCTCTTTTATTTATTAATTGGACAAGACTCTTTCTCTTCTTCTTTCTTAAAGAAACCAATAGAAATAAAGACTAATTGAAGGAAAGTAACACCAATTAATATTAATGAAATATAACTTTCATATAGTTTTAAGGAAAGAAGAGCGCCAACAAATAACGCTAAAGCGGTAATAAATAAGATGATGCAGAACTTTCTTTTACTAGCGATAAATAGAATAGTAAATACCGCTAAAGCGAGCATGAGTAAGAAATAGATACTTCTTGAAGAATACGCTAATCCATTAAGGAAAGGACTATTCATATTCATAAATTCGAAAGAGAAGAAATTTCTTAATTCTACAAATAAGAATGGTAAAGAGACAATGGCTACTAAACCAAAATAGATATAAAGCAAAACATTTCTAAGGATTCTCATATTAAATGACCTCCTTAAAGAAAGCTTTCATATTGGCTTCGCTTATATAGTCATATAGAACAATTCCCCTATCACTATATTTACTAATTTCTTTATTAATCCAA
>JAFSPN010000054.1 GCA_017442875.1 Bacilli bacterium
GCATTCCTGATGATTTCTGCGTCGTAGGTAGCTGTGCACTTGGTTATTCAAGCGAGGGCGCTCAATCAAGCGTCAAGCCTAGAAAAGAAGACTTTATCAAAGTCCTTTAATCCCATAATTATCACTTGCTATTAGCAACTTAATTGTTTTTAGTTTACCTCCTGATTGGTACAATCAAATCGTACATTTAGGAGATTTTATAATGAAAAAAGTAGTCACTAATCCGTATCTACCAAATTTTGAGTACATCCCAGATGGTGAGCCACACGTTTTTAATGGACGCGTTTATGTATATGGTTCACACGATCGTTTCGGAAGCAGCGGTTTCTGCTTAAACAACTATGTTACATGGTCAGCACCAGTTGATGATTTATCTGATTGGCGTTATGAAGGTGTCATTTGGAAAAAAACTGATGACCCATTAAACAAGGCTAAGATTCAATTCTATGCTCCGGACGTTTGCCAAGGCCCAGATGGTAAATATTATATTTACTATTCACCAGCACCTGGCTTTACAAAAGGTTCATGGGTTATTCGCTGCGCAGTCGCAGACAATCCTGCCGGTCCTTTTAAATTCCATGGTAAAGTCGATTTAAGAAAATGGCAAAAGAATTACGCTCCATTTGATCCAGCGGTCTTCGTAGAAGACGGACACGTCTATCTCTATTATGGTTCCGCTTTATTCTATCCAGTTTTAGGACTAAGCGCTAAAAACATCCTCGGTGGTGCAGTTGTTGAACTTGATCCTAAAGATATGCTCACTGTTATTAGTGAACCAATTACCACGGTTCCATCCATTCAATGCGATAAAGATGGCGAATATGGTATGCACGCCTTCTTTGAAGCGAGCTCAATGCGTAAATTCAATGGTAAATATTATTTTATATATTCATCACAAGCCGGTCATGAATTGTTCTATTGCATTGGCGATACACCAAAAGGCCCATTCAAGAAGGGTGGCACATTAGTGTCTAATGGTGATATTGGCTTAAGAGATTGCAAGGATCCAAAATCCGCATGTGATTTCACAGGTAATACCCACGGTTCAGTCGTGGAAGCCAATGGTAAATACTATGTATTTGCGCACAGACAAACCAATAAGTGCCAATTCTCTAGACAAGGTTTCGCAGAAGAATTAGTCATGGAAAAAGATGGCTCCTTCAAACAGGCTGAAAGAACATCTCAAGGCTTATACGGTAAACCATTACCAGGTCAAGGCGAATATTTCGCTTCTATCTGCTGCGGTTTAAGAGCAAAGAATGGCAATAGATTCTATGGAATCTTCAAATCTGGTCATGGAAAAGATCCTTTCTTAACCCAAGAAGGTAAGGATAGAGAAGAAAAACCAAACCAATACATCAGAAACTTTAATGATGGTTGTTCTTGTACTTACAAGTACTTCGATTTAAGAGAAACCAAATGCTTTGGTGTCAAGCTCGATGGCAAAGCGAATGGTAAGCTTTTCTTGAAATACGGCGATAAAGAAGCTGCTCAAGATATTAAACTTGCTGGCGAGGCTGTGATTGAATTCCCAATCGAAAAAGGCGGAGAAAAAGATCAAGTCACACTCCTTTATGAAGGCAAGGGCGCTCTTAATTTAAGAAAATTGATTCTCAAATAGTTGCAAAAAGGCAAATAAAAAGTTCGGTTTATTCCGAACTTTTTTAATTTTCCTCTATAATCAAGTCGTTGAAGTAATTGCTTTTTGCAAACAACACTCTTTCGACTATTATCTCATTCCCCTTGATACGGTAGAATGCCAAATAAGACTTATAGATAATATAACGATAACCAGTCGCTCGTTTTAAAAATAGCAGTGGTGTTCCAGATTCTGGGAAAACACTTTTATCGTATATTTTTTGAGAAAGTTTCTTACATATTCTTCTGTTGTTTTCTTGTCCATACAAGCGATATATATCTCGTTTGTCATTTTACCGATATCATCAATCGCAACAGTTGAAAATGTAATCTTATAACTCATTTATTGTCTTCTTGACATATTCTTCCACTTCTTCGATTGTGTAGAGCTTTTCGTGTTCGGCAGATTGTTTACCTTTTGCAAGCTCACACATTAAAAGCAACATTGATCTCATTTTTTCATATTCATTTTCATCCGCAATATCTCTGATGATATATCGACCTCTACCATTCACAGTTAAATAAACTGGAGTTCCTTCTGAAACATGTTCGAGAACAGTGTTGTAGTTTCTTAAATCTGATACTGGAAGTATGGTTGCCATAGACACTCCTCCTTTCTTGCTTTTAGTATAACTAAATAAACAATCTCGCTCAATATAAAACTAAAAAAATTAAGTAAAATATTACGAATTTTCACTTTTTTCTAAAGGCAAACAAAACTGTCCTTTGTTTGTTGAGTTATACTCAAGGTTAATTTATAATGTAGCAGATGAAAAACTTTTGGCTAGAAATCAAACACGTTGACAAAGAAACAGGAGCTAGATATGGCATCCTTCATACTCCTCATGGAGATTGTGAAGTACCAATGTTTATGCCTGTCGGCACTTTAGCGACCGTTAAAACATTATCCCCTGAAGAATTAAAAGAAATGGGTGCAGGAACAATTCTTGGAAATACTTATCATCTTTCTATTCGCCCAGGAGCAGATGTTGTTGCTAAAGCTGGTGGACTACATAAATTTATGAATTGGGATGGACCTATCCTAACTGATAGCGGTGGATTCCAAGTCTTTTCTTTAGCGGAAAACCGCAAAATAAGCGAAGATGGTGTCGAATTTAAGAATCATTTAAATGGTGATAAGCTCTTCTTTTCACCTGAAGTATCTATAGATATTCAAGAGAAGTTAGGCTCTGATATCGCTATGTCTTTTGACGAATGTATTCCTTGGCCCGCTGACTATGACTATGTCAAGAAATCCACCGAAAGAACATTAAGATGGGCAAAACGAGGATTAGACGCTCATAAAAGAGAAGATCAAGCTTTATTTGGCATCGTCCAAGGTGGCGATTATGAAGATCTCCGCAAAATGTGTGCTGAAGAACTAGTTAAAATGGATTTCCCAGGATATTCCATTGGTGGCACATCAATTGGTGAACCAAAAGAAAAATTCTTTGAAATGGTGGAATACGCAATTAAATATCTACCTGAAGATAAACCAAGATACGTTATGGGTATTGGTTCAATTGACTATATTTTGGGTAGCATTATGAGAGGAGTGGACATGTTTGACTGCGTTTTACCAACGCGTTTAGCAAGACATGGGGCTCTGATGACTAGTCATGGACGCGTCAACATCAAAAACGAAAAGTATAAAGAAGATTTCTCTAGACTTGATGATAACTGCGATTGCTATTGCTGTAAAAATTATACAAAAGCTTATCTTAGACATTTATTCATTTGTGACGAGACATTTGGTAAACGCCTAATGTCCATTCATAATGTTAGGTTTTTAATTCATCTAGTGGAACAAGCTAGAGAAGCCATTAAAGAAGACAGATATAAAGAGTTTATGGAAAAGACTCTAAAAGAATTCGGGGATGAAAGAGGCTTTTAATGGATATTAATTTATTTGACTACTATCTTCCTGAAGAATTAATTGCTCAAAGACCAAGCGAGAAAAGAGATCATTCTCGTCTTTTGCTTGTTAATAGAGAAAACCACACTTATCAAGATAAGTATTTTTATGATATCGTCGATTATTTGAATGAGGGCGATGTTTTAGTTAGGAACAACACTAAAGTCATTCCCGCTAGATTATTAGGCATTAAAGAAAAAACTGGCGCGCATTGCGAATTGCTTCTATTAAAACAATTAGATGGAGATAATTGGGAATGCTTAACTAGACCTGCTAAATCACTTAAAGTAGGTGCCAGAGTGGATTTTGGTGAAGGGAAACTCATCGCTGAATGTATCGAGGAAAGAGAAGAAGGACTTAGAGTTTTTAAGTTTATTTATGACGGAATATTCCTTGAAGTATTAGATCAATTAGGCAAAATGCCATTGCCCCCATATATTGCAAAACAACTGTGCTCAAACGATAGATACCAAACGGTTTACGCTAAGTATGAAGGGAGTGCTGCCGCTCCAACAGCAGGCTTCCATTTTACTGAAGAATTATTCAATAAATTAAAAGCAAAAGGCGTTGAAATAATTGACGTTACTTTGCACATCGGTCTAGGCACTTTTAGACCAGTAAAAGTTAACGATACCAAAGATCATGTGATGCACAGTGAAGTATATGAAATAAGTGAAGAATCGGCACAAAAATTGAATGCCGCAAAAGCACAAAACAAACGTATTGTTGCAATAGGTACAACATCAGTAAGAACCCTTGAAGCGAACTATTCTAAGTATGGAATATTTAAACCTACAAGAGAAGCAACAAATATATTTATTGAACCAGGCTATCAATATAAAACAGTAGATGCTTTAATCACCAATTTCCATTTACCAAAATCGACTCTGATTATGTTGGTGTCTGCGTTCATGGGTAGAGAATTTACTTTAGAAGTTTATAAGCATGCCGTAGAAGAAAAATACCGTTTCTTCTCCTTTGGCGATGCGATGTTTATTTATGGAAGAAACAAAGATTAATTATCAAAAAGAGCTGCAAAAATTGGTTAAAAATCTCGAAATTGCTGGAAAAAAGCCAACTCTTTTGCTTCATGTTTGCTGCGGACCTTGCTTTACTTATCCTTATGAATTGATCAAAGATTATTTCGACATAACCATCATTTACAACAATTCAAATATTTATCCAGAAGAAGAATATAACCGTCGTCTTAATGAACTAAAAAAATATTTGCAAGACATCAACAGCGGAATTGAGGTTATTGAATTTCCATATGATAACTTAAACTACAATATTGATTTAGAACCATACGCAAATCAACGCGAAGGTATGGATAGATGCCGCATTTGTTTTAGGAAAAGATTGGGCCAAGCAATTGATTATGCCGAGCAAAATGGATTTGATTTTGTGGGTACTGTAATGAGCATATCTCGCTTTAAAAATTCGCAAGATTTAAACAAGATTGGCTTTGAATTATCAGAAGGCAAAAATGTCAAATGGTTACCTGCTGATTTTAAGAAGAATGGCGGCTATGAAAAATCGTTAAATATCGTTAGAGAATATAAGATGTATTTCCAACATTATTGTGGTTGCAAATTCTCTATTCGGAGCAAAAAAGAAGAACTCTAGTTAGTCTTCCTTTAAAACGAAAAACAATAAATGAGTTAGTTTAGGTGTAACTTGAAAAACTAAATTCAGTTTTCAGAATTGATGCCTTGTTTTGAACGACTAAATTCTATTTACTTAGCCATTTCTTTTGTGAAAACGGATTTTAGTATTTCAAAGTCTTGCAAACCATAAAAAATAGCGGTAAAA
>JAFSPN010000055.1 GCA_017442875.1 Bacilli bacterium
GAGACAATTGATGAAACCTTAAAAAGTGTTAACCAGGAATCAAAAAACATTTCAGAGCAAGTAAATAGGCTGCTAGAAGTTATGGATTATGACATTCCTTTAACGGCGAACGAAATAATGAAAAGACTTGGCATAAAATCAAAAGAAACATTAAGAGGATCGTATCTCAACCCCGCAATAGAAAATGGCTTAGTGAAGATGACTATTCCTGATAAACCAAATAGTAAAAATCAAAAGTATTGCAAGTAACTAAGATATGTTTCTAATCACCTAAAGAGGCTCGTCATACTTTGTTTCGGGTGGTGAAAAAGGCATATCATTTGTTGTTCCCACGAGTATAAGGCTATACATATCTAATTTCGGTACATGTTGAGACTGTAGCGTGTCTACGACTAAAAGAGCGATAGATTCTATCACTTATTATATCCATATAATAAATCATTAATATCAAGAAGAATAGGTGATGGCAGTATGCTATTATTTTTCGCCATTGGTTTTGTCAAACTTGCCGTTTTGAAGTTTTTAAGCCAATATTCCTCTCAAAATAGTCACATTTATCATAGTTTTGATTTTTTATCATTTTATGAAAAAAAGATAAACGTTTTCTAAAATACGCTTATAATGATTAGTAATTAGGATATTGGTATGGGAACATTAATTTTAATTTTAATTTGGCTTGGCGCTATTAACATGGTAGCGAATATTGTTTTTTATATTATCTTTGCATTTAGGATGAAAGATGTTATTTCCGGTGGGGTTAAAAGAGATAGTGCGATGATCATCATCGGACTAATTCTTATCATCTTCTTTTTACTCGGATATATCTATGTTGCAATATACGCTGATCCTAGTGTGGTCACCGCCTTTATCTTATTCTTTGGTAGTTTGTTTGTAACACTTGCCATTGTTTTATTAAATCGTTTAATTAAAACATCAAAACAAAGATCGCTTGAGATTGCTCAAATATTAATTAGTGTTATTGATTCAAGAGCACCTAGTCTCCAAGGACATAGTTTACATGTTAAAAATTTAATGACACTCTTTTATAAATATTTACCACGTCATTATAAAGGTGATTATAATCTTATCTCTTTAGAATATGCGGCCTTATTCCATGATATTGGTAAATTAGAATTGCCAATAGAAATATTAAATAACGAGGGTAATCTAACCGAAGAACAGCAACAAATAATGCGTACCCATCCTCAAATTGGTGTTAGATTATTAAGACCTATTAAATCTTTTGATTATATTGCGGACTGGATCTTATATCATCATGAAAGAGTGGATGGGGAAGGCTATTATTTTAAAAAAGCTGATTCTATTCCATTCCCTAGCAAGATGATCGCTATTATTGATGCTTATTCTGCGATTACCATGGGAAGAGTGTACTCTAGACCTCAAACCCATGAAGAAGCCATCGCAAATATTAAGGAAAAAGCGGGAACAAAATATGATGAAGAATTAGTGGATATCTTCATTTCCATTCCTAAAGAAGAAATAGAAGCATGCGCTCCACAGTTAGATAACATTAAAGAAAACATTAAATAAAGATGGATAGATTAAAAAAGAAAAAAGTATCCGTTCTTGGAGCCTTAGGTTTATCAATTGGTACAGCTATTGGTTGGGGCTCTTTTGTGGTCACGGGTAGTTCCTTTTTAAGTAAGGCTGGACCACTTGGTAGCATTATCGGTATTATTATCGGCATGCTCATCATGCTAGTTTTAGCGTATAACTATCATTACATGATGAATAAATACCCAGATTCCAATGGCGGTATTTATACATTTGCAAAAAACACCCTAGGTGGAGATCACGCTTTCTTAGTGTCATGGTTTTTAATTATTACTTATGCCGCGATATTATGGGCTAATGTCTCTTCTATCTCTTTATTTGCGAGATATATCTTTGGTAATACATTCCAATTTGGATTCCATTATTCCATCGGTGGATATGATATTTGGTTAGGAGAGATATTGTTATCTCTGACAATCTTCTTATTATTCGTCGGTGTTTGTTTATTAAAAAGAAATGTTTCTACCTCTATACAAGCAGGATTAGTAATCTTATTCGTCGCGTTAATAATCGCGGGATTTATCGTCGCTTTTGTTATGCATCAAGGAGGAATAGATACTTATAAACCTGATTTCGCTCCTAATGGGAATAATGAATTTATCCAAATTGTTGGAGTGGTGGGGATGATGCCTTGGGCCTATATTGGTTTTGAAAGTATCTCTCATCAATCTAAAGATTTTAAATTCCGTCATAGAAATGTCTTTAGAATCTTTTTAATCTCGGTGACAGTGACGGCCTTAGTCTATATTCTTATTTGTCAATTATCTATCAGCGTCTTCCCAAGTGAATACGCGAACTGGTATGAATATTTAACAAGTTCAACTTCTTTAAGTGGATTAGATGGAATACCGGCTTTCTATGTCATCCATCGTTATTTAGGCATTTTTGGTTTAGTGATGTTTGTCGTCGCTTTATTAGCCATCATCTTAACGAGCATCATCGGTAATATGTTAGCTTTATCTAATTTACTTCATTCAATGGCGGTGGACGGGGTCTTCCCAAAACAGTTTGCGAAATTAGATAAAAACGATAATCCAAGAAATATTATTATTGTTATCGCAATTGTCACATCTTTAATGCTTTTCTTTGGAAGAATGTTAATTGGATGGATTGTTGATGTTAACACATTCTGTGGGATTATCGTTTATCTATATATCTCTATTATCACAGTTATTAAAGCGCGTCGTGACGCGAATCGTGGGAGAGAAGGTATGCTTGCAGGAATTGCCGGTTTAGTGCTTGGTATAGCCTTTATGATATCTGTTATCTTTAATGATTTTGTTAATTCTGATTATTTAGCTAAAGAATCGATATTAATCTTTGTTATATGGGCTCTCGTGGGCTTTGTGTATTATGCATTCTTAATTAAGAGAGATAAAAAGAGAATGTTTGGTCATTCTATGGCCGCGTTATTTGGTCTATTTGTCTTAATCATCTATTCTATTGGTTCATGGATGCTTAAGATTATCGGTAATGATGGTGGTGCGGATAGAATTGAAGCTGTTTCTGGTGTTATTACAAGTACATCAATATTAATTGTCACTCAAATTGTCTTCTTTGTCGTTTTCTCGACGATTAAGAAAAGAGAAGTAGCGTTACAAGACAAATTGGTCTTAGGAATGGCCACGATGGTGGAAGGTAGAGATAATTCCACAGGTGGACATATTAAAAGAACAAGTAATGTTGTTCGTTTTCTCGTTGAAGAGATGATGAAAGATCCTTCTTTAGAATTAAATCATTCTTTCTATCAAAATGTCATCAAAGCCGCGCCTATGCATGACTTAGGAAAAATCACTATTGATGATGCGATATTAAGAAAACCAGGAAGGTTCACTCCTGAAGAATATGAAGTGATGAAAACCCATTCTCCAGAAGGAGCGAAGATTTTAGAACAAATCTTAAAAGATGTCACTGACAAATCATTAGAAGGAATCGCTATTAACGTTGCCCATTATCATCATGAAAGATGGGATGGAAAGGGTTATCCTAATGGTTTAAAAGGTGATGATATACCTTTAGAAGCGCGTATTATGGCGATCGCTGATGTCTATGATGCTTTAGTGAGCAAAAGA
>JAFSPN010000056.1 GCA_017442875.1 Bacilli bacterium
ATACGATTAGCGCATCTACCAACGGTAAAGCCATTACTAGCAATTGTTGTATTTCCATACTTCACACTATTGATAGCGGCACCAGTTGAAACGAATTCAATCGATAAACCGCTAGAAGTGGAAAGTGTGACTGGATTATTATCAAGCGTACTAGCGGAACTAGAACTTTTCTTGCTAGAAGAAGAACTATTTGAACTAGAAGAACTCTTCTCTTCATTTTTTCTTGAAGAACTAACTGATTCAGGTTTTAAAGAAGAAGACGCTTCAATAGGAAGTTGATTGCACGCTGAAATAGTGGTGGCAATTGAAATAGCTAAAAGACGAATAATTATTTTTTTCATATGTTATTTACCTTTTATAGTTTCACACTTATTGAATAAGTATTCAAGTGAATGGCTTGAAATGAAATCGGTTTTTGCTAAAATGCTTATGCATGAAAAAAAGATTATTAGTTTTGAGTAATTTACTATTGATCAGTTTATCCGTCACGGCGTGTGATTCGTTTTTTAATCCTTTTGCTATGAGTGGTTTTAACTCAAAAAGTAGTGATACTCAATCAAGCGAAATCACCTCTTCTAGCGATGACCAATCTACCAGTTCCGTAGAAAATAGTTCATCAAGCCAGATGAGTACTTCAAATGCTTCTTCTAGTTCGTTTGTGCCGGTTGAACCAAACTATGTTTCGTTTAATATTTATCCATTTAATGATACGCATGGCAATGTCTTGGATACCCCTGGTGAAGGCATCAGCCTTTCTAAAACCGCGACCGCACTTAAAGAACTATCTGAAGATAAAGAAACAATTTATATTTCACAAGGCGATATGTGGCAAGGTTCAATTGAAAGCAATTATACAAGAGGTAATCTCGTTACCGAATGGATGAACGAAATGGGCTTTGTTTCTATGACAGTGGGCAACCATGAATTCGATTGGGGCCAAGATGTAATTATTGAAAATATTGGTATCGCGGATTTCCCAATGCTTGGTATCAATGTCATGCAGAGGTACTCACAAGCGCGCGTCTCTTATTTAGAGCCTTCCGCAACATTTACTAGAGGCGACGCTAAAATTGGAGTTATCGGTGCGATTGGTAATTGCTTAAGTTCCATCTCTTCCAGCAAAGTGCAAGATATTTATTTTGCCACAGACGATGAATTAACTAAATTAGTTAAAGATGAATCAAATAGATTAAGAAATGAAGAGCATTGTGATTTTATTATCTATTCAATCCATGGTTCCGCTAGTACAGATGAAGCGGATTACTATGATCTCAGCTTGAGCAGCGGCCATTATGTTGACCTAGTTCTTGAAGGTCATACCCATCAAAAATATGCTGAACTTGATGAAGCTGGTGTTTATCACGTTCAATGTGCTGGCAACAATTTAAACACTTATCAAATCACTGTTAACGTCGATGTTAATAACCACGTAGTGGAAGTGGACACGCCAGTTGCTATTAATCTTTCTTATGCAAATTCCCCCTATAACAACTATCCCAATGATAGCGCTACAGAAGCCCTTCTTGATAAATATCACGACGATTATGCCTTTGCCTATGATACAGTTGGGACGGTAGCATCTCGAAAGAATTCTACTGAACTTAAGAGCAAAATCGCAGATTTGTATCTTGAAGCTGGACTTACAAAGTGGAGCAGTGACTATGACATCATGCTTGGTGGTGGTTATATTTCTTGCCGTGGAACGGGCTATTTACCCGCTGGTCAAGTGACATACGCGCAACTTGCAGGATTGTTCCCCTTTGATAACGAAATCGTGCTTTGTTCGGTCATGGGATATTATTTAAGAACAAGCAATTTTATCAAGGGCCATAGCGATTATTATATAGGCTGGACACCTTATGGACAAAGTTTAAAAGACGATCCGACAACCATTAAAAATTATGATACTTACTATTTAGTAACTGATACTTATAGCAGTGATTATGCTCGTAACCATTTAACTGTTATTGAAACGTTAAAAACCAGATATTACGCTAGAGACTTATTAGCCGAATATATAAAAGCCGGTAATTGGGCCTAATATGAACTAGTAAATATTACTAGTAAACTCTTTATATGTTGCTATAATTATTAGCGGAGGATAAAAGTATGCGCAAAGTTTCAAGAATCTTATTGCTCGTTGGTGGTATTCTTGCCATCGTAACTGCTGCTTCTTTATTAGTTACAGCTATTATTTTATTTGCCAGTGGTTCTCCATTATTAACGCAATTCTTAGAACCAATCTTTAAAGAACAAGGCATTGAAGATCCAGAAAAGATTACCTTAGCTATTCAAATTGCTTCCATTACTATGGGTGTCTTCTTCTTAATTATGGCTCTTTGTGGTGTTCCAGCCACAATCGTTAATTTTGCCGCTCGCAAAAACCAAAACAAAGGCTTACTCATCGCTTGCATTATCTTAAACTATCTTTCCGGTAGTTATTTTGGTATTGCTGGTGGTATTACTGGTCTTATTGCTAACGCTAGAGAAGAAAGAAGAAATGGAAATAATGTTACTGACGCTCAATAATTGCTCGCGTCTTTAACATAGGTTTCATGGCCTGGACCAAACACTAATTTAAAAATAGTGAAGTAGTCAATAAAACTAACATGATGAGAACCAATGTAAGCGGTCTCGTAAATGACACCGTATTCATTGGTTTTTATTTTGTTGTCTTTAAAGCCATGATGGTAATAGAAGGCTTTTCTTGATACACGCTCCTCATAATTTTCATATTTTGGATCAACTTCTTCATAGCAGAGCATCAAAACATAGTCTTTATATTCTTTCTTGAGAAATTCAATTATTTGACCACCATATCCTTGGTGGTGATGTTTTTTATCAACCGCAAAAAAGTAGAGGCAACATATATCCTTATATATCGCTAAATAAGTAAAGCCAATGAATATTTCTTCATCATAGAACGCTAAAAGCGTTATCTCTTTTTGCTTGAGACTTTTGAAAAAGATATCTAGTGGTGGTCTTTCGTTTTCTGGAAAGGCTTCTAAATAAAGTTTAGATATATCTTTTTTAAGATGGCTTTGTTCCTGATAAATCTCTTTATGTAACATACCATTATTTTACACAAAACTATTTAATAAAGCGGAGTAATTTGTCATAATTACGATGAAAGGATTCTATCTTTTTAGATAGTGAAATAAATATGAAAGCATTAGTTGTTTATTTTTCACGTATTGGTGAAAACAGTGTTAATGGGCAAATCGAAATTATTAAGAAAGGTTTTACGGAAATTCTCGCTGAAAAAATCAGCGCGTTAAAGAACGCTCCGATGTATAAGATTGAACCAGTTGAACCATATCCTTCTTCTTATGAAGAATGTGTGAGACGTTCAAGAAAAGAAGATGAAGATGGTGGACGTGTTCCATATCTTAATCCTCTTCCAAACCTTGATGAATACGATGTGATTTATTTAGGTTTCCCATGCTGGTGGAGAACTTATCCAAGAGTGGTTGCCACATTTGTAAATGATTATAAGTTCGTTGGTAAAACCATTTATCCATTCTGCACAAACGAAGAAGGTTCTTTAGGCTTAGCGGAAATGGAACTTAAAGGCAGCGCTAGAGGCGCGATTATCAAACCTGGATTTGCTTGCAAAGGCAGTGAAGTAAACGACATTGATGCTAAGTTAGAAGCTTGGCTTAATAAGTAGGTAAATATATGAAAAAAAGTGTAACGCAAGATATCTTCTACGTCGGAGTTAACGACCATAAAATCGACCTCTTTGAAGGTCAATACATCGTCCCTAATGGCATGGCCTATAATTCCTATGTCATCAAAGATGAGCTAATCGCCATTATGGATACAGTAGATCAAAACTTCACGGAAGAATGGCTCAATAATATCGCTCAAGTATTAGGTAATGAAAAACCAACCTATTTAGTGGTGCAACATATGGAACCAGACCATTCCGCGAACATCATCAATTTCTTGAAGAAATACCCAGAAACATATGTCGTGGGTAACGCTAAAACATTCAAGATGATGGAGCAATTTTTCGATCAAGAGATTCCTCATAAGATGGTGGTCAATGATGGTGATTCATTAAACTTAGGAAAGCATGTTTTGACATTTGTCTTTGCCCCAATGGTCCACTGGCCAGAAGTGATGGTGACATATGATGCAACCGATAAAGTCCTATTCTCCGCGGATGGCTTTGGTAAATTCGGTGCATTAGATGTTGATGAAGAATGGGATTGCGAAGCCCGTCGATACTATTTTGGTATTGTTGGTAAATACGGCGCGCAAGTCCAAGCCTTATTAAAGAAAGCCGCAACTTTGGATATCCAAATGATTTGCCCACTACACGGTCCTATCCTCAAAGAGGATTTAGGCCATTATTTGAAGCAATATGACATTTGGTCAAGTTATCAAAGCGAAGTCGATGGTGTCGCTATTTTCTATACATCCGTATATGGTCATACCAAAGAAGCAGTGGAACTTTTAAAAGATAAATTAGAGGCTAATGGTACTCCTAAGATTGCCGTGGCTGATTTAGCAAGAGACGATATGGCGGAATGCGTGGAAGACGCTTTCAAGTATTCCAAGATTGTTTTAGCGACAACTACTTATAACGCTGGTATCTTCCCGTTCATGGATACCTTTATTGCTCACTTGTTAGAAAGAAATTATCAAAATAAGAAAATCGCCATTATTGAAAATGGTACATGGGCCCCTATGGCGGCGAAAGTTATCAAAGAAAAATTCGCTAATAGCAAGAACATTACATTCGTTGAACCTAACGTGCGAATTATGTCCGCTCTTAACGACGCAAGTAGAGCCCAAATTGATGCTTTAGCGGAAGCTCTCAGTAGTGACTATAAAGCTATTAAAGAAATCAAAGAAGAAAATAAGCCAGAATTAGATCCAAAAGCCTTATTCAAAATCGGCTATGGTTTATATGTCGTTACATGTAACGATGGTAAGAAAGATAACGGCTTAATCGTTAATACCGTTTCTCAGTTAACCGATACTCCTTTAAGAGTGGCGGTCAACATCAATAAACTTAATTACTCCCATGATGTCATCAAAAAGAGTGGTGTTCTTAATGTTAACTGTTTAAATAACGAAGCCCCATTCAGCGTCTTCCAAGACTATGGCTTCCGCACAGGTAAAGACGTTAATAAGTTTGAAGGCAAGGAAGTCTTAAGAAGTGAAAACGGTTTAGTTGTCCTTCCTAACTTTGTAAACGCCTTCTTCTCATTAAAAGTTGATAACTATGTTGATTTAGGAACACACGGCATGTTCATATGCACAGTTACTGAAAGTAAGATTATCAATAATATTGAGACTATGACCTATAACTACTATCAGGCTAATGTCAAACCAAAGCCAAACACCGAAAAGAAAAAAGGCTATGTTTGTAAGGTTTGTGGTTACGTCTATGAAGGCGATACATTACCAGAAGATATCATCTGCCCACTTTGTAAACACGGAGCGGCGGATTTTGAAGAGATAAAATAAAGGAGAAAGCATATGAAATACGTATGTCAAGCTTGTGGATACGTCTATGATGAAGATTTAGGCGATCCAGATCGCGGTATTCCAGCGGGCACAAAATTTGAAGATTTACCAGATGATTACAAATGTGCTTGGTGTGGTGTTGGTAAAGACATGTTCGTCCAACAAAAGTAAGAAAAACGATGGTGGTGCTTAACGCTACCATCTTTTCTTTTATTCTTATAAAATAAAATACATGTTCAAAAGATTTGTTCATTATTATAAAAAATATAAACTCATATTTGCCCTTGATATGCTCGCGGCATTTTTTATCGCGGTCATCGGTATTGGCTATCCAATTATCACTAGGCTAATGCTTTCTGATTGGATTCAAAACGAGGAGCTTAAATACATTATCATCGGTGGTGTCACCCTAGTGACAATCTATCTAGTTAGAATGGGTCTTAGATTTTTCGTGCAGTATTATGGCCATGTCATGGGCGTTAATATGCAAGGGGATATGAGACGCGATTTATTTACTAAACTCCAAAAACTCCCATACTCATATTTTGACAATCATGAAACAGGCGTCATCATGTCGACGATGACTAATGATTTATTTGATATTAGTGAATTAGCCCATCATGGTCCAGAAAACATCTTCATCGCTTCCTTTACGGCGATTGGGGCAATTACCTATTTAATGATTGTTGATTGGATCTTGGGCTTAATATTACTCGCTGTTATTCCGATTCTATTTTTCGTTACTTGGTTTTTTCGTAGGAAATTTAGAGACGCGATGCGTCGAAGCAAAAAGGCTATCGCTGGGATTAACGCAAGATTAGAAAGTTCAATAAGTGGCATTCGCGTCACTAAGGCGTTCACTAACGAAGAAACGGAACAAAGGCGTTTTGAAGAAGCCAACCAAGAATACATAAGCGCTAGAAGAGATGTCTTTGCTTCAATGGGAAAATACTTTGCGGTTTCGCAGTTTATTACCGACTTCTTTAATGTTTTGGTTTTAGTAGTGGGTGGCATTTTCCTTTATATTTATAAAGGAATCGATGGTTTTGATATCGCTGATTACAGTACTTTTATCGTTTCAGTTGGTTTGTTCATTAATCCAATCAATCAACTCATCATGTTTATGGAACAATTTGAAAGCGCTTCCGCGGGATTCCGTAGGTTTGTTGCTTTATTAGACGAAAAAGAAGAAACCATTTATAACGGAAAAAAAGAATGTCCAAACTTAGAAGGTGATTTAGTATTTGAACATGTCAGTTTCCATTATGATGGTAGCGATGAAGTATTAGATGATGTTTCCTTCCACTTAGAAAAAGGCAAGACCCTTGCTCTAGTGGGACCTTCTGGTGGTGGCAAAACCACGATATGCCATTTAATTCCCCGTTTCTATTTTTTAGAAAAAGGCCATATTTATATCGATGGTGTCGATATTGGTGAATACACTCTTAACTCGTTAAGAGAAAAGATTGGTATTGTTCAACAAGATGTCTTCCTTTTTGGAGGAACGATTAAAGATAATATTTTATATGGTAAATCAGATGCTTCCGATGAAGAAGTCGTTGAGGCTGCTAGAAGAGCAAATATTTTAGATTTTATAAATTCTTTACCAAAAGGCTGGGATACTGAAATTGGCGAAAGAGG
The DNA here is from genome assembly GCA_017442875.1 of Bacilli bacterium. Lineage (GTDB taxonomy): Bacteria > Bacillota_I > Bacilli_A > RFN20 > CAG-826 > RUG14515. Next base: position 7,123 of record JAFSPN010000056.1, read on the forward strand.
CGTTCGTCTTAGCGGTGGTCAAAAGCAAAGATTATCAATTGCTAGACTCTTTTTAAAGAACCCACCAATCCTCATTTTAGATGAAGCCACTAGTGCATTAGATAACACAACCGAAATGCTCATTCAAAAATCGTTAACTGAACTTGCAAAAGGTAGAACATGTCTAGTAGTGGCGCACCGTTTATCCACGATCAAAAACGCCGATGAAATTGCTGTCATCTCTCAAGGCAAAATTAAAGAGATGGGTAATCATGAAGCACTAATGAAACAAAACGGCATTTATGCCGACTTATATAAACTGCAGTTTAAAAACAGCGACCAAGTGATCGCTGATATTGAGATTGGTTAGACACCAAGTATTTTAGATTTATATAAATAGATGGCTGCGACAGTTTTACTATCCTTAATCGCATTCTCCGCGATTAGTTTTTCTATTTCTTCTAATGTAAAATAGATTAAATCGATGTTTTCATCGCTATCCAAATGTCTCACTTCTTTAGCGGCTTTTGGGCAGTAATAGAGGTGAATAACTTCGCTAGAATATCCTGGGGTAGGATAGCTATCCCCTAAATGAATCATTTCAAGAGGACGATATCCCGTCTCTTCGAGAAGTTCCCTTTTAGCGGCTTCTAGAGGGATTTCGCCTTCTTCGAGTTTGCCCGCGGGCATTTCAATGATTTCTTCTTCTAGAGCGTATCTATATTGTTTTTCAAAGATGAATTTATCATCAACTTTAAAAAGAATACCTACACCTCCGCGATGATGAACGATTTCTCTAATGGCTTTTTCCCCGTTCTGGCATAAGACATCATCTTTAGTAACAGTGAATATTTTGCCGTCATAGACGACTTTACTTGATAACTTCTTTTCAACTTTATCCATAAGACCATCATACTCTTTTTTATCGTCTTATTTGCAATAATTATCAATTAGGATGTTTTAAACATTAAATAAAAGTATCCACCTTCATTAGATGATTAAGCACTAAGTGCTTGACTCTTAATCTTCCAATATTTATCATAAAGAAGAACAATATAATAAGGAGATTAATATCATGAAATCTTTAAAGAAGTTTTTTGTTGCTTTGTCTATATTAGGACTTTCTATTACAGGGTGCGATGTCTTATCGAATAATTCTAATTCAAGTTTTACCCCTAATAATGATGCTAGATACGCTATTTATCAATTAGCGGTCAATGACGGCTATAACGGCACATATGAACAATGGCTCGAATCTATTAGAGGCAAAGATGGCCAAAACGGAAAAGATGGTCATTCTCCTGTTATTAATATCGGGGATGATGGATATTGGTATATTGATGGTGTTAATACTCATGTAAAAGCCCAAGGTCCAAAAGGCGAGCAAGGACAACAGGGTGAAACTGGCGCACAAGGCCCTCAAGGTGAACAAGGCCCAGCTGGTCAGAATGGCACAAATGGTGCTGATGGCAAAGATGGTAAAGATGGCAAAGACGGTCAAACGCCATACATTGGTAGCAATGGTAACTGGTGGATTGGTGATCAAGACACTGGTATCAAGGCTCAAGGTCCAAAAGGCGAGCAAGGACAACAGGGTGAAACTGGCGCTCAAGGCTCTCAAGGTGAACAAGGTCCAGCCGGACAAAATGGCACAAATGGCATTGATGGTAAAGATGGTAAAGATGGTAAAGATGGTACAGACGGCCAAACTCCATACATTGGTTCTAACGGCAACTGGTGGATTGGTGAACAAGATACAGGCATCAAAGCCCAGGGGCCACAAGGTGAACAAGGACAACAGGGCGAAACCGGTGCTCAAGGTAATACCGGTGTGTCTGTTGTTTCCACAGAAATTGATGAAAATGGTGATTTAATAGTTACTTTCTCTGATGGAACAACTCAAAACGCTGGTCATGTTAAAGATGCAGAAGTATTTACTGTTACTTTTCACGTTGATGACGAGGTGATTGCTACAAGAGAAGTTCTTAGAGGAAACAAGGTTTCTAGACCAACGTCACAAGAAACAGCAGGTTATACAATTAACGATTGGTATTTCTTAGACGGCCTTACTCATGAAAGCTGGAAATTCTTTGGCTATGTTGTGACAGATGATATCGATCTATATGCCGACTTTGCATATAATGAATACACAATTAGTTTTGTAGATGAAGAACATAACCATGTTATTGATTCAATGAATGTTATATATGATAAGCCATATGTTTTGCCATCAATTAATCAAACTGGGTATTCATTTACTGGGTGGAAATATGAAGATAACATATTGCCTATCAACGGTACATATCGTATTGCGAACAACGCAACCTTATACGCAATTTGGAATGCTAATTCATATACAGTGACATTAAATCCTAATGGTGGCAGTCTTGATTCCACCCAAGTCACGGTTATTTATGATTCTTCTTATTCATTGCCAACTCCCACAAGATTAAATTACACATTTTTAGGCTGGTATGATGGTGGAACAAAAATTAGTTCAAATGCTATTTGGAAATATCCCAGCAATAAATCATTTACCGCTAAATGGACAAATGTTATTAATACATATGCCTTTGATGCTGGCGAAGGTACATGTGACGTTGAATCAATGGTTATTGGATGGGAAGATAGTTATACCCTTCCAACCGCTAACCATCCAGATGATTCTTACTGTTTTGATGGATGGTATTTAAACGGCACTAAGATTCCTCAAACAGGAATATGGACATATTCAAATAGCGGAGGAATATTGGTAGCGAATTTTAGATTAAGAACATCATACTTAAGAATTATCGACAACCAAGTTGTTGGAATTGAGCCAAGCTTTCCTGGCGGTTCAATCAGCATTCCTGATGACATTACTTCCATTGGTGACAACGCTTTCAAAGATTGTAAATCTTTAACATCCATCAATATTCCTGATAGCGTTACTTCCATTGGATTTGGTGCTTTTAGCGGTTGTTCCTCTATAAATACTATGGTGCTTCCTTTCGTTGGTTCTGGAGCACCACATAGTTTTGCTGGTTACGATACCTTATTCGGTTATATTTTTGGTACCGAACCATATAGTGGTGGTGTTAGCGTGATTCAGTATTGTTCTTCCGTTAACGGTGGTGCTACCGAAGTTTCAAAAAAGTATTGTATGCCATCTTCTTTAAAAAAAGTAACTATTACTGGTGGAAAATTATTTTATGGCGCTTTTTATAGTTGTTCGTTCTTAACATCTGTTATACTAAAAAACGTCACTTCCATTGGCAATTATGCTTTCTATAATTGCTCCTCTTTGGTATCCATCAATATTCCTAACAGTGTTACCGCTATTGGCGCCGAGGCTTTTAACGGCTGTTCCTCTTTAGCTTCCATAAATATTCCTAACAGTGTTACCTTTATCGGCGGTGGTTCTTTCGCAGGTTGCAAATCTTTAACATCCATCAATATTCCTAACAGTGTTACTTCCATTTCCAGTGGTGCTTTTAGTGGCTGTTCTTCTCTTGAATCTATGGTACTTCCTTTTGTTGGTAGTGATAGATCCTCCGCGAATTATGGAACTTTGTTTGGCTGGGTTTTTGGCTCATCTAAATTTGATGGTTCTGTTAGTGTTTACCAACCATATGATTCTAGCGGTAATGCGAACCATTCTCTATCGTGTTACATGCCTTCTACACTAAAACAGGTAGTTATTACTGGCGGTAAATTATCGTATGGCGCTTTCTATAACTGTTCTTCTTTAACATCTATCACCATCCCAAAAAGCGCTACTTCAATTGGAGATCGGGCTTTTTATAACTGTTCTTCTTTAACATCTCTTTCGTATGAAGGAACTATGGCTGAATGGGGATTAATAGATCTTGGCAACCAATGGCACAATTCAGTACCTACAACACTCGTTCATTGCAGTGATGGTAATGTCGCTATTTAAAAAGAATTTATTATTATGAAACTTTGAATAATAACTTTTAAAAAATTAACTTTACCTTGATTGAAATAGAAGAGAATTACATAAACGATGATACAATCATTACAAGAACTTTGATTGTTTTCAAAAAGATATTGAACATTTGCTAATAAAGCATTAAAGAGATTCTTGACGAATAAGAGTTTAGATTAATTTGTATTGAAATAATGACTAATAGATAATCACTTTACATAATTTCCTAAAGCGTTCTTTTTATCGTCTTATTTGCAATAATTATTATTTCGAATAAAATAATACCGATAAGAAGAGGAAACTATTATGGAACCAATTAAAAAAGAAAAATTATTAAAAGTGGACGATAATCAAAACAAGATTCTTCGCCACGCATTAAGCAAAAACTCCCTTTATGAGATTAGTGCTTCACAAGACGCTGATCCAGAAATGGACTTTAATTTTGATATTAATATCAAAACATTACCTGCCGCTAATCAAAAAGCTTCTGGTAGATGTTGGATTTTTGCCGCCACTAACGTGTGCCGTGAAATCGTCGCCGCTAAATGCAATTTATCTAATTTTGAATTATCACAAAGCTATTTAGCTTTTTATGATCGTTTAGAAAAATCTAATTATTTATTAGAAAGCGTTATCGAATTATTAGATAAAGATTATGATGATCGTACGTTAACATTCTTGTTGCAAAATGGTGTTGGTGATGGTGGTCAATGGGATATGTTTGTTAACTTAGTTAATAAGTATGGCTTATGCCCAAAAAACGTCTTCCCAGAAACAAATACTTCAAGTGCCACTAGAGACACAAATCAAGTCATCAACTTTAATATTCGTAAGTTTGCCAGCGAAGCAAAAGAGTTATATCAAAATAAAGGCTTAGAGGCTGTTAGAAAACTTAAAGATGAATTATTGAATAAGATTTATGTCTTACTTTCTGATGCCTATGGTTTAATCCCAGAAAAGTTTGATTTTGAATACACCGATAAAGATAGTAACTATCATTTAGAAAAAGGCTTTACACCTTTATCATTCAAAGAGAAATATTTAGGCGATGAATTAGATAATTTTGTTTCCTTAATTAACGCCCCAACAAAAGATAAACCATTCGGCAAAACATATACAGTTGCCTATTTAGGCAATGTGGTGGGCGGAAAAGATGTCACCCACTTAAGTGTCACAATGGACAGAATGAAAGAGCTCATCTTGTCTCAATTAAGAGACAACCGAATTGTTTGGTTCGGTAGTGATGTGGGTTTCTATGGTGACCGTGAACTCGGTATTTGGGACGATCAAAGATTTGATTTAGACACTCCATTCGGTCTCAATTTGAAGATGAACAAAGGTGAATCTTTAGATTATCGCGCTTCCCAAATGAATCATGCGATGTGCATCACTGGTGTTTCTTTTAAAGATAACGAACCCCGCAAATGGAAGATTGAAAACTCTTGGGGCAAAGATAGAGCTAAAGATGGTTACTATATCATGAGTAACACCTGGTTCGATCAATTTGTTTTCCAAGCGGTCGTTGATAAGAAATACTTAAACGAAGAAGAACTCAAAGCCCTCAAAGAAAAACCAATCGTTTTAAAACCTTGGGATCCAATGGGTTCACTCGCTGACTAATATGCAAAAGTTTCAACTATACTTATTCGATTTTGATGGAACGCTTTTTGATACGCTTCCTTCCTCTAAATACGTCTTTAAAAAGGCCTATGAAAAGATAGGTATAAAACTTAATGAGGACGATATTTTAGGTTTTACGAGAGAACCAATTCCAGATAGTTATGAAAGAGTTGGTGGTAAAAAAGAGGAATGGGGTGTATTCATTAACTACATCGAATTATATGTCAATTCTAAAGAAAGCATCGATTTAACCGGTATCTATGATGATACTTATGATACGATTATCGACCTAAGAATGGATGAAGCGGATTTAGGTATTGTGACTTCTAATAACGTTCCTCATGTTAGAGACATTTTAAAGAAGTTTGATATGCAAAAAGATTTCTTTACCGTTTTGGTTGGTAATAGAGAAGCACCAAACCCCAAACCAAGTCCTGAACCAATATTAAAAGCTTTAGAGATGATTAACTATAAGGGTGATAAAAAAGATGTTTGTTATGTTGGTGATTCCCTTAACGACTGCCTTAGTGCGGTGAACGCTGGTATTGTTCCTATCTTGCTAGATAGAGACGATGAATATAAAGATATTCCATATCAAAAAATCAAATCATTGAAAGAACTCCTTAAATAATCTATGATGGGTCTATCAAATATTTGGTTTTAAAATGTATTAAACCACGTATAATAGGAAACAAGATTATTATGGCTAGCAATTATTCGAAGTATAGTAGCGCTCGCGTTTACCGTCGTTATTGTTTTGGCGCAATATTTAGCGGCTTACTTTCGCTTGGTGTCGCTGGCGCTATTGCGGTTCTTTTGTTATTCCCGCTTGTGGCTTTTGTGCAAGAAGGTAGTGACCCTGCTCTTTTGACTGGTTTACAGTTCATCATGTATTCGCTTCGCAATCTTCCTGGACTAAAGTTTGATAATCTTCCAGAATTACTTAACTACAATAGTTTCCTTCCATTTAACGATTATTTGGCAGCATATGATGACACAAATCAAATGCTTGCTA
>JAFSPN010000057.1 GCA_017442875.1 Bacilli bacterium
AATCCTGTAGCGGGTAATCCTGACGAAGAAAAAGATTTTTATGACGATGATCCAAACTCCATATTTGATAATACTAGACCATTCGTTTTAAAGGTATCCAACGATAACTACGTTTCGGAACACTATCTTGGTTATGGTTTATCTAATTATGGTTCTTTCTCTGGCTTAACTCTTGGCGATAAATATAACATCACCCTTAGCGAAAACCGTTATGGTGGACAAATACTTTATAACGAAACATTTGTGACATATAAAAATTCATTCATGCGTGATTTCTACTTGAGCGGATCTGCGAATTTTAGAGAAGGAACATTTGACGTCTATTTAGATTTTGTTGATGAATTAGAAGATTTGAATGATTTTACATTAACTTTTACCGATCAAGAAAGACCATCTGCCCAATACACATTCCAATTAGAGCCAGTCAACGGCTATCAAGAAGTCAGCGTTTATAGTCAAGATCAAAGCACCTCTGGTTTTGATTTTGAAAGAGCCTATGATTATGCATTTTCATACAAAAAGGGTGATGACGTGTATGAATTTTCAACCGGTTCTGTCACTTTCTACAATACCGCGACTGAACGATCTGAAGTGTTTGGTGTCAATTGGGATAAGACCGCTAATTTTATTACTAGAGAATTTAACGTTCAGTTAGATTTCCAAGATGATTTTAATTATTTTGATAATTTCGTTTTAGTTCTCCAAGATCATGAAATACCAGAAGAAGTGTCTGAAGAGTTTGCTTTGAGCAAGACCACAGACATTCAAACAATTGCGCTCACCGACGATAGCAGTATTAACTTTAGAAGAGCGTATGATTACACATTTAGATATGAGAATAATGGTGTGGTTGAAACAATCGAAACAGGTACAGTCACCTTTACTGATAACTCTAATGGTAAGAAAGAATTTAGAAGTATTGCTATTGATTCAATACCAGATTTAGGGAACCATCGCTTTGGTGTGACTTTAGATTATGATGATGACTATGATGAACTATTTAGTTTCTGCTTACTCATTAACGATGTTACTGGCGCTGAAAAAGAGATCTACCTCGAAAAAACAACTGAAAAGCAATATGTCGATTACAACCAATATGAGCTAGATATCAATAATACCTATTCCTATTCATTAAAGTATTACGACGCTGAAACAGACGAATATTACACCCCAGTTAGTGGTGAAACATTATCATTTGATTTATCCAGTTTCAGTAGTGATTTTAATGAACTTATCTTTGATAAAAAAGGTAATTTTGATACATTATCATTCGATATCCAGCTCGATTATGTTGATGATTATAATTACTATAGCGATTTCACATTCACCATCAAAGATGATCAAGAACACGAAAAGACATTTAATCTAGATAAAACAATCGAACCTCAAACTCTTTATATCGATGATTATGAAGAAGAAGAGCTCGATGGCGAAATAAATAAAGTTTATCTATATTCAATGAGGGCTAGCACATTTACTTATGTGTTTAAGTATTTCGATGCTTCAATTAATGAATATGTTACTGAAGAATCCGAGGCATTCACATTCACGAATGCCTTAACTAGCACTTTCACTGATATTGTTTCCCCATTTGATTTTACCGCTGATGACGGCGGTCAATCATTCACGCTACCACTTAGATTTGAATATGATGATGCTGCTAAAATCTATCAAGAGTTTGATGTTCAAATTTGCAAGGACAATGAAAGTCTTTCTTCGTTACGTTTTGAAGGTAACACCAAAACTGAAGAATGGTTGTATGGTGTCTTTGTTTTAGACGGCCTTGATATTAACGATATTATTAATGCCAATGATACGAGTATTAAAGTCTTTACCTATGTTGATGAATCGTTAAACCCAAATATTGATCCAAACATTTATGAAGAGCCTATTTTCACTAAAGACGTGACATTTACTTTAGGCAAAGAACATGAAATATACGGTGGTCGTATTACCTATGATCATATTGTTTACAATTCAGATATTGGTTTCCAACTTGTCTATTCTGGTTCGCCAGACGATTTTACAGATTGTGAATTAAATTTCAAAGGCGCATCAGGCAAAATTTATAGATTCACAATTTCGCAATTATCACCTGGTAATAACTATACAACCATCTATATGGATTCAGATTATATTGATACAGCAGTTAGTGAATCTGATTTCCAAAACGATTTCATTGATCATCCGATGAAAGTCTCGGTTGTTTATTACACTTTAACAAACGAGGTATCCAGTGGTGATGTGACTGGTGGATCAGGAGACACGGTAGTGAAAAATGGGCCGTTTACCACCATATTGCATGAATCATTCCAATTCTATGAATCTGTCTAATAAATAAACATTTAGGAGGTTATTATTTATGAAAGACAAACAAAAACTGACTAAGACCATATTATTATGGTCAGCGTATGCCTTATTACTCGTGGGCACAATTCTTGTTTTCTGCTTCTCAAGCCAAATCTTTGGTTCTGGTAAAACCATTACCTCAGATGATGAAGGAAACAAGATTATTACTTGGGTCGTTGAACCAATGAATTACCAAATTCAAACTGGCAATGCGTTCTCAGATTATTTCTTAGAACACGCTATTCCTAATTTGTTAGCCACAATAAGAATTGTTGGTGTTGCGGTGACATTAGCGATCGGCTTACATTACTTTGCTCGAATTGCTTTCCGCGGGAAAAAGAGCCAGACCATTGCTAAGTTATTGGTTTCATTCTTTAAATGGGCGATTGCCTTATGTGCTTTATTCTTCACGATGGATGCTTGGGGCGCAAATACAACAGCGTTATTAACTACCGCTGGTGTCTTAACTCTTATCATAGGCCTTGGTTCACAATCCTTAGTGGCCGATATTCTCGCTGGTATATTCATCGTCTTTGAAGGCGAATTCCAAGTTGGCGATATCGTCATTATCGATGGTTGGAGAGGCGAAGTTAAAGAAATTGGTATTAGAACCACAAAATTAATTGACGCTGGCTATAACATCAAAATCGTTAATAATAGTGAAATCAAAACCATCATTAACCAAACACAAGAGTTATCTCTCGCCAAAGCCTACGTTTCTATTTCCTATGACGCAAGAATTGAAAAGATTGAAGCGGTTATCGCCGATAATCTCGCATCATTTAAAGAAAAGATTCCTGCTATCGTGGAAGGCCCATATTACAAAGGCGTATCTGAATTAGGCGAATCTGGTGTCACTTTATTATTTGTAGCGAAGTGCCAAGAAGACGACATCTATCAAGTCCAAAGAGATATGAATAGAGAAATCAAAGTCATGTTTGACAATAACGGTATTGAAATTCCATTCAATCAACTCGTTGTTCACATGGGTGAAGATGCTGATCAAAACAAAGTTAGCAAAAAAGATATCAAGAAAGCCGAAGATTTCAACGAAGAGCAAAAAGAGCTTTCCAAAGATATCAATATCGACAAATAATAACCTCTCTATATAAAATATAGACCGTCTTTAGCGACGGTCTTTTTATTTATTAAAACTTGAAGACAAATATTATAAGAATCATTAAGGTGACATGGATGGCTAATCCAAGAAGATTAACTGCGGTGAAGTACCAATGTTCACTTTTTGTTTTATGCCTAAATATCAGCATTGCGGGATATCCCCCAAAAGCGCCACCAAAGAAAGATAAACCTAACAATGTTTTCTCTTTGGTGCGGTATTTGTGGTCTTTGGCTTTCTTTTTATCTGCGCCATAGGCGATAAAAGTAATAATCGATAATAAAACTAGATAACTAGCGTAGGCAATAATGACAATTTGTTTGGTAGATAAAGGCATAATGGCATCCTCGTAAAAATTATATTATGCTTATAAACATCTTTGCTATAATTTTGAAAGACAATATGAAAGCGTTTTATTTAAAACATCCACGTTTAGTAACTATTGCCGCTTGTGTCCTAACGAGCATGATTATCGTTTTGATTTCTTGTTCATTAGCCTCGTTTTTATATCCAAGCATTGCGATGCAACCTTACTACAATGACCCAGCGACATTTGTGGTAATGGGTAAGGAAATGGCGGCGGGCAAAACGCCATATGTGGAGATATTCGATCATAAGGGTTTATATATCTTCTACGTCACATTTTTATATGCCTATTTAGGGAAGCTTTGGATCTTCCTTTTTATGAGTATATGCATTAGCGTGTCGCTTATTTTCTTTGTTTTCGCTTTAAAAGAATTAGAGATGAACAATAGGACAATAGCGGTGGGCGCAATGTTCTTTATGGGCCTATATATTTTCTTTGCCCAGTTCCCTGGCGACGCTGATTTGATTGTCTCTACTGGCATGATGATGCTCTATTTCTATATCAAAGGTTATAAACGCAATGAAAATAAATATCATTTGATGGCCTGTATTTTAGCCGGTGTTAGCGCAGGCATTGCTTTGAACATCAGACCAAGCGATGCGATGCTTGGCTTTGCATTCATGGTTTTCTATTTAATCAAGCGCATTATGGAAAAGAAGATTGACCTTATGTTTAGAGACGCTGCGCTTTGCTTATTAGCATTAGTCATTACCGCTTTGCCAGCATATCTACACGCTTATAGTGGACATTTCCTAAATGAAATGGTGGACGCTGTTTTTCTCTCTAATTTTAAGTATTTAGGTTCCGCTTCTGATAAGAGTGTGGTCCTTGTGTGGCTAAGCCGCGCAATCGTCACAGGCGTATTTATGAGCATCATTCTTTTATGGTTTTTTAAATTAAAAGAATATGCACTAGAAGAGACACTGTTCATTGTGACTATTTCTGGTATCTTATTCATCATTCAATTCTTAATCGCCTTATTCGCTCATTATTTGATTTCTGTTTCAGGATTCATCTCTTTAGCGTTAGTTATCACAATCAATAAATATCATCTTTTAGATGAAGATAAGAAATCCGCCGATCCACTCACTTATGTAATGCTAGGTGTTTTCTGCCTTTCATTAGTGTTTAATCCCGCGTTATATTTGAGTCATCTTTCACGCGATAAAGCGGATATCACTTACATTAAAGAAACCATTTCTGAAAAAGACCGTAAAGAAAGCACATTCTTATTTGGTGTTTATCCAGGTTTATATTTAAACGCTGATGTCGATATTATTTATCCAGACTTTAACGCTCAACTATTCCATATGAATCTCAGCGAAGAGTTCAGCAAAGAAAAACTCTCTACATTTGTCCAAAGCGACCAAGTGAAATATTTTGTCACTAGAAAAGAATTAAAAGACGAAGTTCAAGATTTATTCGGCAAAGAAAACTACGTTGAGATTTCAACCGAAAGAAAAACGGTAATTGTTATTTACCGTCATGTCTTATAATTGATCAATCTTTTCGATTTTAATATCGAATGGCTCATCACTTTCTCTGGTGATAGAGATGATGTGTTTGTCTTCAATAAATGTTTTTACGTAATAACTTTTCCCATTAAATGATTTCACCCCATTAAATGGCAAAGCTGGTATTTCTTTGATTCTATTGATTGAACTTCCAATGCATTTAATTAAACTTTCTTTTGCACACCATAAGTAATAGAAATCAGCGTGCTCTTTAATCATTTTGGCTTCCGCTTCATTAAATATGCGAATCAAAGCGGACATATCTTTTTCGTTGTTTTCTTCAATATCCACGCCGACACTTTTATTAGAGACTGCAATGACGATATATTGGCCAGAATGCGAAACATTAAAATGTGGCCCATTAGCGAAATATGGTTTTCCCATTTCATTAAAAAGTAGTGGCTCTTTTGATAACTTATTGATGAGATAGGAACTAGTTAAAGAACGAATCTGATCGATTTCGTTTTTATACTTAAAAGCCTTTTCTTTTTGCGAATCGTTGGCCTTTTCTAAAAGCGTTTTCTTATGACGATAAGCGGTATTTAAATCAACGATTGATAGCTTGATGATTTCCATACCATACATTTTAGTCATAAAAATGAGAATTACAATTTTTAAACAAAGGTTTATTATTATGTTGTAGACTAATTTCGTATGATTAAGAAAAATGTTGGTGTCTTACTTCCTATCAGTTCATTACCAGGCAATCATGGTATTGGTGATTTTTCTGTTAATGCCTATCAATTTATCGATTGGTTAAAAGAGCATCATTACCGTTATTGGCAAATACTACCCTTAAATCCAGTCGGTCCTGGCAATTCACCATATGTCACTATTTGCAGTGAAGCGCTTGACGTCCGTTATATATGCTTATCTGATTTAGTGGACCTTGGTCTACTTAAAAAAGTACCAGATCATCAAAAGTGTTCCACATCCGTTGATTATGATGGTGTTTTAGCGTTCAAAGAAAAATACTTGAGACGCGCATTTAAAAAGAGCACTTATAATCTTGCTAGATTTAAAAAAGAAAACCCATGGAGTGTGAACTACGCTCGATACATGGTTCTAAAAAAATTAAATAATCAATTGCCTTGGAACGAATGGTCAATTACTGATATTTCAGATGATTTGAAAAATGAAATCAATTATCATGTTTGGACGCAATATATTGCCTATAAACAATGGAGCAAGATTTTAAGTTACGCTCATAGTGCGGGTGTTGAAATTATCGCGGACTGCCCATTCTATGTTGGCTTAGATAGTGTGGACTGCTATTTGCATCAGGACGAATTCATGCTTGATGAAAATCACAAACCAACTTTAGTCAGTGGTTGTCCACCAGATATCTTCTCTGATGATGGTCAACTATGGGGGACACCAATTTATAACTTCGATAAGATGAGAGAAAACGGCTATAAATTCTTAGTTGATCGTATTGGTAATATTTCTAAACATTGCGACTATGTGAGATTAGATCACTTTAGAGCGTTCGATACATATTGTGTCATCCCAGCGGGAGATGAAAACGCGAGACGTGGTGAGTGGCGTGTTGGACCCCGCTATGAATTCTTTGATGAATTATATCGTCAATATCCAAATATTAAGATTATCGCGGAAGACTTAGGCGAATTATTCGATAGTGTTCTTGAACTAAGAGATCATTATCATCTACCAGGTATGAGAATCATGGAATTTTGTGTCTTTGACCCAGATGTAGATACGAGTAATACCATCGTCTATCCAGGCACCCATGATAATGACACATTATATGGCTGGTATAAAAATCTAAACGCAGACCAAATCGCTTTCTTAAACAGAAAGTTTGATAATCCAAAAAACTTATATAATGCGATATTTGATTCCATATGGAATATGAATAGTTTGATGACTATTTTCCCTCTCCAAGACCTCTTAAAACTCGATAATAGGGCAAGGATTAATTCTCCAGGCACTGTGGGAACTCATAACTGGTCATTCAAACTGAGAGATATGTCCTGGATTAATAAAATTAAATTTGGTCAATAAGAGCTGTTAAACAAGGTGTTTGACAGTTCTTTTATTTTGTATAGGCCTATCGTGTTGCGATAAAAACTTAGATTGATATAATCTCGGTATGGAATTTAATTCCAAGTTAGTAAAGAAAGGATATTTTCTTATGAAAGAAAAGACAAGATTATTGCCATTGCTACTTGTGCCGTTTCTTTTATCCGGTTGTGGTCAGGTTAATAAGTATGCTGAACACTTAGATGATTATGTCTTCACTATGAAGTACCATAAGAACTTCAACATCTTGCAATTAACTGATATCCACTGGAACGCTAATACTTCAACATTTGAATCTAAGAACTATTTAGACAAAGTTTTAGCTGAAACCCAAGCACATATCAAAGCAGCGCAAGGCAACGACGCAAAGATTGACTTAGTGGAACTCACTGGTGACATGTTCATGTTATCAAATGCCTTCCAAGTTGATTCATTCTTAAAATACTTTGAACAAAAATCCGAAGAATACGGATTTAAATACGCTGCCATTTGGGGCAACCATGACCGTCATGGTATTTACAATCCAAATTGGTTAGGCCAAAGATTCGCAAAAGCGAAAAACTCTATGTACTTTGAACCAAATGATGATGTTTATGGCAGAAGTAACTTCATCATTAACTTAACCGCTGATGGTAATAAAGGTTCTGCCGTTAAATGGCAAATCTCTAACTTAGATAGTGGCGCTTCTTTCTCTGAAACGAGCGTTTCTCCATTTAGAGATTACGACTATATTCGTCAAGATCAAACAAAGTGGTGGTTAGCGGAACACGCTGCTGCGGGTGGAACCGTTCCAGGTATTGCTTATTACCACATCCCACAAGATGAAAACTTAAAACTTTATGAGGCACGTGCAACATATACCAACAAATTCTTCAAATTAGAAGAGTTCGCTGATAACGGTAATGAAGAATATGCTTCTGACTTCCTTGATACCGCGAAAGATCACAATTTAAGAGGCGCTTTCATGGGTCATGCTCATAACGTTGACTGGACCGTTAAATGGGATAACTTAATCGTCGGTTTAGGTGTTAAGACCGGTATTGAACTTTATTACGCACATGTTGATGTTAATAGTGATGATCCTGCTATGAAAGAAGGTTTAGCTTCTGTTGGCATCAATGAAAACTTTGATTTAATTGGCGCTTCTTTGGTCACAATTACTGATGAAGAAGACAATATTCAAGGTGAATTCGATTTAGAGCACTTATATTTAAATGAAAGGAAATCTGGCGACTTTGTTAGATGGGTGAAGTTCTAATGAAAAAGTTTTTTGATAAAGATAATTTTATTACCTCCACATTTAATGGAAATCAAAAGAAACAATCTTTGATTGTTAGTATTGCTTTAATCGTATTCTTTGTTTTCTCCGCTTATACATTCTTTAACGCGATGTATGCGTTTGCAGATTGTATTGGTTCGATCGTTAGTGGCTCCGCGGATGCCGCTTTAAGAGATGCCTCAAGATCTCTACCTTTATTCTTATCATGTTTCATGTCTATCTGGGCTTTGCTTTTATGCCATGGCTTATTTAGAAATGTTGATGATGTGAAGAGAGTCAAATCCATTAAGAAAAACGCTTTTGCGTTATTAGCTTTTGCCGCGGTTAACTTTGTGGCGATTATCGTCATGCTAATCATGGGCAAATTTCATTCCTTGGTGGAAGGTTCTCCATCTCCTTTATATCCACTTGATTCCATTCTTTATTCTTTAGTCTTTGTGGCGTTAGGCGTCTTCGCTTTACTCTACTTAAAGAAATTCCAAGAAAAACTTCCTTACGAAGTTCCTTCTAGAGGTCCAGTGGTCAAGAAAGCGAGAGGCTTATATTGCACATTTATGTCCTTCTGGATGTTAATTGCGATCTTCTCATTTGCCGCGTTTACAATCGGCTTATTCATTCAAGATTTCGTTAATGGATACTTATTCTTCAGCATCGCTTTACTCTTAGTTTACTTTGTAAACTGCTTATTCTTAGCGGTTTGGGAATTCTACTATAACGAGCTCAAAGAAGAGAAGAGAAAAGAATTCCTCTTCCCATTAGCGTTATGTGGCTTAATCGTTTCCGTTTTAGTGGCCGTCTTATACTTTGTTGGTTTAGGCGTTAACTTAGATGGACCAAGCAACGCTGGCTTTGGTATCTTACCAGTCGCATTCGCCGCAAGCGTAAATATCGCCACAATGATTGTTGTTGCGACACCACTTATCGTTTCTGTCGTTGCATTAATTAAAGGCTTATTACTTCGTAAAAAAGCCTAAATCTTCTTAGGAAGAAGCGAAACAACAAGTATAGCGATGACAATCTTCGCTATATCAAAAGGAATATAAGGCACTACTGCAATAAGTAGTGCCTTTTCTATACTTAGATTTAAATAAAGCATTAAGAATAACGCGCCAATTGCATAGCAAATGATCAAACTAACAGCGCACGCTATTCCCATTCTTATAAACTGATTTTTGATTTTAAGTTTATTTAGAAAATATAAAGGTATAACAATCACAACGAAGGAAATAACAAAGCCAAATGTTGGAGATATACCAGCACTAAATCCAGCGTATATTGGCATAAATAATCCCAAAGCGAGATATAAGCCTGTGACAATTATTCCATCAATAACAGATGATGCGGTTAAACCAATAATAAACACCATTAATAGTTGGAGTGAAACTTTGATGTTGTCTCCTAAAGGAAGTGAGAACATGCCAATCGTGCATAATAATGCAAGCATGATGGCGTTTTTGGTAATTCGATGAATGATGTTTTTATTCATACGACAAATATTCTACTCTCTTTAGAGGACAAATAGTACATCCGAAAAACTATTTTTGTGTAGTCACTTTTTTGATGTTTTGGTATAATGGACTTCGGCATGACCACTCGTTTTCTACTCATAAAACACTTATCGCTCGGATTTGGAGTGCTATTAAAAAGAGAAAATGCTGATGTTGGCAAGATTTACTTCGCTGAAGCAAAAGCCGCTAAATCAGTTATTCTTTCACATCCCTATCTTTCTGTTGCCGAAGGTTTATCTTTGAGTAAGTTTGTTTCAATGGGCTTATATGAAGGTCTATTTGACGAACAAACAAAAAATATGGGAAGAGAATATTTAGATAGCATTAAAGATATGCATGTCGCGGAAAATGAATGCTATGGCTCAATCATGGATGGCCACGAATATCAATTTAGAATTACGATTGATCAAAATTCATTTATCAACATCTCTTGCACTTGTCAATCCGCAGGTATTTGTAAGCACGTCTACGCTGTTTTTGTAAGTATGCACAAACTCATCAATCCAAAAGCCGCGGGTGATAAAGCCGTTGTGGCGGCTTCTAACACCAATGAATTCAAGGATTCTTTAGAAAGATTTTTGTATGTTAGAAGTGCAGAAAATATCTCTTTAGTGGGCAAACTATCTCATCAATTATTCAACCTTGAAAAAACTAAGTTATTCTTAGAAACGCTTTTACCTTTCTATTTAAGAGGACAATATAAAGCGCGTGTGATAAGCGATATTCTCGCTCCTTTGTTCTTCTCAAAGAAAAACGAAGAAAGCTTTAATAAAATTAAAGAAGATGCTTCTGATGGCATCGTCACCATGCTCAATGAAGCGGATAATTATTATCAAAATAATTTGTTAAGAGATTACGAAAGAAAAGGTGGAGAAACCAAAAAGGCTAATCTATATCACATTCTTTTAACTCCAGATTGTCTTGTTCTAGCAAGTTTATTAAAACACGCTGAAGATAATTATTCGGAAGAAAGATTAGCGAGCCAAGTAATGGTGGAATATCTTAAGTATAACGACTTAACAATTGAAGATATCATCACTTTAAAAGGCTGTTATTTATTCCAAGTCAATCACCGTTATTACATGAATGATTTGTTAAATAGCCCGATGAAAAATCGTTTAAGCGCGTATCTATTATTCTTTGATGAACTACCACTTGATGAGAATAAGATTAAACAAATTCCACTTAATTATTTCCTGCAAGTTGCCCCTTTCAGCAATGATAAGAGCCATTACGTGCAAATCGTTTATTCATATTTTGATCAATTAAAAGAAGAAGATATGCCCGCTTTTGCGGAACTATTAATCGGCATTTGTTTACAGCACGAATACATCGATGAAAGAACGATTAGATTAACGATTGAATTAAGTAAGAAAATACCATCCGCTAGTTATATTATCGAACTCGTGGATAACAATATCAGGAGACCAAAAAAGAGCAAGGCCAATTAATTATGGATGTATTTGAATTATTAAAGCATTACAAATTAGATAGTCTCAGCGAAAAAGAAAAAGAACTATTCGCCTATTTTGCGTATGCCTATGGCATTGAAAACGATGAGAACAATCATCCTCTTTTCTATGTCAGATTGTTTAGTAAAGTCACACGTATTCCTATTTTAGAATTCAATGTTTCTTACAAAGGTTCAATTGACTATTTCTGTAATATATGTCGTGATAAACAACCCTGCTATCACTTCAATATTTTGATTACTAAGCTTCTAAACGAAGAACAAGAACAACTCAAAGCGATGAGCGAGAGATTTGCCTTTGAAATAAGCGATGTTGATCGAAGAGAACAACAATCCGCTTTCGATTATGAATTAGAAGAAGTGTTTAAAAAGATTAGAAAAGAAGATATTGCTAATGCATCCACTAAAGCGAGAATCAAAATCTATCTTGAAGATACAAGATTTTCCTATAGTGTGAATTTAACGATTGCTAAAGGAAAAGAATACAAGATTCCTTCTATCGATCGCTTTTTAGCGAGATTTACTAACGAAGAAGAATTTAGATATGGTAAAGACCTAACATTAGTGCACCGTCTTCCTTCTTTTGATAAGGTGAGTCAAGAAATCATTAAACTCTTATTGAATACAAGCAACAACTCATTCATCGACTTGAGAAACGATGAATCGTTAGCCTATCTTGATGAATTATTAAAAGTTTTATCTGATGATTATTTATATATCAATAACGAAGTCTATCACGTTAGTAAAGACCCAATGGATATTAAGATTGTTGTGAAAGATGATTTCTCATTAGACGTTAAAGGTTTAATCAAAGGCTATATTCCGTTGACTAGAAACTATTACATTTGTAAATCCGCAAACGAAGTTAAACCTATAACCAATAATTCATACATTAACTATCTAGTGGATTCCGCTTTGCAATATCCATTAAGCACAGTGAAAAATAGTTTTGATAACTTTAAATATTCCTTCTTTGAAAAATATCCAGAGTATTTTGAATTATCTAATGAAGTAGAAAAGATGATGAATGTCTCTTCTTTGAAGATTAAAGCCTATTTCGAATATGAAAAAGATAATCTCTATGAGAAGACCAAATATTATAAAAACGAAGAAGAAGTTGATGTTAACAAAATCACCAACTTCTATGAACAATCACAAATCAAGCATTACCAAGAACTATTATTAGAATATGGTTTCTTTGAACATGTTTTAACCGATGGTGGTTTAGTTTGGGATTTCTTAAATAGCACGCTTGATAATTTGCGTTCTGTCGCGGAAATATACTTTGCTAAAGACCTTGAAAATAGATGCACGTCTTCATTTGTTTCGCCAAATATTAGCATCAAAAAAGAAGGCTCTATGCTTGAAGTATTGGTGGATAATTCCATTTATTCTGATGAAGAACTCAAAGCCATTTTAGTTGGCTTAAAACGCAAAAAGAAATTCATCAAGATTGGTAATAATTTCATTAACTTATATAGCGATGAAACAAAAGAGTTCTATGATTTCGCCAAAGACTTTGACTTGATTAAAGAAAATAATCTCACCAAAAAGAAAGAAGTGCCTTTATATTACGCTTTTAAAGCCTATGGTAAGAGCGACTCATTCTTAACAATGGATTCTTATATTGATGAAGTATTTACCGATTTAAAGAACTTCTCAGAAAATAAAGTTGGAATACCAAATATTAACGGCGAACTCCGTCCATATCAAGTTGATGGTGTGAAGTGGCTATTGACCCTTTATAAGTATTCTTTAGGTGGTATTCTCGCTGATGATATGGGTTTAGGTAAAACCATTGAAACGATCGCCTTTATTAATACGATTAAAAACAATAAGCCAATTCTCATTGTTTCCCCTAAATCTTTAGTGTTTAACTGGGTCAGTGAATTCAATAAGTTTGCTAAAGACATTCCTGTTTACCCAATCATTGGTACTGTAGAAGAAAGAGCCAAGATTATTAAAAAGATTAAAAACGATAAATTTGGCGTTTACTTTATTTCTTATGATTCTTTAAGAAATGAATATGAAAATCTTTTAGATTTCACATTTGATTTATGCATCCTTGATGAAGCCCAATTTATTAAGAATATGCATGCTAAAAAGACTAACGCTGTCAAACAGATTAATGCCCTGCATTCTATTGCCTTAACTGGCACACCAATTGAGAACAATATTTACGACTTATGGAGTATCTTTGACTTCTTAATGCCTCATTATTTATTAGACTATGAAGATTTCAAAGATTCCTTCCAAAGCGACGAAGAGTATTACAAGATTGTTAAGGGTAAAGTTGCTCCGTTCATTTTAAGGAGAAGAAAAGAAGATGTCCTTAAGGACTTACCAGAAAAATACGAAGTGATTGTGACCACTGAAATGAGCACGGAACAAAGAAAAATTTACGATGCTTTCCGTCTTAAAGCTAAAGAAGAGCTCAAATCAAGCGAAGGTGGTTCTAAGGTCATGGAAGTCTTATCCATTATTACGAGATTGAGACAAATATGCGTCGATCCATCAACATTCGTGGATAATTTTGAAGGTGAATCAGGAAAGATTACGATGCTTAAAGAAATTATTAACGATCGTATTAACGATGGTCATCGATTCTTGATTTTCTCCCAGTTTGTTTCCGCGCTTAATATCGTTAAAGATGAAATCGAGAAGATGGGCATTAAGTATTTCATGATTACTGGTGACACTAACGCGAAGGAAAGATTAAGAATTTGTAACGAATTCAACGATAACGAAGAATATAAAATTGTGCTTATTTCCTTAAAAGCAGGCGGCACGGGTCTTAATTTGGTTGGCGCTGATGTCGTTGTTCACCTTGATCCATGGTGGAACTATAGCGCGCAAAATCAAGCTAGCGATAGAGCGCATAGAATCGGCCAAACAAGAACCGTCGAAGTCATCAAACTCATCGCTGAAAACTCCATCGAAGAAAGAGTGGTTAATCTTCAAAATGAAAAGAAAGAACTCGTTGATAAAGTTATCAGCAACGATGATTCTTCCATCAAATCTTTGTCTATCAAGGATTTGAAATCAATTTTGAATATGTAATAAAAACCGCATAAATAACGGTTAGCAATTTAGATATTGTCATATTATAAATACTTCGCTTCTTGTATAAAGAAAGTGAATCATTTCATATTATCATGGAGGCTAATTATGGTTTTAGAAAAGTGTGTTATTGGTATTGAATTCGGTTCCACGAACATTAAAGCGGTGATGCTTGATGAAAATCACGAGATTATCGCATCGAATGATTATGCTTGGGAATCAACATTAAAAAACGGCATTTGGATCTATACATTAGAACAAGCCAAAATCGGTTTAGCGGATTGCTATGCTGGTTTAAAGAAAAAGTTTGAAACAAAATATCGTAAACCGCTATCAAAAGTTGGTGCGATTGGTATCTCAGGTATGATGCACGGCTATCTCGTCTTTGATAAAAACGGTAATCAATTAGCGGAATTCCGCACGTGGAAAAATACTATCTGCCCAGATGCACAAGACCAATTATCCGCATTATTCAATTTCAATGTTCCACAACGTTGGAGCGTCTCCCATATTTATCAAGCCTTATTAAATGGTGAAAGAGAAGTTAAAGACATCGTCTTTGCTACTACCTTAGCGGGCTATATGCATTATTTATTAACCGGTGAAAAAGTGATTGGTGCTAACGACGCCTCCGGCATGTTCCCGTTAAATAAAAACACTAAAGACTACGATGCCGATATGGTTGCTAAGTTCAATGATTTAGTGAAAGATAAAGTCCCATGGAGAATTTTGGATATTTTGCCAAAGTGTATGCTCGCTGGACAAAATGCTGGCTATTTAACTAAAGAAGGTGCCTTAATGATTGACCCAAGTGGTGTTTTACAAGCTGGTATTCCATTCTGCCCACCAGAAGGCGATATGGGAACAGGTATGATTGCCACTAACTCCGTAAGAGTGGGATATGGTAACTCTTCATTAGGTACATCTGGCAATATTACTTTAGTGACCGATAAGAGCATTGCCATGAATAAAGAAATTGATGTTATCGCATCTCCAAGCGGTTATCCAGCCGTTTTAGTCCACGCGAATAACTGTACAACCGATATCAATGCTTGGGTTGAACTATTGCACCAAGCTATCGTTTTAGCGGGTGGTTCCATCCAAAGAGGCGAACTATTTGTGAGACTATTTAATAAATCACTAGAAGGCGAACCAGACGCTGGTGGTCTTGTTTCATTTAACTATTTTTCTGGCGAAGCTGCGGTTGGTGTGCAAGAAGGTCGCCCATTATTTATTAGAGAACCAGACGCTAAGATGTCATTAGCAAACTTCATGAAATCACACATCTTAGCCGTTCTTGCTATCTTAAGAATTGGTGTTGATATCTTGGTTAAACAAGGCGTTGAAGTTAATAAGATATATGGCCATGGTGGTTTCTTCAAAACACCAGTTGTTGGCGCAAAGGCATTAAGTGCTGCTTTAAACGCTCCTGTTGCGACTTTAAGTAGTGCGGGTGAAGGCGGTCCATATGGTGAAGCCTTATTAGCCGCTTACATGATTGAGAAAGAAAAAGGTGAAACCTTAGAAGATTATTTACAAAATAAAATCTTCGCTAACGCTAAGGAAGAAGTTGCTATTGCTTCTAAGGAAGAAGTTAAAGGCTTCAATGAATTCTTAGAAAGATATAAAGCCGCTGTCCCAGTGGAAGCCAAAGCGGTGGAATGCGTGAAAGGTCAACATAACTAAGATGTCATTTAATTGGTGTTTTATTGGAACTGGACAAATCGCTAAAAAAGTCGCAAAAGAATTAGTGACTAATCCTGGCCATGCGATTGTGTCCGTTTTCAACCGCACCAAGAAAAAAGCGGAAAAATTCGCTAGAAAATATAATTCAACAGTTTACGAAAGTGCGTTAGAGGCCATAAATGATCCTCGCGTCGATGGTGTTTATATTGCCACGACCAATGAAACGCACTTTTCATTTTGTAAACTCTGTTTGGAAAACCACAAACCCGTTCTTTGCGAAAAGCCAATTACCGGTAACGCAAAGGAACTAGAAGAATTAATAAAATTAAGCAAAGAAAATAACACATATCTTAAAGAAGCGATGTGGACATGGTTTAATCCGGTTGCAAATAAAGTCAAAGAGTGGATTAAAGAAGAAAGAATTGGGAAGATTGTCTCAGTCGATTGCATTTTTAATATGCCGATATTTGGTTATAACAAGGCCAAAGGCAGATATATCAATCCATCTCGATACGGAGGAGCGCTTCTTGATTTAGGCGTTTATCCAGTCAGATATGTTTATGAACTATTTGGTAAGCCAAAATCTATTAAATCCAAAGGCAAATTATATAACGGTATCGATCTTTTTAATGATTCGATATTTGAATATGATGGTTTCAAAGCCCATATAAGCAGTCAAATAAATGCTTTTGTAGGTGAACACTGCAATATTGTTGGTGAAAAAGGAACAATCAAAGTTCCACTTTTCCATATGACAAGTAAAGCTGTGTTAAAAACCAAAGATGGCAAAGAAGTATTCAAAGATAAGAAAAAGAAATTTGCCACTCAGTTTAGAGTGAACGCCGAATACATCAAAGGCGAAAAGCCAAACGCACTAGTGTCTTTGAAATCATCTCTTGATGTAATGGAACTAATGGATGAAATCAGAAAACAAATCGGAGTGGTTTTCCCTTGTGATTAGCGATTTTTGCAAAAAATGAAAGTTATTTTATAATAAATATAAATAAAGAGGAACATAAGTATGCCAGCAAAAAAACCTGCTGCTAAAAAAGCAGCCCCTGCAAAAAAACCAGCACCAGCTAAGAAACCAGCCCCTGCAAAAAAACCAGAACCAGCCAAAAAAGCTCCAGCTCCAAAGAAAGCTGCTCCAAGCGCGAATGCTTCATACCATCTTTCCAAGAGAGAAGACGGCAAATGGCAACTCTTCATCACAGGTAGTGATAAAGTCATTAAAACCTTCGCCACCAAAGCGGAAGGCGAGGCCTATGCTAAAGAAAAAGCAGCCAATACTGGTCGTGCCGTTTTAGCCCATAACTCAAAGGGTGCCAATAAAGGCAAAATTAAAAAGAAATAGTTTTAATGAATAAAAAACTTATCTGCCTTGATATGGATGGCACCGTTTATCTCGGTGATCATCTCTTTAAAGGCGCCAAAGAAACATTCGAATATTTCAAACAAAACGATATTTCGTTTGTTTTTTTGACTAATAATTCCTCTCATTCGTTACCCTTCTATGTAAACAAGATTAAAAAGATGGGTATTGAGTGTAATGAGGATAACTTTTATTCCTCAATTGAGACGACAATCCGTTATTTAGAGAGTCGTCGTATTAAAAACATCTATGTGTTAGGGGTAAAAACGTTCAAGGATGAGCTTAAGAAACATTTTAATGTCATTGAGCAATACGATGAAAAAAACGTCCCAGAAGTCGTTTTAGCCTCATTTGATACTGAACTTATCTATGATGAGCTGAAAACAGCATGCCTATATATTCAAAAAGGCAGCGAGTTTATTGCCACTAATATGGATTATCGTTGTCCGATTGAAGATGGATTATATATTCCTGATTGTGGTGGTCTTTGCAAATGGATTGAAATGTGCACTGATAAAAAGCCATTATTTTTAGGTAAACCAGAACCGACGATGATTTATCAAGTCATGGAAAAGTTTGGCGTATCTAAAGAAGAAACTATGATGGTGGGAGATCGTTATTATACCGATATTGTTGCTGGCATAAATGCCGGCGTTGATACAGTTGCTGTTTTAAGTGGCGAAACCACATTGGAACAATTTAAAAAGGCCGACCGTCAGCCGACCTTTATAATTGAATCTATAAAAGATTTAGTTTCTCTACTTAAAAAGTAGTCTATTTAGAATATTTATAAGTTTCCTTACTTTCGGTCTTTTTGCCAGCAGAATCGATTGAAGTGCCTTTCACAGATTTTAGTAAGCCATTAGATCCAAAAATAAATGTACTAGTTTCTTTTGTGCCGGATTCTTCTAATTCGTGTTCAATGCGGTATTGATTACTTCCGGCAAAGAAATCTGTCACATCGTCAATATCAACATTTAAGATTTTTGCGGATGTTTCTAGCGTGTTAACGTAACCAACAATGTCTAACACTTTGTAATCGCTGAATATCGTCTCACCCTCGGTATGGTTTGATGTCCAAGTCTTTGTGAGGCTATCATAAGTATATTCTTGTGTTGATTTCTTTCCCTCTTCAACGGTTTCAACACTGACTTTTGTGTAGTCCCATTCGAATGTTTTTTCTGCTAAAAGAGCTTTGTATTCTTCATACTCGTAACCAGTTTCAACAGAACATGCACTTAGAGCAAAAATGCTAAGCGCAGCAAAACCTATTGCTAATACTTTTTTCATTAAAAAATCCCCTTTTTGCAAATATGCAAATAATAATATATATTATTCTTCAAATTATTTCTAATGATTATGAATTTTGATTAAAAACATTGCTTGTTATATAATCAACACCCCAAGCTTCTAACTTTCTAAGCATTTCATTATCGTCAACTGTCCAGCAGTTAACCTTGAGATTTTTCTTATGAAAAATATCAACAAGTTCAGTAGTTAATAGTTTATCTTCAATATCAATATCCATTTTAAAGAACTTAGCCCATTTATAAAGAGTTTTATAATGTCCTTCTTCTAATAGTTGCTGTAAATGGACCTTTTTACCATATTTGAGTCTCAATTTAATTAATGGCCATGGATAGAAAGCGATAAATGTGACATTGCTAATACCAAAAGATTCCTCGACAAACCTCACAACTTGTTTGATATATTTCATTTTTGGATTCTTTGGTTTGAATTCGATGATAGGGCGTTTGTCGCTTTCTTTGCATATTTTTAGGTAATCCTCAAATAAAGGAATAAACGCTTCCTTATCATTTTGATCATTATCCAATGGAAGTTTGATAATCTCATCTTTGGTCATTTCGGCGATGACATATTTTTTACCACCGCTTAAAAAGTCAGGATCGTGGTGGACAACCCAGTAGTTGTCTTTTGTTAAATGAATATCTGTTTCAATACCAAAATAATCGCCTCGTGCTGCTTCTTTAAAAGCGTTAAGTGTATTTTCAAAGTATTTATCGTGCTTGCCACGATGTGCAATGCATAATGGTTTCATATTAATCTTCAGCGTCTAAGGCTTCTAAACCTTTTTTGAATGTTGTCTTTGTAGTTTTAACATTCTTCACGAAGAAGAAGACCACTAAGGAGATGGCGATACAGACTCCAGCGTAAACTGGGAGGAATCTCCAGTCAAATGCAGGGGCGTATAATAATGCACCTAACGCGATTGGTGTAATGGTTTGTGCGGTCATACTAGCGGCGTAGTAGTAACCAGTGAAAGCACCAATCTTTTTAGAATTACATAATTCAACAACCATTGGGAAGGAGTTGACGTGCACTAATGACATACCAAATCCCTTAACGAACCAAATGATATATAACCAAACTGGAATGCTACCACTCGGTAAACCAATAGCAAATGTTAAGATTGCCCACATGGCATAGCAGAATAAAGTTAAACCTAAACCACCAAAGAGTGTCCATTTACGGCCAATCTTGCTAGCGATGATGCCACCGAGAGCAAAACCAGCGACACTGCCGACGCCACCTAAGATGGTTAAAATCATCGTGTTTGTCGATTCAGAGTGTGTACCATAAATAACATAGTTATTTAAGAATGTAGAGATACCATTATCCGCCATGAACCAGAAGAATTCTGCTCCCAAGATAAGGAAGAGCATAATCTTGTTGGCTTTTGATAATGGTTTGTCGTCATCAACTTTATCAGCGGTTTCACTAAGGGCTTCGCCTCTAGCTAATTCATCTTTCATTTCATCTCTAATCTTGTTTTCTTTAACTAAGATGAACAAAACAATAGCGGAGATGAGCATTAAAACAGAGGCAACAAGGAATGGGCCCATAACCGCCCAAATATTGTTGTACGCCCAGGTATGAGGTTTATATAAACCTGCAATCCAGCCTTTAGCGGCGTTATTTTCTTTAGCAACAGCGGTACCTAAATATTCACTTAAAACAAATACAAAAACAACGACAGTAGCGAAATCACCGCCGCAATAAACCATAATATTAATGATACCATTGGCCTTACTACGTAATGGTTTTGGTGTGATATCTGGCATCAAAGCAACCGCTGGGTTACGGTACATCATCGCAAATAGAACGACAATTGCCATCATGATGATGACACCAGCTAATTGGTTGAAGTGGAATAAGACTGGAATGAATGGGAATGCGACAGCGCAAACGAATGTACCGATTAAAATATAAGGCATACGTTTACCAATTTTCGTATTAGTCTTATCTGATAAATGACCAAATATTGGCATGAGAATTAATGCGGCAATATTATCAATTGCCATCATAATACCAACAGGATATTGGACCTTTTTGATGATATCACCACATTGAGCAATAGCTTCAGGAGTGTTGATTTGACGAAGGTCGATATATTCTGGGTAGAATGTTTTAGCGAACATTTCGCTTAAAAATGTTGGACACCATAAGTCATAGACTTGCCATAAAAGTAAAATACCAAAAAAAGCAAAGCCAATTAAGAATGTCCTTTTGTAATTCAGCTTAAAAGCTGATTGTTGGGCAGTTTGCTCCATATAATTACCTATCTTTCTATGTGCATTAAGCACATCTTCACAATAGCAACTTAATGCTAGAAACCCTTTTTGTCAATCTTTTATTTATAAAAAGGACTATAATAGTGACGAGGTAACATATATGAATAGTAAGTTTAAAGATATTAGAATTACTGATAATTTTTATCAGTCATCATCATTCTTTCCAATGCCGTTGACCCTCATTGGCACACTAAATGAAAATGGGTCTCTCACTTCTTATGGCGCTTATTCTTTAATCTTTCCATATTACATCGCTGGTAAGGGTTTCTATGCGATGGTTCTGGAGTGCAGAAATACATCAAATACTGCTAGAGGATTACTAAGACACGGCAAGTGCACAATTAACTTTTTGCCATATTCGAAAAAGAATTTTAGCCAACACGTGGACTGTGGTTTCCCTGGCGATACACCAGAAGAAAAGATGAAAAACTTTAGATTCACACCTGTTGATGGCTTATCTCAAGAAGAACATCCAAATGAAAAATATCCAAAGATTTTAGACGAAGCCTTACAAGTTTTTGAATGCTCTTGGGTTAAGGAACTAGATAACGCTCAAGACGATCCGGTTTTAGAGGATTATGATGGATATAAATACCATAACTTTAATGGTATCACCTCTAAATTTGGCGCTCATTTCATCTTAAAGATTGATCATATCTTGATTAAGGAAAAATATTATAATTCCATCATCAACGGCGCGACACGTAGTAATTATTGCCCATTGCCTACTAACTGGGGGTATAGAGATAGTAAATTCTTCTGGTGCTCTGATTTTAAAAAGCCAGATCCAATCGCTATCCCAAATCGAGAAGTCGATATTTCTTCGGTGAGATACGCTGCGGAAAGATTAAATACCGATGTACAATTTACTGATGCCGCTCTTAAGATGCTTGTTAAAGTACCACGTCCATTCTTAAAACTAGTGCTTAAAGGCTGTGCTGATTGGGCGATTGAACATAATGTTAAAGTCATCGATGAAAAAGAGATGAAAGAGATTAACGATAAACGCAGCAAAGAAAAGAAAGAAAAAAAGTAGGATGACATTAGTCATCCTTTTTCTCATAATGAATATATTCAAAGTTCTCTTCGTTTTCTGAACGATATTTCATTGCCTCATATGCTCTATTCGCTAATTCGTCAACTCGTTCACGATAAGAAAGAGATTCGTCTGGATAAAATGGACCGTCGACATAAATGATGGGTTTCGGTGGTTTGTTGCCTCTTCTCTTTTTGAAAGTCGTAGTCATAGTGACTATTGGAGCGTTATCGTTAACAGGGTATCTAAAACTGCCCGCTTTAAAGTTTCTAATGCGGTTGTAATAAGGCCAAATATGAGCTTCTGGGAATATTAGAACGCGATGTTTCTTTTTAATATGCCAAGACAAACAATCAACATAGTTTTTGAACATCTCTTTATCACTTGGAATAGGAATGGTGTAAAAATGCTTAATTAACCACGTCACAATCGGATGAATAGAGAAGGCGTCATAACTCGAAATAATGATACACGCCTTGCCTGGATTGGCTTTTACAGGGATGATAATTGGATCTAATGGTATGACGTGATTAGCGTAAATATAATAGCCTTGTTTTTTAACTTGTTTTAAAACTTGTTTATTCTTGATTTTTGGACGATACATAAAAAGCATCATAATTGTTAAAACTGGCACTGCGAATAAATAGCGTAACCAAAAACTATTAAATCTAAATAACCAAGAATTATTGATGTACTTATAACTATTATCTAATGTTTTTGTGGAAATTTTATTGTCCGCAAAGTCATCATTTAGTTCATCTTTAAAATATACAACTTTAGGTTCTTTTTCTTTTTTCATTTTTTTTACTAAATTCCTTGATAACGATGCACGATGAACTCAACAAGCAAGATAAATGCTTCAACAGCAAAAGCAATACCTATGAATGTCATGTGCACGTCAAGGGAATTCATTGTGCGAATGATTAAAAGAATCGAAAATACGATCTCTGTGATGGAAATAATAATCTTAATACTATTAAGAAGTGGTTGACGGGTTAAGTTGATAACAGCGGTAGCGATTCTAGCAACGGAAACACCAATACTAAACGATCCCAGAAGAACACATAAAAGAGTTGGTTCCATATCAATAAGGATGAAAACTATTCCTAAACCAACTGTGGCAAGTGAGGCAATCGCGCTTTGTATACTTTTGACTCTAACGGAAAAACGCCATGTGAAATAATCGGTGAGGCCAATAACGCCGTCAGCTATGAGAACGAAACCAATAAAAACACGATCCATTGGAACGGAGTTAATAATATATGTCAAAAGGGTTACGCCCAGAACGAGATAACCAAGCATAACGATTAGTTCCAATGTGTAATGTAAAATGTTGTTTCTTTTCATGCAAAACTATTTAATCACTTTTATCGGAAAGAAAAAACAAAGTTTTTATTTTCTAATAATTTCTAAAACGATTTCTATCATTTTTTCGAAGTCTTGGACCACCAAGTATTCAAACCTACCATGATGGTTGCCGCTTCCTGTTCCAAGATTAGGCGTTACTAAACCCATTTTTGAGAAAGTGGCTCCATCGGTTCCGCCTTTAATTCTAGCGAAGATTGGTTCAATTCCTAATTTCTTTAAAGCAGCCTCTGCTCTTTTAACAGGGCGAGGATCTTTTTCAACGTATTTCTTCATATTTTCATATTGTTCAGAAATCTCAACTTTGATCTTCGCTTTAGGATATTTTTCAGATAATTGATCTCTAATTTGAAGGATACGTGTATCTAATTCTTCGAGTTTGTGGCGTGAGAAATTTCTTAAAATAGCAACAAATTCGACGCTTTCGCTTGTACCGTTTACACTAGTTAAATGCCAATAGCCTTCATCAGCATAAAATGGTGTCTCTTTTTGCGGCAAAGCGTTAATAAATTCCGCTTGTAATTGCAAAGCGTTAATAAGTGTATTCTTACCTTCTCCAGGATGGACTGCAACACCATCAATTTTGACTCTTAACTGTTGAGCGTTAAAGTTTTCACAATCAATATGATTAATTGGACCTCCATCAATAGTAAAGGCGTAATCCGCTTTCATTTTTTCTAATGAGAAATGCTTTGGACCTTCGCCAATTTCTTCATCCACAGTAAAAGCGATTGCCAATGGATGGTGCTTAAAACTAGGATTATTCTTTAAATAATCAAGGACACCCATAATAATAGCGATGCCCGCTTTATCATCAGCGCCTAATAATGTATTACCATCTGTAATCACTAAATCTTTGCCAATGAAGCCTTTCATATGAGGAAACTCTTTCAAAGAAATAGTATATAGGTCGTTTAATTTGATATCGCTGCCATCCCATTTTTCAACTATTTGAGGATTGACGTTTTCATCAGTAACTTCTAAAGCAGTATCTATATGGGCGTTTAAGCCAATGACATCGCCAACTCCATCTAAATGAGCATAGACAATACCGTACTCATCCATATAAGCGTCTTCTAAACCAAGTTCTTTTAATTCTTCAACTAAAAGTCTTGATAGATTCTTTTGCTTTTCTGTCGATGGAGTAGTACCGGTGTTTTCATCAGCTTGTGTATCGATTTTTGCGTATCTAATAAATCTTTCAATGTTCTTGTTCATAGAGATATCCTCCACTCCCAATATTATATATTGTTGAGAAAATAATGTTATACTATTTGTTGTCAAGACATATAGACTTAGAGAAAATAAAGATATGAATGAAGAAATTGAAGTAAAAAGAAAAGTGTATACCGTTATTGAACAAATTGGAAAACACTCATTTAAAGTTGAAAGAAAAGGGCAAGAATTCTTTTTGAAAAAATACGAAGATCGTGCTGAAGAGTTTGAAAAGTTCTGTGACGGCGAGCACCGTTTAAGGGTGTCTGGTGTAGTTAGTCCTAAATGTTTTATCTATGATAAAAAGACAAGAATTGCAGTTGTTGAATACATCGAAGGCGATACTTGTTTAGAAGCCTTAATGGGCGGAGAGCTTCCAGAAAGAGCGATTGAATTATTGTTTAAAACCTTCTGGTACGCAAAAAACGATAGAATGGCGCTAGATTATAGACCAGAAAACTTCAAATTTGTTAATGGCAAGCTTTATTATCTTCCGTACACATATACCAAATTCGTGAACAATGAATCGTTCATCCAAAAAGACGTAAGATTATGGTTCTTCACAAAAGACTACATTAAATATTGCCACGAGCTAGGAATCGATGTCGACGAGTCACATTTAAAGAGCGACTATGAAATCAATAAAAGCATTGCTTTAATGACTGTTAAATATTATAGATAGAGGTTAAAATAATTATGGCAAACAAAACAATTGAAAATATCAAGAATAGAGTTAGTTGTAGAAATTACAACCAAAGAAAAGTCTCGCTCAAAAAGGTATTGGAAATTGCTGAGGCTGGCAAATATGCTCCAAGCGGAATGAATAGGCAGATTGCTAATATCTATGTTGTTCATTCTAAGAGGTACGTGGAGAAATTACGCACACTTTCCCTTAAGATTCGCGATAGAGATTGCATGTATGGCGCTAAGACAATTATCCTAGTCGCTGGCCCAAGAGATGACAAATTTACCTATCAAGATTGTTCGTGCATTTTAGAGAATATGTTTGTTGCTGCTAAGGCATTAGGCATCAGTTCTTGCTGGATCAATCAGTTCGATGAATTCTTTAATACACCTGATGGAATTAAGGTTAAAAGAATTATTGGCATTCC
>JAFSPN010000058.1 GCA_017442875.1 Bacilli bacterium
AAGTCTATATATAAACTCGTTTCCTATTCTCATATCGACTATTTAGCGGAAGTACCAAAAATTCCACGTCGTGAAATTGAAAAACTGAGAAAAGACTTAATTATCGGCTCTGCTTGTTTCAATGGTGAAGTCTTTAGAACAGCGATGTACTACGGGGATGATGTTTTAAAAGATGTCATGAGTTTTTATGATTACATCGAAATTCAACCGCTTGAAAACTATTCCTATCTCGTCAATATGGGTGAGATGGATCAAGACGAATTATTACTCCATCTTAATGACATTGTGAGATGCGCTGATGAAATTGGAAAACCAATATGCGCAACTGGCGATGTCCATTACTTAAGTAAAAAACAAAAAATCTTTAGAGATGTCTATATTTCCGCAAAAGGTATCGGTGGTATCAATCACCCACTTAACCCATACGCAAGAAGTAGGGTCCCACCTTTTGAAAATCCAGATCAACATTATCGTTCAACCGATGAAATGCTTAAGTGCATGTCTTTCTTAGGCGAAGAAAAGGCCTATGAAGTAACAGTCACAAACACTAATATGATCGCGGATATGATTGAACCAATCGTCCCTGTTCCAAACGATAAGTTATACACTCCAACCATTGAAAACTGCGACAACATGTTAAGAGACATGTGCTTTGAAAAAGCCCATGAATTATATGGTGACCCATTACCAGAGTTTATCCAAAATCGTTTAGAGAAAGAACTAAACGGTATTATTTCTAATGGTTACTCTGTCATTTATTATATTGCCCATAGGATCATCAAGAAGGCTAACGAAGATGGTTATATTGTTGGTTCTCGTGGTTCTGTTGGTTCCTCATTTGTGGCGACGATGTCTGGTGTTACTGAAGTTAATGCTTTACCACCGCATTACCGCTGCCCAAAATGTAAACATTTAGAGTGGACTAAAGAAACTATGCCTGAATATCGTTCAGGTTATGATTTACCAGATAAAAAATGTCCAGTATGTGGAGAACAAATGGTCCATGATGGCCAAGATATTCCATTTGAAACGTTCCTTGGTTTTAACGCTGAAAAAGTTCCTGATATCGACCTTAACTTCCCTGGTGATTATCAAGCAAGAGCCCATGACTACACGAAGGTGTTGTTAGGTGAAAATAACGTCTTTAGAGCTGGCACAATTGAAACGGTTGCCGAAAAGACCGCCTTTGGTTTTGCTCGTGGTTTCTTAGAAAGAAAATTCATGGCTCAAGGCATGAATGAAGAAGACGTTAAGAAAGCTTTAGCGGCTTATCCAAAAGCTAAGATTCATTTCTTAGCGTCAGGTTGCGTTGATGTCAAACGTACAACAGGTCAACACCCTGGTGGTATCGTCGTTATTCCTACTGACCATGAAGTATACGATTTTACCCCTGTTCAATATCCTGCGGATGATATGGATAGTAACTGGAAGACAACACACTTCGACTTCCATTCCATCCACGATACAATTCTTAAACTTGACCTTTTAGGTCACGTTGACCCAATGGCGTTGAAAATGATGTCCGACTTAACGGGTGTTAAGATTACGGATATTCCAATGAATGATCCAAAGGTTTTGTCTTTGTTTAGTTCCCCAAAAGCCTTAGGTATGGACCATGACTATACCAACGCTAAAACGGGAGCGTTATTACTTCCTGAATTTAACACTGAATTCGTTAGAGGCGTTTTGGAAGAAACACACCCAAAGACATTCTCTGATTTAGTTATTATCTCTGGTTTAACCCATGGTACTGGTGTTTGGCAAGGTAACTCTGATGAACTCATCAAAAATGGCACTGCGACATTAAGAGAAGTTATCGGATGCCGTGACGATATTATGACTTACCTAATTGGTAAAGGCATTCCAAGTAACATTTCCTTCATGATTATGGAAGATGTCCGTAAAGGCCGTGGCTTAAAAGAACAATACGAAGAAATCATGAGGGCTAATAAAGTCCCAGATTGGTATATTGGTTCATGTAAAAAGATTCAATACATGTTCCCAAAAGGCCACGCTGTGGCTTATGTTACCATGGCTGTGAGAGTGGGCTACTTTAAGATTTATTACCCATTAGAGTTCTACGCCACATTCTTCTCAGTGCGTAGTAAACAATACGACATCCAAACCATGATTAAGGGTAAGGATGCCATTATTAGTAAGATTGAAGAACTTAGAACTAGACAAAGGGTGTCTAATGAAAAACTCTCGCCAAAAGAGCAAGAGCAACTCAAAACTTTAATCAATGCTTTAGAAATGGTGCAACGTGGTTATAAGTTCTCTAATATCGACTTATACCGCTCTAAGGCTAGCGAATTCGTTGTTGATTACGAAAATAAAGCCCTCATTCCTCCGTTTGTGACACTTGATAATTTAGGTGAAAGCGCTGGTATTTCAGTTGAGGAAGCAAGAAAAGATGGAGAATTTTTCTCCAAAGAAGACCTATTAAGAAGAACAAAACTCACATCCACAAACGTCCAAGATTTGTCGGAGATGGGTGTCTTAGATGGTCTAAATGAAAGTGATCAGCTTTCACTATTTGATTTTTAATTTGATCGGGAAGTAGCACAGCTTGGTAGTGCGCTTGGTTCGGGACCAAGAGGTCGTGGGTTCGAATCCCATCTTTCCGACCATTTTTTATTTGTTTGAACGGAAAAACTTTCTGTTTCAAACAAACATAGGTATACTTAATGGCGTATGGAAGAAACCATTAAAAGAAAACCCTTTGATACTAGAATCCACGAAATCGACTTTTTACGCGGTTTATTGATGGTTTTAGTGGTTATGGATCACATCTTCAACTTGTTGATGTCTTTTAATCGTGATTGGGCGGGTGGATTGACCGCGATTGAAGCGGGTAACGGTCTTCAACCATTCCTTACTATTTATCAAGTTGCCCATTTCTATTGGACTAATCCCGCGAGAATGGTCGTGAGGTGGATTTGCTTAGCCGCTTTCTGTTTTGTAAGTGGCATCTCTTGTGCTTTTTCAAGAAACAACTGGAAAAGAGCAGGCCAAATGATTGGCTTATGGTTTTTTATTCTTGTCTTCTCTAATGTTGGTCAATCTTTGATTGATCATTATGATTTAAACTTTGGTATTGCTAGCGCAAGAGTTGATTTTAATATCATCGGTGTTTTAGCGTGGTCCACTTTGATCTATTGCTTTGTCCAAGACAAGTCTTGGAAAGCTCTCTTGATTGTGGCCCTCATCGGTTTAGCAATTCACCCAATCTGTGTTGTCCTTTCTTGGACTGATTGGGGCAAAAGTCCTGATACCTACGCTATTCCATTTTGGAGACCAACTTATGATTTAGAAGCGGGTTATGGCCCATATCGTCAAGCCGATTTTATGCCGTTATTCCCATATCTTAGTTTCTTCTTTGCAGGAGCAATAGTTTCTAAATTTACTTATAGTGTTTCCAAAAAATCCTATTTCAAAAAACACGAATGGGAAAGACCAATTTGCTTCCTTGGAAGACATTCTCTCATTGTTTATATTAGCCACTTCTTAGTTTTAATTGGCATCTTCTCTTTAGTGGGGGTATTCATTAAATGATGATGGAACGCACTCAATATGCCGCTTATAAGGAAGCGGCTAAAAGAACACCAAATCAACTCGCCATTTATTACGAAGGCAAGAGAATTTCTTTTAAGACGCTTTTAAAACGCATCGATGAAACGGCTGATATCCTTTATAACCGTTTAGGCGTTAGACAAGGTGATGTCATCGTTATTGCGCAACCAAATATCCCTGAAACAATTGTTTTATATTATGCCATTAATAAATTAGGGGCTTGTTCAAACCTTATCCATCCATTTACTCCTTTTAACCAAGTGAAAGCGATTATGGATAAAACTCATACAAAGTATGCTTTCTTATTTGAACAAAGAATCGCTAAAGAAGTGGAAAGATATAGGGAAATCGCTGATAGGGTCTTTGTTACTCGTATTGAAGACGATTTACCTCTATTTAAAAAGATGTTCTATCACATCTTTATGAACTTTAGAATCCGTCGTAAGTTAGGTAAACTTCCAGCAAGATTTAAATTTGATGGATTTAAATACACGTATCAATTAAAACCAATGAATAAACCAGTTGAAGAAGCGGAGTTTGATAAGAACCGTTGCTCTGTTTTATTACATAGTGGTTCCACAACTGGGAAGCCAAAAACCATTTGTTTAAGCGATTACGCTTTTAACTTTATCGCTTATCATTCTGATTCATTTATGGCGCTTCCAAGAGAAGAACTCAGTAAGCATAAAATGCTCAGTGTTTTGCCTAGCTTCCATGGCTTTGGTTTATGTATGACGATGCACGCTCCATTAGTGAATAGTTTTTCATCTATTTTGGTACCAAAGTTCAAACCAGAAAAAGTTGTTAAAGCTATGAATCAAACAAAGTTTACTTGTATATGTGGCGTTCCAACAATTTACGAAAAATTATTATTAGAACCAAAGTTTGTTAATAACAAAAATTTAAAACATCTCCATTGCTGCTTCTGCGGTGGTGATTCAATGTCACAATCTTTGGAAGAAAGATTTAACGCGGCGATGGATAAAGCGGGTTCCAAATGTCGTTTGTTCCAAGGCTATGGCTTAACTGAAGCAATTGCCGTTAACTGTGTTAACACATTCGCCGCTCATAAATCAGGCTCATTAGGAAAAGCGATGCCTGAAAGCGATTTCAAAATAGTGGATCAACAAAACAAAGAAGTGAAACGCGGTGAAATTGGTGAAATCATCTTTAAGAGTGGGGCAATTATGCTTGGTTACTTTAAGGATGAAGAAGGCACCAAAAACTGTATTATCGATGGTTATCTTCATACAGGTGACCTTGGTTATATGGACGAAGATGATTTCATCTTCTTCAAACAACGCAAAAAAAGAGTGGTTAAAGTATCTGGCGTGGCGGTCTTCCCAAGCGAAGTCGAACAACTTATCGAATCAATACCTGAAGTTTCATACTGCGCCGCTATTCATATTCCAGATAAGAAGTTATTAAACGCTATCAAGGTGTTTGTCGTTGCTAAATATTTTGATGAAACTGCAATGAAAGATAAAATCTTAGAGACTTGTCGTAAATATCTCATTAGATGGTCTGTACCAGTTGAGATTGAATTTAGGGACAATCTTCCTTTGACCATGTTAGGGAAAGTGGATTTCCGTGCCCTTCAAGAAGAAGAAGATAAAAAACACGGACTGCTGTGATATAATGCTCTTCACATGTGGTCATGGCGGAATTGGTAGACGCGCTGGTCTCAGAAGCCAGTGAGGAAACTCATGGAAGTTCAAGTCTTCTTGGCCACACCAAACGTAAATTATGGCATTTGCCCTTAAAAGCAAATGTCTTTTATTTATATTTAAATATAAAGATATATAAGAACTCTTTTCTTTTAGATGATTATAAACTATACTTTGTATGGTTATTTAGTGAGGACATATTATGAAAAGAATGCGCTTGCACATTGGCATTTTATTAGGTTTATTCCTAATCACATTTATTCTTGGTAGTTTTTTCGACTTACAATTATCAGAAGCCGTTTTTAAACAAAATGATAACTTTGGTTTGACCGTATCCGTTATTGGCACGCTTCTTGGTTATTCTTGTTTAGCTTTATGCGGTGGTATTTTGTTTGGACTAGGTTTAACTAGACCATATAACAATATTGTTAAAGTATTCCTTTATATTGGTGCAGTTGCTGGATTTGGCTTAGGTATCTTCTTCGCTGGAAGAGAATTCTTTGGCCCTAACGGATTTACCAACGAAAGCATTGAATGGCTTGGCTATGTCATTTCATTACCATTTATGTGTGGTGCGTCCTATCTAGGTTATGTTGCTGCGAAAAATAACGACAGCAAGTCCCTCTTATTTGTCGTCATCGTTATGATGATTGCTATCTTCTTATCACTCATTCCTGGTGTTACTTTGTTAAAGTCTATTTTCCATAGACCAAGATTCCGCACCTTATCTGATCCTCTATATTCAGAAATTGTTTTCCATAATTGGTGGCAAAGATGCTCAAATTATAAGGATTTAATGGCTTTATATAACGTTTCAAAAGAAGAATTCAAATCTTTCCCAAGCGGACACGCTGGTGCGACATTACTTTTGAGTTTAACCGCTGCATTTGCGCCACTTCTTGATAAGAGAATTAAGAAAAATCACTTAGTCTTATTCTATAGTGGTGCGGTTATCACCTTATTAGTGTGCTATGCCCGTATTCTCGTCGGCGCCCACTTCTTAAGCGACGTTTCAATGGGTGCATTATTAACAACAGTTTTCACATTCCTTGCTAACGAAGCAATTATCTTCTATAAACAAAAATACGAAAATAAAAAAGAGTCTCAACCTGTTGAAGCAGAATAATTATGACCAATAATGTAGTCAACACTACGATGATTTACCTTAAGAAAGATAGTTCTTATCTTCTTTTATTCCGCAACAAAAAGAAGAACGATATTAACGAAGGTAAATGGATTGGTGTCGGTGGCCGTCAAGAAATAAATGAAACAATTGACGAATGCGCGATCAGGGAGACCAAAGAAGAAACCGGCTTAGACGTGCATTCATTATCTTGCTGTGGTGAAGTTCTTTTCGTTGATGAAAACAATCGAATAATGATGTATGTTTATGAAATAACAGACTTCTCAGGCGAACTTATCGAATGTGACGAAGGCGATCTAAAATGGATACCTATCCAAGATATTTATGATTATCCGATGTGGGAAGGTGATAAGGCATTTCTTCCAAAAGTCATTAATCATGAACCCTATTTCAAAATGAAATTAACATATTGTAAAAACGAATTGATTAGTGTTGAAAATTATTAATTATTTATGTAATAATAACAAGGCGCAATCAATAGGGGTGTAGCACAATGGCAGTGCAACGGTCTCCAAAACCGCTGATGCGAGTTCGATTCTTGTCACCCCTGCCAAACAATATGTGTTGCTGTTTAGTTCCAGAGTCTTGCGAGTGATTACATCTCCTTGTCCTGAACTAAATGGGGTTGATGCATAAAGAGAAGCCTTGTAACAGAGGCTCTTTTTATTTATAAAAACCAGTATAAGCAAGAGAGCCTAACTGAATGAGACCTGGTGGACATGGGTGGTTATGCAATCACTCGCCAAGAGTCTCGAACAATAACAATATGAACAGACTTGATACTCGTTGTCAGGTCTTTTTTCTTGCTTTTTTGCCCATTTTTAGTGATTTTTGATAGTTTTCAAAGCTAGTGGTGGATAAGCGATAACTGAAGAATATGTATCAAAAACCTCAATTACTACACCTTTGATGCAATTTTTTAGATTGTTGACAGGACTTGAACTACCTAAGATGCATGCTTATTGATACATTTTTTAGATTCATGTTCAAAGTAGGTATCCAAAAGACTATAGTTACAACAGTTAAATAAGAAGAGAAGTGCCGAGTGGAGAAATCTGCTCGGTCTTTTTTTATATGATATTTCTTGCTTTTATTGGCTTAAAATCAAACCAATAGATTGATAAATACATATAGTGAAATGCCAAAAAGAGAATTAAAATAAAAAGTAATGGTGAAAGTGATGAAGAGTAGATATTTATTTTCCAAATTTTATATTTAAATCTTCATTTAGAGTCTTATTAACACCTTTATCAATAATTCCTCTACCGATGATATATGTGAATTCTTCCGGAATGATTTCACTGGATAATTCATATAGCATGATTTCAATCATTCCAGATAAAACACAGTTAGCAACATCGTTTTTTACGTCGTTACCAGTTTTATAATCTAATCCTAAATCTTCAGCGAATTTTTCTTTAAGATATTCACGATATTGCACAGCGAATTTTCCACCTCTTTGTTCAAGCACTAGGGGAACTAAATAATAACGGTCTATTTTAAACATTTCACGGAGATTAATTTGGATTTGTCGGAAATCTTGGTTGCCTCTTTCTTTGCTTTCAACTATGTTGACTAATTTATTTAACAACCTATTTTTAATGCCATCAAGAACATCGTCAACCCATTCATAATAAAAATAAAATGTTGAGCGGTGGATACCAGCAATTTTGCATATCTCATTAACAGTTATCTTTTTATCTTTTATATAGAGATCAAAATAGGCTTTCTCTATTTTTGTTATTGTTTTTTCTCTAGCTTCTATATAATGGCTCATAAGTAAAATCCGACACTCTGTCTAAAATTATACAGTGCTTTAAATATTTTGAAAAATAATAATTATACCAAGGAGGAAAAAAAGAATATGTTAGAGCTCAACTTATTCAGCACAGCCTGTGGCTCCGCCGATCCAAAGCCAGCCCCAGCATGTGGCAGTAAGGATCCTGAACCAGCACCTGCTTGTGGTACAAAAGACCCAGAACCAGCACCTGCTTGTGGAACAAAAGATCCTAAATAATAAGTCAGGGGTGAGATTATAATTATTTCACCCCTTATTCTTTTAAACGATTATGGAAAATTATTTCGCGATTCAGTGGCATATCACTGATTATTGTGACCAGCGATGCAAACATTGCTATATTTTCTCCGAAGGTCATCCTGAACTCATTACAATGAGTCTTGACCATATGATTTTTGTTACTAATCAAATCGTAGATTTTTGTCAAAAAATTAATCGTAAACCTTATATTTATTTAACTGGAGGAGACCCAATTCTCCATCCTAATTTTTGGCAGTTATTAGAATATTTTAATAAGAACAACATTCGCTTTTGCATCATGGGCAATCCATTTCATCTTACCTTAGAGAATTGTAAGAGAATGAAAGAATTGGGATGTGTTAAATATCAAGTATCCTTAGATGGTCTAGAAGAAATGCATGATTCATTTAGAAAACCAGGCAGTTACAAAGCCACATTAGAGGCCATAAAAATAATAAAAGAATCTGGAATGTGGGTCGCGGTGATGTCTACAGTTAGCAAAACTAATCATCAAGATATCCCAGAATTAATTGATTTGGTGGATGAATTAGGTGTAGATGTCTATGCAGTAGGTAGATATTGCCCTACAAGTGTAGAAAAAGCTTATGATCCAGATATTCATATGACCCCACTTGAATATAAAGAGTTTATGAATAGATGTTATGAAAAATATATGAATCACAAAGATAGCAAGGTGACTTATCAACTAAAAGATCATTTGTGGGCATTATATTTATATGAAAAAGGTATCTTTAAACCTAATTTTGAAGGTTTAGGCGAAAACCAAATCGTGGATGGATGTAATATTGCTAGAAATCACATCACTATCTTACCAACAGGGATGGTTTATGCTTGCCGAAGAATGGATTCACCCGTTGGGAATATATTTTTAAGAGACTTATACGATATTTGGAATTCTTCTAAGATGGATGAATATCGCCAATATCATAAGTTTGTTAAATGTAATAAGTGTAAATTAAAAGCATTTTGTCGAGGCTGTCCATCAGTAACCTATGGTTATACACATAATATGTATGATGCAGATCCGCAGTGCTGGATGGAGGTAGAATAATGAAAGCAGTAGTGCTCAAGGATATTACTAATAGTGATGATATCGTCTTAGAAAATATTGAAAAGCCCAAGGCTCAAAAGGGCTGGCCTTTAGTGAGAATATTAGGATTTGGTATGAATCATTCTGAACTCGTTTTAAGAGTGAACGAAATCAGAGCGGATTATATTAAAAAACCAATTGTTCCTGGTATTGAGTGTGTAGGAGTGATTGAAGAATCACTAGATGAAGAATTTAAAGCCGGTGATAAAGTCTGCTCCATGATGGGTGGAATGGGAAGAAATTTTAATGGTTCATATGAAGAATACGCAATATTACCAATTAGTAAATTATTCCATATTCATAGCGATTTAAATATCAAATATCTAGCCGCAATTCCAGAGACATTTTTTACCGCTTGGGGATCATTATTTGAATGTTTAAAACTAGAAAAGAAAGATATTTTATTAGTTAGAGGAGCAACTTCTGCATTAGGCTATGCTTCTATGCAAATTGCTAAAGCATTAGGATGCCAAGTAATTGGCACTACTCACAAGCAAGAAAAGATGCATTTTATCACTGATTTGGGTTGCAAAGCTATTTTAGATCCTGAAGGTAAAATTGCGGGAAAGGTATACGCAAATAAAGTGCTTGAACTCATTGGTCCAAAGACATTAAGAGATTCTTTAAGATGCTGTTATCACGGAGGAATTGTGTGTAACACCGGTATTCTTGGTGGAGAATATTTCCTAAACGGATTTGATCCAATTAAAGAAATACCAAATGGTGTTTATCTCACTGGTTTTTTCTCAAATTATCCAACTCAAGAAGTAGTGGACTCACTATTTAAATTTATTAATGAATACAACGTGAGACCATTTATTGGTGCTTCCTATAAATTCAGCGATATAAAAGCGGCGATTAAAGCACAAGAAAAAGGTGTCGATGGTAAAATAGTTGTTACTATGTAGCATCTCTTTTGTATTTTGTAACAGATTTAGAATCTGATGTAACATATTTTTGCTAAAACTGTAACATTTGTATTAATCTAGGAGATTATTGCCATGATTCGAAGAGAAAGAATTGATACTAAAAAAGTATAAAAAAATAGGTTCAAGTCCTGTCACCTCAGTGATTTTGTATCAAAGGACTTCTTCAACCTATCGGCAAAACCTTGATTTGTATCAACAATATTCTTCAAGGGCATAATCGTATAAAAATGTCTGATACAATTCAGACTTTTTTATTGATAATTTCTTGATAGCTTTATAGATTTAATCTGCATTATGTTTTAAAATTAAATCAATGAAATCAAGTACAGAATATCAAATATTTGTTGGATGTGATGATCCTCAAATAAAAAGCGCATATATCAATGATGATGAATTAACTGATTTAATATCGAACTTTTTCATTAGACAAAAAGTTGATTTTTCATTGTTGAAATCTACCGGTGGATATTTATACGCTGATGGTGATTATACGATAGAAAATGGTGTTTGTATTTCTATTATCGGTGCTAAAGAAGAAGAAATATTAAAACTCAGCAAATCATTATCCATGTATATGAATCAAGAAAATTCATTAATTGTTAAAAATGATTTAAAAGTTAAGGTAATTTAAATATATGGGCAATAACGGATTTAAAAAAGGAATTAAATACGAAATATTCATCGGTATCAAAGATAAGGATTCATATGAAGAAATCTTAAGCATCGATGATTTTAAGGATATATTACGTGAAATTTGTGTAGAAAAAGAAATAAACTTTTCTTTGCTCACACAACTAGGGGGATA
This sequence comes from Bacilli bacterium, assembly GCA_017442875.1. Lineage (GTDB taxonomy): Bacteria > Bacillota_I > Bacilli_A > RFN20 > CAG-826 > RUG14515. Next base: position 11,268 of record JAFSPN010000058.1, read on the forward strand.
TAAACATAACAAAGGTTATACCACAGAAACTAGTTTAAGAATCATCATTATCGGCATTAACGAACAAGAAGTTAATTTGCTTAGTCAAGTATTAAAAAAGAAAATCAATACCGATGCTGTTTTGATAACAAAAACGGAAATAGAATATACATTTTCTTAAAACACAATTTGCACTTAAGGGATTGTGTTTATTTTTTATAATTGGAAGAAAATATTATTTTTCTAGCTTTTATTCAATAAATCTTGGATATTGTTTTATCTATCGCAAAATCGTTGATAAGGAATCTACCAATCAATAGACCGTGAGTAAAGTATGACAAAATGGCATTAATTTTTAATACAATATGACAAAATGGCATATTTATGTTGAAAACGTATGCCAATTTGGTGAAAGAAAGACACATAGCAAAAAGCCAAGCCCGAGATGGACTTGGCGTTTTTTTATTTTTGATGAGTATTAGAAGAATCGACCTACGATATCTTTACTAGCGGCGCAAGTATCTTCCATATCGCCGAATGAAATAATTTCACCAGCGTAGAATGTGTTCTTTGTGCCTTGTAAAGCTTCTAACTTATCATACCAACCGTCAGCGTAATCTTGTGCGGAGACGTGTGGGCAGTAATAAACTTCTTGGGCAAAGTGTTTTTCTTTGATTGGGAAGCCAACTTTTGCCATATCTTCATCCATGGTCTTTTGGGAAAATTAATAGGTTACATCTTCTGAACCAGTATGATTTGATAAAGCATAGACTGTTGCTGGGCAATCGTTTTCAAGATCTTGCCATCTGTTGTAATAGACCATCGCGTGACCGAGTCTTTCTGGGACCATGTTCTCAACGAGATAGCCAGAGATAACTGGGCTCTTGCCTTCATCAAATGTCGCAATGTAGTCGATATATCTTTCGTGAATGATTTTGCTAAATAAGTTCTTTTCTTCTTCGGTAGCGTCAGCGAATTTAATGAACCAATCAAGTGGAGTGGTAACGATTAATTTATCAAACTCTTCGACTTTTTGTTTGCCGTCTTTTCCTTTTATGGTAACGATGACTTTACCTTCTGGACGTTCTACTTTGACAACTTCAGTTTCTAAAACCGCTGGATGTTGTAGTTTCTTGTTGACGTGTTCGTAGATTTGTTGTGTACCATCTTGCCATGTCCAAAGTTTCATGTTGACGAACTCTAAAGCGGTAGTGACATCAAGATATTTCATGACTAAGGCCGCTGGGATTTCATCAAAGAAACCATAACCGAAGGATGTGAATGGGGCAATCCAAATTCTTTGGACTTCTTCAACGCCATTGATTCTGCAGAATTCAGCAAATGGAAGTGCTAAATCTTTAAGATTTGGGTTGGTGCCTTTAATATAGTTAGGGAAGGAATTCTCCTTAGTCGCACCACAATAGCCATCAACACCTTTAGAAATACCAAAGTATTCACCTTTAGCAACGCCTAAATGTCCATAGCAGTCATAACCGACGTATTTAGTTTGCATTAATTTGTTAAGTTTCTTCATTTGCTTTTTGAGTTTTAATAAACCCTTTAATTTTTTGAATGAGAAATTAACTTTTGGTTCAAATGGATGATCAACTTCGCCTGTCGTTTTACGGAATTCTCTTCTCATATTTGGTTCGCCTGGTTTCCAATCTGGACCAGTGTGGTAGTAACCACCGAATTCTTCCATTTCACTGACAGCGTGGTAAGTGATCGCACCCATAATCGCACCGGTTTCGAAGCTTCTTTCTTCTTCTTTACCGTTGTGTTTAACTTTTAATTTTGGTGACCAACATTTGCCACCAACTTTGTTTTGCTTTTCGTAAATAACATAGTTATTGTATCCCTTTTTCTCAAGGTACATGGCAGCAGAAAGACCCGCTGGGCCACCGCCAATAATACAAATTCTTTGTTTTACATCGCCCATATTTAAAATAGCTCCTTATGTGTTTGTGTATGTAATAACACTCTATGGCAACAATAATACAAATTAAGCAAAAAAGCAAATCAATGTTTGAATATTATTATAAATAAACACCTTTAAAATACTATCTGGCATCACTTTTATTTTTATTTTTTAGTAGTATAGTATTAGCGATATGGAAAGAATTGATTACATTTTAGACTTTTGTAAAGAACTCGGAAAACAAATGATTGTCTCTGGGGCTAATATCGAAAGAGTCGACCTCACCGTTGAAAAGATTTGTCACGCTTATGGTTTGCACGATGTGACATGCGCTAATTTGACAACGCGTATTTCCATCAGTGCGAAAGATGAGAATAAGCATTATGCTCATCGTCAAACCGATGTTCCGCCTCAATCATTTAATTTAGAAAAGCTTAAGAAACTCAATCAATTATCTTTTGATGTTACAAAAAATACCCCAGAAGTCACAACCTTATATGATCTTTTACACGGCGTAAAAACTAACGATTTCCCATGGTGGGTCATGATGATTGGTTATATGGTAGCGATGGCCGCTTTAGGAAGAATCTTCCTTGCGGGTCCTGCTGAACTTTTAATCGTTGAAATAAATACTCTAGTTTTATTCGGTTTATCAAAACTATTTACCAAGGTTCACATTAATAAAATTATTACTAACTTTTTTAGCATGGCGCTATGCGCTTTGATAGCCACATTATTTTACATGACAGGCTTTACATCAAACTTCTTCACAATAGTGCTCACTAACGCTTTCTTCCTACTTCCAGGTATTCAAATGATTAACTGCGCTAGAAACTTATTGTGTGGCAATGAAATGAATGGTGTTATCGATTTACTAAAAGTTCTTTTAGAAGTTTGCACCATAGTGGCAGGGGTTGCCGCCATCTACGCCATATTCGGTAGTGTGGCTAATTATCCGCTTCTTGAAGACTATAAGTTGATGCTTACTGATTTCTACAAATACACTCCATTATGGCTCATCAATATGGAACTAGTTGTTTTAACATTGATGGCTACCGCTGGCTTCAGTGTGGTTTTTAATATTCAATTAGGCGATATCGTTTTTGCTGCTATCGGTGGCGTTATCGTCAGATTGGTTTATATTTTGTTCAAATTCTTGCTCCCATCATATCCATTCATTTTCACGATGGTAGCCGCTTTCTTTGCTGCTTTGTATAGCGAAATTCTCGCTATTATCCGTAAAGAGCCATCAACTTTATATCTATATCCATCTATCGTCCCGCTTATTCCTGGTGACTTATTCTGCTATGTCGCTTTTGGCATTGTCTGGGGCAATACTTCATTCATTGTCGAAAACGGACCAAATCTCGCTCTCTCTTTAGTGGGCATTTCCATTGGATTTGTTCTTTGTTCCACGATAGTTCACTATGTGAGAAAATTTAAATTCTTGCGTTTAAATAAAGAATAAACCCCACGATAGGGGTTTTCTTTTACTCTTGATCAAGTAAATCAACAAGATATTCTCTTTGCCTTCTTTTTGGAAAGGCTTTGACCTTAGGGAATCCGCGATAAGTGCATAATCCCCTCGGCACGATATAAGCGCCTTTTTTCGTCTTCATATCTAGCGCTTTCATTGCTGTTAAAGCGGCTTTATCAGGAGAGTGCGATACGAGCTTTAAAAAGATGCTGCCTAAATAGCGGATAATCGGGTTATAGTCACGGATAATCCCACTGTTTGTGACGCCTGGTTCAACCAAATAGAAACTTGCTTTCGTTTCTTCTTTAAAAGAATAGTGATAGAAAAGGGCTTCAACACCCGCTTTAGAAATAAAATACTGCCTAAACATTTTAGGCTTTTGCTTCTTTAAAGTATCAACTTTTCCAAAGCATAAACCCGCTCCTAGAGAGCCTTGAAGAATAATACGTTGCTCTTCTTTTAAATAAGGTAAGATACATTTGATAAAAAGCGCCTCACCAACGTAATTGGTTTTGATGGTGGTGGGATAGCCATCAGTCATAGTGATATATTTCTTTGGCTGCATGAGTCCAGCATTAAGAATTAACGCGTAGAAATTTGGATAGTTTTTAATAATCTCTTCTACTGCATTTTTAATTGATTCATCATTGCTCTGATCAAAAGAAATGAAATCAATGTTTCCATTAGTGAATTTTTCTAAAAGATGATTTCTTGTATCATCATATTTCTTTTTATTTCTCGCTAGGATAACCACATCAGCGTTTTTATATAAAAGATGCTTAACAATTGCTAGTCCGATACCAGAAGTACCACCGGTAATAATTACTTGTTTTCCCGTTAAATCTTCTAGTCCGTCCAAGTATTTTTGAATGCTCATAAAATATATCTTATCACAACCATTCTTAAAAAGAATGCAATCTTTTGTAATGCTTTGTATTTTTTGGTCAAATAATGATACAATAACTACCATAGGAAAGCGAAGAAGGATTATGAAGAAGAAATTGACATTCATTACAGTATTAGGAGCAATCCTATTTTCGTTAACTGCGTGTCAACTTTTTAATCAAAATAACACCCCGGGTTATTCGTATCGACCATATGGAAGCACTTCTAAACAAGTGACCCCTGAGGGTGATTTAGAAGCGATTTCTCCAGACTGCACCTATGGTGATTATATTAAAAACAACGTTTACCATATATCTTCCACTCCATCTTTAGGAAAAGCTAAACTTCTCGTTGTTCCTGTTTGGTTTAATGATTCCACTTCATTTATTAGAAACGATCATAAAGACGATGTTAGAGAAGATATTTCGCTCACTTATTTTGGTAAAAATACCGATACTGGTTGGCGAAGCGTTAAATCGTATTACGAAGAAGAAAGCCAAGGCAAATTAAAAATTGATGGTACGGTTAGTAATTGGTATAACATCAATGAATCTTATCAAAATTACCGCACTGATGGTGACCACAACAAAACTAATTCATTAGTTAAGTCCGCAGTGGAATGGTATTTTACCACTGATAATCCAAGTGATAATAGAACAGATTATGACTGCGATAAGGACGGCTATTTAGACGGGGTTGTCCTCATTTATGCCGCTCCTGACCACACTTCTTATGGTAACGGTAATTCCAACCTTTGGGCCTATTGTTTCTGGCTTCAAAATGTCGGAGCAAAAAGCGTTGCTAAACCAGGCGCTAATGTCTATTTCTGGGCCAGTTATGACTTTATGTATAGCAAATCAAAAGCCATCTCTCGTACTGGGCATAACTATGGTCGCGGCGATACATCAAATGGTGTAAACGTCGATGCTCATACTTATATCCATGAAACAGGCCATATGTTTGGCTTAGAAGATTATTATGATTATTCAAGTCTTCAATACATGCCAGCAGCAGCCTTTTCTATGCAAGATCAAAATGTCGGTGGCCATGACCCATTTAGTTCGTTTGCGTTAGGTTGGGGTAAGGCTTATATTCCTACGAACAGCGCTAACATCATTTTGAAACCATTTGTCTCATCTGGCGAAATGATTGTTTTATCACCAAATTGGAACGAATATAATTCGCCATTTGATGAATATTTAATACTTGAGTATTACACCACAGATGGACTCAATTATTTCGATACGAGTCATCCCTACATGAACGTCTATTCAACAGGCAGTTCAGAACGCGGCATTAGATTGTGGCATGTTGACGCTCGACTTTTATATATTCCAAACAGTTCGACACCTTTCAGTGCGTCTAGAATTACAACCGATCCCAAAATCAGTGGTAACAAAGTTACACACATGTTGTCTAATTCATATAACGATGGTGTGATCAACGCCGAGCATTTATCGCCACTCGCCACTCGCGATCCAGGAGAAGATCGCTATTCCAATTACAAGCTATTAGAACTCATTCGTAATAGCACGGTTATGACTGGTAGAACAAAAGAATCTTTAAGGAATTCTGATTTATTCAAAGCAGGCGATAGTTTCTCAATGAGTAAATACACCCGTCAATTCGTCAATAACGCTAAGCTCAATAACGGAAGCGCCCTTGGTTTTACATTCCAAGTTAACGAGTTAAATGATGGTTATGCTTCAATTAGCGTGACCAAGTCATAAAAAACTTGCGAATAGCGTATAAAATTGATAAAGTAATTAACGCTGTTTAATTACAGCTATGGGTCCGTAGCTCACCTGGGAGAGCGCCTGATTTGCATTCAGGAGGTAGCGAGTTCGATTCTCGTCGGATCCACCAAATAAGTTAAACCCGTGATTAATCACGTGAATACAAACAAGTTGGAGGATAACTTATGTTACAGTATCGTTATGACACACAACTTTTAATTGAAGGTCAAGGTCTTGATGAAGACGAAATCACCGATTGGATTTTAGAAAACATGAAAGGTGATTCCCTTATCTGCGTTGGTGATGATGAAATGATTAAAATTCACTTCCACACCAATGAACCATGGGATTTATTATCTCACTGTGCCACATTAGGCGAAATCTTCGACATCGTCGTTGAAGATATGGACCGTCAATCACGTGGTCTCAAGGGTTAATTAAACGCCCTTAATGGACCATTAACTCAATCGGTTAGAGTGGACGGCCCATAACCGTTATGTTCCGGGTTCAAGTCCTGGATGGTCCACCAATACGGAGAATTACCCAAGCGGTTGAAGGGGTCGGTCTTGAAAACCGATAGAGGATGCAAGTCCTGCTAGGGTTCGAATCCCTAATTCTCCGCCAAACCGAATAATAAGATTGGTCTAAAGCCAATCTTTTTTGTTATAATTAAAACATGGCAAGCAGTGTTGATTATCTAAAATATGTCTTAGAACTATTAAGAGAGGTAGATGGCATCACATATCGCAAAATGATGGGGGAATATATGCTCTATCGTAATGGGGTTATTTTTGGTGGTGTCTATGATAATCGATTCTTAATCAAGAAAACTTCAATCAATGAACAACACCAAATGTCTGAAGCTATACCATATATAGGAGGAAGTCCAATGCTTCTCGTGGATTCTGAAAATCCAGATGAAATCAAAGAAATAGTGCTAGGCACTTTAAAAAACTTAAAGAAATAATTATGAACGAAAAAGAAAAAATGCTCGCTGGTAAGGTCTATGACTGCATGTATGAAGAATTAGACCAAAGAAGAATTAAGGCGAGTGAATTATGCATCAAATATAACAATATTCCAGAAGGTCGCCCTGAACGACAAAAGGTATTGAAAGAAATATTCCCTCAAGCTGATGACACTGTTTTTGTGCGTGGTCCCCTCTATGTCGATTATGGCTTATTTACGAAAATTGGCAAAAATACCTACTTTAATTTCAATTTAGTCATCTTAGATGTTTGCCCTGTCACTATTGGGGATAACTGTTTCTTTGGCCCTAATGTTTCAATTATGACCGCACTTCATTCGTTAATCGCAGAAGAAAGAAGATTCTTCTATAGTGAAGAAAAAGGCTATCAAACTGATAATGAATATGGTAAACCAATTACCATAGGTAACGATTGCTGGTTTGGCGGCAATGTCACGATATTGCCGGGTGTCACCATTCACGATAATGTCGTCGTTGGAGCAGGATCGGTAGTTACTCACGATTTAGAAAGTGGGGCCATCTACGCTGGTAACCCCGCAAAAAAGATTAGAGATATAACAAAAGAAGACTCAATCTTCCTAAAGAAAGAACTTTGGTAATAAAAAAGCATCGGTTTATATCCCGACACTATTGAAAACTTATGGTAGCTGGAGGCGGATTCGAACCGTCGACCGACCGGGTATGAACCGATTGCTCTAGCCAGCTGAGCTATCCAGCCATAACGCCACTAGTTTAGCAGCGATTTTTAATTATATAGAAAAGAATAGTTTTTGACAACAAAATTGTTAATTTTATTGATTGTTGTTGTGATATTCTTTGCTCGCTTTTATAATGAAAGTCCATAACGCAAATAAAATTATAATTTTAATGATTTTATAAGCGATAAATATTAAGATAATAGGGAGGTAATTTATGCCAAGTTGTCGTAATTGCGGAGCGCGTTTAAGCAAATTTGATAAAGATATTTGTCCAGTCTGTGGCATCAAAAACCCATTAGAAGGTGTCAGTAGTGAGACTGTTGAAATCACTTCCCAAGTGGACTTGAGTGGTTTTAAAGCTGGTCAAAAAGTGATGCGCCACCGTAAGACAATGCTTCTATTATCTTGTTTAATCGGTTTTACGGGTTTGATGTTCTTTTATTTAAAAAATAAAAAGGCTGGCATCATTTGGTTGATTGCTAACTTATGCGCCATCGCTGGAATCGTTGCGGTTTTATTCGCCCTTGCCCATTTACATATCGCGATATCTATACTCGTCGGTTTTGCTGTTTCCTATTTAGCCAACATCATCATCGGCTTAATATATTTCTTCAAGCCAGACTTAAAAGACGCTGAAGGAGAATTCGTTGTTTAATGCAACGCTATTTCGCTAATATCGATCAAGATTATTTCGTTCATGTTTCAAAGGAAGATGAGCATCACATTTTGCATGTTATGCGCATGAAAAAAGGTGATGAAATTGAAGTGGTGGATAACAAGCAACTTTACTTGTGTCGATTAGATGATACTAATCCATTAACCATTTCTATGGTCCATGAAATCGCTAGTGATGTTGAAATTAAAGAAGACGTGACTTTGTTATATGCTCTTACTAAGGGAGATAAAATCGATTTAGTTTTACAAAAAGCCACTGAATTAGGCGTTAAAAAAGTCGCTCTTATACAAAGCGAAAGAACCGTGGTGAAATACGATAGTAAAGACCTTGAAAAAAAGAGTCAAAGATTCGTTAAAATCATGAAGGAAGCTAGCGAACAATCGCATCGTCTTGTCGTTCCAGAATTTCTTGGCATCTTTAATCTCAAAGCCTTGCCGCCTCAAGTTTTTTCAGATGTTAACTTTGTGGCTTATGAAAAGGATGCTTCTAAAGTGAGTGAACAATTCCAAGGCTTGGAAAAAGGTAAATCCGTTTCTATACTCATCGGTCCAGAAGGTGGCTTTAGTAAACAAGAAATTGATAATCTCGTAAGCTTAGGCTTTATAAGAACTTCTTTAGGCAAGAGAATCTTGCGCGCGGAAACCGCCGCGATATATGCATTAAGTGTGATAGGATATTTATTAGACGATGAGAAGCTTATTTAATTTCATTGCTAGCAGAGCAAAAAGAAGAAAAGGTTTTGAAAAAAGCGAAGAATTTCGTTTCTTTTTAGACTATCGTCATCTTTTAACACGCCTTCCACGTTTTGTTAACTTCTATGATCTTGATTCTGATCCATTTGATATTATGAGGGCTAATATTATTCTTCAAGCCTATATCAATAAGGCTAAGATGGAAGAAGAAGTTCGTAATCTAAGTAACTATATCAATGTCAATAAAAAGAACCACGCTCACTTTGTGAAGTCGTTCCACGAAATCATTTCGGAACTACCATATTTTCAAGACGGTAAAGACAAAATATTTATTCCGTTTTTCACTCGTTCGTTGAATGAGATTTATATCGATGATCCCGAAAAGCTTTTGACTTATCCATATGATGGTTTAGCGGAAAACTTCAAAGACACAGTCATCGATCCATTTGATACATATGGAAGCGAACTTTATAATTCCCATTTTTCACGTTTAGTGAAAATTAGAAAAGAAGACAAAGAAACCGCTTTCTTCCATTACGACACAAATACAATTTATTTGATAAACGAACAAGGAAGACTTGATACAAGTATCGTTTTATTCGACCGCTACATCAGGCATCCAAATTACGCTCATATGTTAGAAAGAATTCAACCAGTTATTGATGCTTATTTTGCTTTTGATAGAGAGGCTTTCCTAAAAGCACTACACGATAATGGCTTCCTTTCAACGCATTTACTACATCTCATTAGAATCCGTGACTGGGCAAAATTATGAAAAAGTCATTCATGACATATAACCTAGGATGTAAAGTCAACGCTTATGAATTAAGCGCTATTTCTTCTTTGCTTTTAGAAAAGGGCTTTGTTGAAGACGCTAATAATCCAGACGTTGTTATTATCAATACGTGTTCAGTGACCGCTACTGCGGATCAAAAAAGTAGACAGCACATCCGTAAAATGCAAAAGATGTTTCCTAATGCTGTTATCGCAGTCATGGGTTGTTATTCGCAAGGCAACTATCAATTCATCAAAGATGAAATAAAACCAGATATCGTTTTAGGTACTTCACATCGAAAAGATGTTATTGGTCTCATTGAAAAAGCGCTTAACGAAAAAGAAAAAACGTGTCTAGTCGATGAAAACACTCGCGCTTTCACATATGAAGAATTGGGAATCACATCATATTCCGAAAACGTCAGGGCGTTTCTTAAGATTCAGGATGGCTGTAATAATTTCTGCACCTATTGTATCGTTCCTTATCGCCGTGGAAAGATGCGTTCAAGAAATCCTGAAAACGTTATTAAAGAAGCCAAATATCTCATCGAACAAGGTTATCAAGAAATTGTCTTATCTGGTATCCATGTCGGTGGATATGGGCAAGATTTATGCGACTGTTCGTTTTCCGATTTAGTGGATACGTTATCTAGTTTACCCGGCTTAAAAAGTCTCAGAATATCTTCAATAGAAGAGAGTGAAATTAATGATAAACTCATCGCTCTTATTAGAAATAGAGATAATTTGGCAAAGCATTTGCACATCCCATTACAAGCGGGTTCAAATCATGTTTTAAAACTGATGAACCGCAAATACAATAGGGAACAATTTATCGAAAAAATCAAAACAATTAAATCCCTTGTTCCTGATGTGATGATTTCAAGCGATGTGATCGTGGGCTTCCCGCAAGAGAGTGAAGAAGATTTTAAAGACACCTATAATCTTTGTAAGGAGTGTTTTGATATGCTCCACGTCTTCCCATACTCTTTACGCCCAGGCACAGTGGCCGCTAGGATGGATGGACAAATTTCCCCTGAAGTCAAAAAACAAAGATCAAAAGAGTTGTTAGAATTATCCGACGAACTCTACATAAACTTCGCTAGTCGCTTCATCGGTCAAGATGTGACCGTCTTAGTGGAGAAATACGACGAAGAAAAAGGCGTAAATATTGGTCATACAAGTAATTATTTAAGTGTCGAGATTCCTTTAAAGGAATCTAAAGTAGGACAGTTTATTACTGTAAAACTGCAAAAAGATATGATACTATCTAAATAAATTGCATTTCTTTAGAAGATGTCTAAAAATCTATTGACTAAAAACTAGTATTTATATATACTAATTCCCGTTGCTAAAGAGGAGGAAGACAATATGGCCGTCCCACAAAGAAGAATTAGTAAAACAAGAAAAAGATTAAGAAGAACACACTTTAAGTTAAACGTTACAGGTTTAGTCACATGCCCACAATGTGGTGCGATGATTAAAGCCCATCACGTTTGCCCAAAATGTGGTTACTATGCTGGTAAACCAGTTTACTTAAACGGTAAGCTCGTTAAAGAAGAAAAAGCGGAAAAGAAAGCTCCTGCTAAAAAGGCCCCAGCAAAGAAATCTGCTAAGAAAGAAGAAAAGTAGTTTTTCTTAAATGAAGATAAGTCCTTAAATGGACTTTTTCTTTTATGTTATAATAAACAAGTGAGGTAATAAAAAAATATGAATTACAACAAACTCATTGATCATACTCTTTTAAAGCAGGATGCCACTCCTGAACAAATCGTTAAACTTTGCGAAGAAGCAAAGCAATTTGATTTCATGTCAGTTTGCGTTAATCCTGGTTATGTTCCATTAGCAGCGGAATGCCTTAAGGGTTCTTCTGTTAAAGTGTGTACAGTTATCGGTTTCCCTTTGGGAATGAACTTAACAAAAACCAAAGTTGAAGAAGCGGTTTTAGCTGTTAAAGAAGGCGCTAATGAAGTTGATATGGTTATCAATGTTGGCATGTTAAAAGCCGGGCATGATGATTATGTTCAACAAGAAATCTATGAAATCAAACAAGCCGTTGGTCGTGATATTGTTTTAAAAGTCATCATTGAAACATGCTTATTAAGTGATGAAGAAATCGTTAGAGCATGTAAGGTCGCGAAAGCCGCAGGAGCGGACTTTGTTAAAACAAGCACAGGCTTCTCCACTGGTGGTGCAACAGTTCATGCCGTCTCACTTATGAGACAAACAGTTGGCCCAGAAATGGGTGTCAAAGCTAGTGGTGGTGTTCGTACTCATGAAGACTTAATCGCCATGGTAGAAGCAGGCGCTAACCGCATCGGCACATCCAGTGGTGCGAAAATTATTTAAAAAATAATAGTTGCAATAATTAGACTACTTTGTAATAATATTAAACGTTGCGAAAGCTTCAAGGAGGTGAAATACATGCCAAAGACTTCAGTTCGTGAAAACGAAACCTTAGATGATGCTCTTCGTAGATTCAAAAGACAAGTCAATAAAGCTGGTACCATCCAAGAAGCGAGAAAAAGAGAATATTTCTTAAAGAAATCTCTTAAGAGAAAAGTGAAGAGCGAAAACGCTCGTCGCAAAAATCGCAAGTAATGTATTAGCCTGAAGGTGAAATTCCCGATGGCTGACATCGCGGAGTAGAGCAGTGGTAGCTCGTCAGGCCCATAACCTGGAGGTCGTAGTGTTCAAATCCTACCTCCGCAACCATTCGTACAGTATGCCGGAATTGAACATAGATTCCGGCTTTATTTATAATAAATAAAAAATTATGGCTATTTTTGAGGGTGATTTTGGTAATATTCATCCTCTTTTTCTTTTGGGGTTAGACCATTATTAAATGTATGAATTCTTTTATTGTTATAGAAATTAAAATATTGACTTAAATACTCTCGTATCACCATAGAATTTTTATATTTTTCAATGTTAACATTGATTTCTTCTCTTCTTAGTCTATAAATAAAACCGTCGGTACAGGCATTATCATTTGGAGAAGCAGGCCTAGAAAATGATTGTTGGACACCTAGCATTTCTAATAGTTTTCTAAAATTATTGGAAGTATATTCCGCTCCTCTATCCGAGTGAAAAATCAAATTTCTAGGTTCGTTTCGTTTTTCAAATGCATCCTTGAATGTGTTGATGGCTAAATTCTCGTTTTTATTATGAGATAATCGCCAACCAACGACCATTCTTGCATATAAATCCAAGATGATACATAGATAGAATTTAACCCCTCTAACTTTTATTTCGACAAAGTCGCTGGTCCAAACTTTATTTGGTGTTTCTTGTTTAAAATCTCTATTCACTAAATCCTTAAATTTTTTATATTTCCAAGAATTAATAGTGGGTTTCTTCTTTTTAACAATAGTGGCTTTTTCTAACTTATTTTCCCTCATTATCTTTAGAACCATCTTCTTATCGGTAATTATTCCTTTTCTTTTAAGAGCGAGAACTATCTTTGCTGCTCCATATAATCTTTTAGATTCTTCAAAGACTTCTACAATTGCCTTTGTTAATTCTTCTACTCTTTCGACGTACCAAGGCTTATCAACTTTTGTATAAAGGTGGTGGTATAAGGTTCCTCTATTGATTTTAATGGTGTCACTTACCTCATAGAGATTGTAATCAGGATGCTCATCTAGAAATTTTTTAGCAGCAATTTCTTTATCTTTCACCGAGGAATTGATTGCAATTCCGATGTTTTCCCAAATAAACAGTTTCCTTTCTGCTTTTTTTAAATTTGCTATTAGTGTTGCCTTTTTAATCATTGTATTTGTCCTTCTTAATAGTCGCGAGAATAATATTTGGTTTTACTTTGTAATGTAATATAATTTGAAATATGGAAAAGAAGATCAAACCTATTTATCCAAATGCACAATTTAAGTCATTTTGCTATATCAAAAGTGTGGTCACTAATCCAAACATTATTGTTGGAGATTATTCTTATTATGATGATAGCGAAGATGGGCCCGAATCTTTTGAAAAACATGTTACCCATCATTATGATTTTATTGGTGACAAGCTCATTATTGGAAAATTCTGCAGTGTAGCTAAGGGTGTAGAATTCGTAATGAACGGTGCTAATCACATGCTTGATTGTTATACGGCATATCCTTTTGAAATCATTGATGAATTTAAAGGGCTTTCTCGACCATTTGGTGCTAGAGGAAGCCGTGGAGACACAGTGGTCGGAAATGATGTTTGGATTGGACAAAACGTTACAATCCTCCCTGGAGTACATATCGGAGATGGTGCGATTATTGGTGCTAATTCAGTTGTGGCAAAAGATATACCACCTTATTCAGTTGCTGTAGGCAATCCTGCTCAAGTAAAAAAATATCGTTTTGACAAAGAAACGAGAAAGTTCCTTTTAGAACTTAAATGGTGGGACAAGGATGTTGAAATAATTAGGAAATTAATCCCATTACTAACTGCCAAAGAATTAGACAAGGAACAAATAAAAAAGGTTATCAATTCATAAAATGTTATGAAGTGTATCACTTGTGGTGAATACACCCCAACTTTTTAGGAAAAGGACATCTACTGTTATCAAAACGAAAATAATGCACACATGTTGTAATGTGTGCTTTTCTTTTTAATATCTTTGATATTTTCTTGACAGTTATTGATGTGTTCGATGATAATATAAGTGTCAAGAGGGATGGGAGACAATAAAAGACCACCCAATACGTCGGGCCAGAGACCTTAAACCTGTCCAATTCGTGGTGGCGCACCTTAAAACGCTTTTTTTCATATATGGACAATATATCTTTTAAAGAAACCATTAGAAACCGATTAATTGAGTCAGCTAAGAAATATCATAGTCATCTTGATAAAAAGATTATTATTTCTTCTGAAAGTTTTGTCTTGAAACAAGAATATATTATTCGTTTTTATGAAACAAATTTTTTACATTTAACCGGTGTAAAAACATTTTTGTCTCCGCTTGTGTTCTATAAAAAATGCTTTGATGGAAAGATATCTTGTGATGATTTTGATTGTGATTCAACTACACAGTTAAAAGGTTTAGTCAGATTAAAAATGAGTAATATGATAAATATCGATTCTTTCTTTATTAATGAAATAGAAGTTCAAGAAGATTTTGAAAAAGGATCGATTAAATGTTTACTTGGCGCTAGTGATAATAAATGCACAATTGGATTTGTTGATGCTAAATATTGCTTAAGGCCAAAAACAATCTTAGATAAAAATCATTTAGACAAAGAAAAACCGATTATAAAAGTCGTTCCTATCATTAAATAAATAGCATTTTTAAGCAGAAAATGTACTAAAAACTATAGATTTGAGCACAAAATATCATGTGAGTTAGATACGAGCATTTCCCTATCATGTGAGTTAGAGCTAGGCAATCGTTAACTACAGTTCTGATACAATATCAGGGCTTTTTTTGTGTTCCTCTTTTCCCTTTTAAGCCCATTAATGAACGGACAAAAGATACGATTAAGGCAACGGTAATAATTGTTAAAACACCTAGCCATAATAAAAGCCATAGTAAACCAGATAAATCATTATTAGGAATATATTTAAAGAAATAAGATAATCCCGCTAAAAAAGAGAATAACGAAGTAATTAAGGATTGATCCACTGTAACATCTATATAGGCATTATCAATTGTTTTCGCAGATTTTCTATGAATCATGCTTAATACAAAATTTAATATTGAAAAAGGAAACATAAAGCCAACGAAAAACCAGGCTGGTATATTAGAAGAAGCTCTAAGAGCTGATAGTAAGATAGAAGAGATAGATAATAAATCTCCTGCCGCTAAAAAGAAGAGGGAATTAAATAACAATATGCCGTGTTTTTTCTTTGATAGCAATAATGAATTGTTCTCTTTCTTTTCTAAACTCTTATTCCATAAGAAAGTAATTAACCTAGCGGTAAA
>JAFSPN010000008.1 GCA_017442875.1 Bacilli bacterium
GCTTCTTTTTTAGCTATAGCTAACGTTAAGCCAATCGTGCCATAGCCACATCCTAAATCAAGGATGTTATTTCCAAGGTCGAGGGGTAGAATAACCTTTAAAAAGGCCAAACTACCCTCATCAACTTTACCTTTGGAAAATACACCGTTATCGGTGAGTAATGCCATGCTGATACCATGAACTTCGAAGCTGATCTTTTTAATATTTGAAGCAAGTGTTGGATCATCTTGGAAATAATGGCTCATTAGGCAATATTACCCCCTATATAACAGTTAGATTGTTTGAAATTTGGAACTTATTTAATTTCGAGTTCAGCACCAGCGGCTTCAAGAGCTTTCTTGTGTTCTTCAGCTTCGACTGGGGAGATGTGTTCTTTGACGGCGACTGGAGCGCTATCAACTAACTTCTTGGCATCCATTAAGCCTAAACCTGTAATAGCTTGAACGGCTTTGATGACTTGAACTTTGGAGGCACCGCAGCTCTTTAAGATTAAAGAGACTTCTGCTGGACCTTTGTTTTCTTCTTCTTCAGCTGGAGCAGCGGCTGCGACACCGACTGGGGCGGCTGCTGTGACGCCGAATTCTTCTTCGACGGCTTTGACTAATTCGTTTAATTCCACTACTGTCATTTCTTTTAATGCAGCAATGATTTCTTCATTTGTTAATTTTGCCATGATAATAATCCTCCTAGATTGGCATTACTTGTCCGCTACTGCCTTGACAGCGCAAGCGAAGGAGCGGATTGGTGCTTGTAAGCACGATAAGAACATGGAAATGAGACCTTCTTTGCCTGGAAGTTTGGAAACTTCGATGATGCCTTTGGCGTCGACGAATTTGCCTTCGACGATACCGCCTTTGACGACAAGGATATCTCTGTGTCTCTTCGCATATTTAGCGATGACCTTGGCACCAGCGATGACGTCTTCAGAGAAAACGATAGCGTTTGGACCGGTTAAAATACTGTTTAAATCGTTGTAACCTAATTCGTCAACAGCACGTTCAACAAGAGAGTTCTTGTAGACGTTCATTTCGGCATTCTCCTTATGGAGAGCACGTCTGACTTCTTGAATTTGGGCAACTGTTAAACCACGGTATTCACAAACAATAATGGTTTGGCTCTTTTTCGCTTTTTCACTGATTTCCTTAACGGTCTCGGATTTTGCGGCTAAGACTGCTTGATTCATATTCTTGACCTCCTTTTTCTAAAAATTTGATTTTTGAGGCTCCAATATACGGTGGGCATTTATGCATACGCCTCGGTAACATGATTAAGACTATTTCGTCCGTTACTGTCTTAGGTATATTGTGCTTTTAATTAATTAACGACCAGCAAATGTGAATTGAATGGCTGGACCCATGGTCGTATGGATGACAGCTTTCTTGAAGTATGTGCCCTTAACAGCGGCTGGTTTAGCTTTGATAATAGCTTCAACAAGAGCGTTTAAGTTTTGGGCAATCTTGTCGGCATCGAATGACACTTTAGCAATGCACACGTGCATATTTGCTTCTTTATCAACACGATATTCGACTTTACCAGCTTTGATTTCTTTAATTGCTTTAGCAATATCTGGGGAAACTGTACCAGTCTTTGGGTTTGGCATTAAGCCTTTTGGACCTAAGACACGGCCTAATTTACCGATATTACCCATCATGTTTGGTGTTGCAACGATGACATCGAAATCGAACCAGTTTTCTTTTTGGATCTTTTCGAGCATTTCGTTACCACCTGCGAAATCGGCACCGGCGGCGAGAGCATCATCAACTTTATCAGTGATGGCTAAGACCTTTTTGGTTTTACCATTTCCATTAGGAAGGATGAGAGTTCCTCTGACTTGTTGATCAGCTTGTTTTGGATCGACATTGAGTCTGAAGCTCACATCAACAGTGGCGTCGAACTTCACGGTGGAAGTTTCTTTCACTAATGCACAAGCTTCTTCGATTGTATAAAGTTTGTTCGCGTCAACTTTTTGCGCGGCGTTCTTATAATTTTTACTTCTGAACATGCCTATTCACCTTAGTCAACGACCACAATGCCCATATTGTTGGCACTGCCTTCAACGATTCTCATAGCTGCCTCAATGTCTTCGCAGTTGAGATCTGGGAGCTTATACTCAGCGATTTGTCTGAGTTGGGCTCTGGTAATTTTACCAACTTGAGTCTTGCGACCAGTGGCACTACCTTTTTGAATGCCAGCAGCTTTTAAGATTAAACCTGCTACTGGAGAGGTTTTGATGACAAAGTCACAGGACTTGTCTTCATAAGCTGTGATAATAACTGGAACGATTTCGCCCTTTCTATCAGCGGTTTTAGCATTGAAATCTGTGCAGAATTTACCCATGTTAACACCAGCAGAAGCGAGTTTTGGACCTGGTTTTGCTTCACCACCAGGAAGTTCCATTTTCACGACTTTCGCGATTTTCTTCACTTGACTTTCCTCCTTTATAGATTTGTCAGTGCCGTGGTTTATTGAGTGATCGCCACTCTTCCACGGAACATACTCTTTCACGTGCGCTCACGCTCTCTCATAACGCAAGGCAACATGCTTAAATAGATTATCAAAATACGTATGTGCGTTGCAAGTGTTTTCTTATTTATTTTTCTTGTTAAGTCTAATTTTGTAACTTCAAATCACTAGTGATTTGTTTATAGTTGACATTTATTGCCTGTGAGTGTATTATATCGGCAGCAAAAGCATCTATTTATGGTTAGAAAAAAGAGACAAATCAATCCATATTTATTGTTGATCTTAGCTTTTCTAGGCTTTGTATTAATTGGTTCATTGCTCTTATCAATGCCGTTTGCTTTTAACAACAATCCAAATAATGAATGGTGTCATGTCGGTAGTTATTTAGATGCTTTCTTTACTTCTCTTGCAGCGATGACTCTAACTGGTGTCACAACCTATCCAGAAGGTCTTGCAAATACACTATCTTTGTCTGGTCAAATCATCGTTCTTGTTTTGGTACAAATTGGTGGTTTAGGCATCGTTACATTCTTAACCTTCTTCTTTATATTACTTAGAAGGAGGCTTCAATTTAAAGATCGTTTGCTCATATCACAGGCTATCGCTTTTAATAACTACGCTGAAATCAATAAGTATGTTATTCGTTTAATCATCATTACTGCGATTTGTGAGACAGTAGGAATTGGGCTGGGCGTGCCTGTTTTTGCGACCATGTTCCCTAATGAACCACTAAAGATTATCTATTATTCAACATTCCATTCAATATCCGCTTTCAACAATGCTGGATTTGATTTGTTCCAAGGTACATCCTCAATGATGAACGGCTTAGATATAGCGGGTTGCGTTGTAATATCCACAACTCATTGGTTATACTACTATTGCACTATTTATTTAGCGGTATTATCACTATTAGGTGGCATCTCTTTCTTAGTTATTATTGATATCTTTATCGGCCATAAATCACCACGTCGTTGGTCATCATATACCAAGATTTGTTTGACCATGACTGCTGCGATTATTATGGTTATGACAAGCTTGCTTTTCTTAACCGAAGGCATCAAAGAAGAAAAGCCAATGCATATTTTCGAGGCACTGCTTACCATTCTTAACTGTCGTACCGCTGGATTTAGTGTCTATCCAATTGAAGATATATCTGTACCAGGCAAGATGATCTGTGGCGTCGTGATGTTGATTGGCGGATCGCCATTATCAACCGCTGGCGGCATTAAAATCACAACAATATTCATTATTGTTTTATCTATTATTTCCTACTTCAGAGGTAAAGTTTTAGCCCCGTTTAAACGTGTCTATAGCTATAACATGATCGCTAAGAGTATGTCGCTTGTTTATGCTGTTGTATTATTCCTATTACTAGCGTTCTTTGGTTTAGTAGGATTTGGTGCAAAAGACACCGCTACATTAAGCGCAGGCATTAAAGACAATTTGGTAGGCATGTACCTATTTGAAGTATTATCATGTTTTAGTAATGTCGGATTCCAGACTGGTCTTGAAGCACACTTATCAGTTGGAAGCCGTATTATATTATGTTTATTAATGCTCGTTGGTCATGTAGGACCAATGACATTCTTCCAATTATTCCAGAATAATTTGGACAAAAAAGCCACTATGCATTATAGTTTTGTTGAAGAAGATATTTTGATCGGGTAATAGAGGAGGTATTCTCTTTATGGCTAAAAAATCATTTGCAGTTATCGGTTTAGGACAGTTTGGTATTTCCATCGTTGAAGAGTTAGTCGGAAACGGTGCGGACGTTATCGCTATTGATAGCGACGAAGAAGCTGTCAAAAAAGTCAGTGGTATTTTACCAACTGTTGCAGTGGCAAATAGTACTGATGATGAAGCTTTAAAAGATTTAGGCATTAAAGATGTTGATGCCGCGATTGTTGCTTATGGCTCACATATTGAAGCCAGTATTTTAACTACTGTTATTCTTAAAGAAATGGGTGTTAAATCCATCATCGTTCGTGTTGACGATGCTTATTACATGCCTATTATGAAGAAATTAGGCGCTACCGAAGTCATCATGCCGCAAAAAGCCGCTGGTGTTGCTTTAGCAAATAGATTAGGCAATGAAGACTTTAAAGACTTCTATAAATTAGATGATAAGTATTCTGTTGTTTCTATCGTTATCAATAACGCTTATGTTCCAGCGCAGTTAAAAGATTTATCATCCAAAGATAAATACGGCGTTAACATCGTATTAGTCATCAGAAACGGCCGTTCATTCGTTCCTGGTGGCAATGACTCATTATTACCAAACGACACGATCTTCGTTGTCGGTGGCACGAAAGAAATTAGAAACTTCCGTGAAGCCATTAACGGTGTTAAAAGAGGCAGAAAGAAAGCTGCCTAAGATAATTAAGCAAAACAAAAGGCCTCGAATTAACGAGACCTTTTTGTTTATCTATAAGAGATTAGATTTTATCGATTTCAGAGAAGTCGACTTCCACTTTAGTGGCTCTACCAAAGAAGATGGTTTCGAGTTCCACGACTTTGGTATCTCTATTGATAGAAAGGATTCTACCTTCGGTACCTTCAAGTGGTCCATGGATGACTTTTACATAGTCATCAACACTATAACGGTCGAACATATCCGCGTCGATTTCACCCATTCTCTTAAGAACTGGTTCGATTTGTTCCCTTGGAACAGGGAATGGTTTTGTACCTTTACCAGAGGAACCGACGAAGCCGGTAACACCTGGAGTATTACGTACGACATACCACGCATAGTCTGTCATGATCATTTCCACGAAGACATAGCCAGGATATAAGTTTTTCATTCTTGTCTTATCGGTAGGCATGCCGTCTTTCATCACTGGAACTTCTTGTTCAGCGACGATGATACGGAAGATTAAATCTCCTAAACCCATCGATTCGACACGACGTTTGAGGTTTTCTTTAACTTTGTTTTCGTGTGTGGAGTATGTATTAACAACATACCACGCTTTTTCGCCTAGCGTAGCGTTACTTTCACCTTCGGTGACATCAGTAGTACTATCTGTAAATTTCACTTCATCTGCCATGATACTACCTCCTATTGATTGAATGTTTGTTTCAAAACATCGATTAAGCCTTTGCCTAAAGCATCTTCACCGGTAAGAATTAAACCAGTTAAAGCCGCGATAATGACAACGACGATAATGGATGGGATTAAGACTTCACGCTTTGGCCAGCGGACTCTTTTTCCTTCTTTGACAACATCCTTTGCAAATTTTCCAAGACCCATAACTTTGGACCTCCTACTTACTTATCTTATGAAGCGTCATTTTGTTACAACGCTTACAGTACTTTTTAATTTGAAGGTTTTTAGCGCCTTCTTTTTTAATTGTCGTAGAGTAGTTTCTCGAGAGGCACTCTTCGCAAATCAAAAGAACTCTTTCTCTCATCTCCTGACCCCCTATAACAATTGACTTTAAATACACTATCAAATTGCTTTTATTTTGTAAAGAAATATTTATCTCTTTACACCAAACTTTAACCGATTTGACTACTAGAAGTAACTGGATCTCCTGGGCCTAAAATCATAATAACGACAAAACACGCAATGATTAAAAGCATTAAAACCCCGATAATAATAGCGATGGTCCAAGGGAAATGAGTGGTTTCTTTTTTCTCATCAATTTCACTTGAATCTACTTCTTCTAATTTTGTCTCTGTGTTTTCAATCATAATTACCTCGAAACGTAGTATTTCTTGCAGAAATGCTGAAATGTTGAAATAAAGAATGTATCAATAAAGACATTAAACGACATCACTAAAGCTTGGCAAATAACAATCGCTACGAAAGTTGTAAAACCAAACGCCCACGCTTTCATCACGCTGCCAAACAGCACAAGCACGAAGAAATCGCATATGAATGACGCAAAGCAGATGTGTAAAGGCGAAGCAAACACGCTACCGTCTTTTGGTTTAATCAAATTGCTGAGCAAAATAATGGAAAGAAATATCACTCCTGAAATTGAGATTACTAGGACTTTGCTTAAAACGGTCAAATCATAGGTTGTGCTAAATAACTTGATCTGGTTATTGAGCAACATAAATAATGAAATCGTAATCCAAATCACAGATACAAACGCTATTTCGATAATGGTTAAGGCTTTGGTATTTCTAAGCGAATACACAAGTGAAAATACAAAATAAGAAACAAATCCAAGAAGAGCATAAATCGCGGTGACTTGAAGGAACAAAGGATAGCCGCTGGCGTCAAAAATAAAGTAGCCCAAAAGGTCACTGGCAACACCGATAAATAAACCATAAATCGGACCAAGCAAAATAGAGCCAAACATAACTAAAGCAGGGCCGCCCAATGACACTCTTACAAACGGAGCAAAAGCGAGGTAATTGATAGCCACAACTTTTTGAAGAATGACCGCAATCGCTATGAACAAACCAGAGAGGCAAATCTTCTGAATGGCCGTTAAATTTGTCTTAATCCATTGTATTTTCATTTTAACCTCTATTGATTTTGTTTTTCATATAAGATGCAAACGCCAATGAGCCAACAACCAAGATGGCATCATCAGGATACTTTTCTTTAAACTCGTTAAGCGCAGCGACAGCGTCTTCGTTAAAAGAATGATCGTCTAAATAAAGGAAGTAATCTTCCATAGTGCGAGCTCTTTTATGAGGGAATGTCGTTAGCACTATGTCCTTACTATACTCACCTAAATAAGCAAGCATCCTCTCGATGTTTTTATCTTTAAAACAGGCAAATAAAACGTGAATTTCGCGACTTTCAGTGACATTTTGCAGAGATTTTACCATATTTAGGATACCTTCTGGGTTATGTGAGCCATCCACGATAATAAGTGGCTTTTCGCTCAGAATTTCCATTCTTACTGGCATATATGTTCTAGCAAGACCTTCTTTGATTTGATCTTCGCTTACTGGGTATCTTTCTAAGAGCTTATTGACGGCTTCTAAAGCGATGCAAGCGTCTTTAAGCGAATATGTCGCAGAAGAGTTAATTCTTAAATCTGAATAGGTACCATAGGCAAAATTATAGCCGTGATTTTCATACACTACTTTTGCTTGGTCTACTGAAACGATAACTTGCGATTTCTTTTCTTTGGCTACTTCCACGATTGTGTTGATCGATTCATCATCAAGGATGCCTGTAACAACAGGAATCCCTTCTTTAATAACGCCTGCTTTTTGGTAGGCAATTTCACATAACGAACGACCTAAAAACGCTGTGTGTTCAAGGCTAATAGAAGTGATGATTGACAGTATTGGAATGAAGATATTTGTAGCGTCAATTTCACCGCCCATTCCGCATTCAATAATGGCTAGTTCACAGCCACTTTTTTGGAAGTAAGAAAGAGCGATAAATGTTTGAATTTCAAAGGAAGATAATGAGTATTTTTCAAATAGTTTTCCATACTCATTTATAAAGGAAATAATCTCTTCATCGGTGATATCTACACCATTGATATTAATCATCTCATTAATGTTATTTAAATATGGAGAAGTGAATAAACCAACCTTTAAACCATATGAGCGATAAATGTTGGCTAAGTAGTTTGCAGTGGTCCCCTTACCATTACTTCCGGCAATGTGGATGGAAGGAACAGTATAGGAAAAAGACACTTTTTTGAGAAAATCATCAAAGTTTTCTCTTTGATAATCACCACGATCAGCGTTTTCAAAATATTGCTTTAAATCAATGTTACTCATAGCCCTTCTCCTCCGTTTTTCAAACTGCGCTTAATATCTCTTTGTTTAATGGTCTCGCGCTTATCATAAAGTTTCTTACCTTTAGCGAGGGCGATTTCCATTTTAGCTTTGCCCTTTTTCAAATACACGCGCGTAGGAACAATAGTGTAGCCATCACGTTTAATCTTGTCTTCAAACCATCTAATTTCTTTTTTATGTAATAAAAGTTTTCTAGTACGCAATGGATCATGATTGAAGATATTGCCTTTATCATATGGATTGATATGCATATTAATAACTTCCATCTCTCCACTACGGATGACAATGTAAGCGTCATTTAAGGAGCAACCATGAGTTCTTAATGATTTGATTTCAGTGCCCACTAAAACAAGGCCACATTCGGTGAATTCGCTTAAGAAGTAGTTAAAATGAGCCTTTTTATTACTTGTAATAATTTTAATAGGGGCATCGTTACTCATGTTCCTTCTCCTTTCTAATTAAACCTTGATAAAACGCTAATAGATTATTGGATAATACATTTAATGGATTATACTCCTTATTCTTTCTTAATAAAGAAATAATAATTAAACTAATCACAAAAATTATTAACAGGACAATTATAGCGGAGAATGCATCAAGGTCAAATAAATGCTTAAAAATCATCGTAACGACAATAGATATTGCCGTTAGAACAATTAAATTCAAATAAGTTGATTTCTTGATCTTTTCTTTGGAAACTTCTTGCGATAAGAGGTCTTGTTTTAAATCGTTAAAACGCTTCTCATGAATAATATTAAGAATTGGCAAGATAAAGACAAATCCAAAATATAAACCTCCGACATTAGGCGTAAATAATGTTGTGGATTCAGATATGGAATGTCCCATAATCGCGATGAAGCATAAACCGTATATAAAAGCGAAGCGATAATTTTTCTTTCGGATATGGAGCCCGAGAGCGTAAATAATTAAGCCAATCAAACCTAAATAACCAAATACCCCAAATAAACCATATCTTAAATAGATTTCTAAAAAGCCGTTATGAGCGCTTCTTAATCCATGTGTAAATTCAAGGAATATCTTATTCGCGGTTTTATGGCCAAGACCGAATATGATATCAAGTGGATAGGTGCTTAATACATCAATTATTTTTTGCCATATTTCTAATCTATTACTGAAAGAAAAGAGGTCTTTATATAATAAAAGGTTCTTATTAAATGTCCAGAAATTGGATATGACAGGCACTTTTAAATATGAGAGTAAACGGAACATGGCAAAGCCACCGATAAAGAAACACAATAGAATAATGATTCTACTGATGGCAACTTTTTTGTTCTCTTTGTAGCGGGAAATAATCTCAAAAAGGCTATAAGCAATAATGACAAATAAGCCTATTAAAGTGGTCGCTGTACAAGTGGTCAATAAATTAAAAGCAAATAAGCCTATTAAAGTAAAGTAGTAATACCACCTAAATTTCTTATAAGAGAGCATGACTGCGGTGAGCATGCCTGAGAAAATAAGCAATGACCAAATATTTTCATTACCCATTAAGAATTGTAAACCCGCTCCATCATATGTTCCTTTGAGGATGGCAATAAGATGATGACCTTCGATAAACAAATCAAGAAAGCAGCATAATAATATAATTATTAAATAAATCTTTCCAATCCAGCGGAACCGTTCAATGTTTAAAGAGAAACGGTTATAGACAAATATAAGGGCGTAGATAAGCGCTAACCAAATAACAACTTGTAATGAAGCCATAATGCGGTCTTGAATCGAAAAGTTAATAACAAGAGGCTCAAAACCATAGCTGTAATTAAATGTGATTGTCCCCTGCCTAAAAATGTTAAGTATGAAAAGAAGCCCAGTAATAAGAAAGATAGGTAATAGGATACGGTCAAATTTTAAACCATTCTTTTTGTGTTCTAGGAAGTAATAAAGAACTAGTAATCCAATGATGGAAATTGTTAATATAAAAGCCGAGTCTAGAGAAAATCCTTTCAAAGGATTATTGTTAAAAAGGGCAAAATTTTCAGACAAAAAGCAAGATAGCAACAAGACTATCCAAAAGAGAATATTTGTTAAAGTGAACCTTAATTTGCCCATATATGCTTTAATAAAATGAGATTGATGTCTCATGGGTATTATACACAGGGACATAGTTTCGACCTATATTTATTTTTATAAAATCTATTAACATGGCATCTAAACAATCGAAACAATAGTTGGTAAAATAAACATATGGCAAACAAATACGAAACATTAAAACAAATGATCAATGAGTGCCATAACATCGTGGTGTTTTCTGGCGCAGGAATATCTGTGCCAAGCGGCATCCCTGATTTTAGAAGCGCTCAAGGAATCTACAACCAAAAGGGACACTACAGCGTTTCTCCAGAAGAGATTGTTTCTCATACTTTTTTCTATAACAACACAGAAGAGTTTTATGAGTTCTATAAAGAGAAAATGTGCTATCCAAAAGCAGAGCCAAATGCCGCTCATAAATATTTTGCAGATTAGAAAAGAAGGGTAAAAATGTTATTGTTGTAACTCAGAATATTGATGGCCTTCATCAAAAAGCTGGATCGTCAATGGTTTACGAATTACACGGCACAATCCATCAAAACTTCTGTCAAAAATGCGGGCGCTTATTTGGTCTTGATTACATTATGAATTCTAAGGGTGTTCCGCACTGTGATAAATGCGGAGGCGTCATTAAACCGAATGTTGTTTTATATGAAGAAGCACTAGATGAAGATACGATTGGAAGAAGTATCAACGCCATCATGACTTGCGATATGCTCATCATCGTTGGTACATCTTTAAGAGTCTATCCAGCCGCGGGCTTTATCCGCTATTTCAAAGGCCGTTATGTTGTGGTCATCAATAAAGACAATACACCATATGATTCTAACTGTGATTTGGTGTTCAACGAAGACGTCGTCAGTGTTGTCAAAAACTTGAAATAATGAAAACTGTAATTTTCGACCTTGATGGGACAATTTTAGATACGCTTGAAGATTTAAAAAACGCTGTAAATCACGCGTTAAATTTTTATAATTACCCAGAAAAAGACCTAGAATTCGTCAGAAAAGCCATTGGAAATGGTACGCAGGTTCTCATAAAAAGATGTACCCCGTGCACGATTAGTGAAGAAGAATATAGAAGAGTGTTTAAATCATTTAAAGATTATTATTTAAAGCATTTTACCGATTGTACGCGCCCATACGCGGGTATTAAGGATTTATTAGAAGCGCTGAACGGTCAATGTAACATCGCTGTTGTTTCAAATAAGGACAATGATTTAACACAGAATTTAATCAATAAAGAATTCCCGGAATTATTTGATATCATCCAAGGCTCATATTTTGATAGACCAAAGAAACCTGATCCATATCTCATTGATAAAATACTTGATGAAAATAATATCGACAAAAAAGATTGCGTCTATATCGGTGACACCAACATTGATAAAGAAAGTGCATTGAATGCTGGGCTTAATTATCGACTGGTAAGCTATGGCTATCGCACCAAAGAAGAGTTAGAAAAAATGTGTCCTAACGACACACCATTTTCTTCTGTTAAAGAATTAACTGACTATTTATTAAAGTGGGTTAAAGAATAACTATTTTATTTTCTTTTCAACGAACGCTTTTATTTTGTCTCTATCAATGTTATAAGATAAGGCTAATTCATCCATCAACATGTTTTCAGCATAGCTTAACATATCGATATCAACTGGTCCCAATCTAATCTCAGTGTTATTCTCTCCACCGATCTTTTCATAGAAATATAATTGGCGATATAAATAGGCAATTTCTTTAACGTCACCAGAAGACAGTTTCTTTTTATAAGCATCTCTTCTTTGCTTGGTATTTGTATTAAACTCTTTATCAATCTTTTTAATATATTTTAATAATTCATCAGCGGCTTTTTTATCCATCAGAGGACGGATAATATTATTCGCTGTTTCAACTGGTACATAAATCGTTTCTCCGCTATTACGATTAACGCTCACTAAAAAGTAGTCTTTCCCATTCATATTGTTGATCGCGATTATCGTAGAAAGACCTTCGCGACAATGAATAACAGAGTCGTTTATTTTGAACATATACACTATTATTATGGCATTTTTTAGCCATTTTTGTAAGAAAAAGCACTATTTTTTATGTTTTGAGTATCAAAAAAGCGGACATCTGCCGCTTCTTTGAGTTTGTGCAAATTTGTTATTTATTTAACTAAGCTATAAGCCGCTTCGTCAACGTAAATTGTGCAATCTGGGTGGTCTTGGAGAATGGAGCAAGGAACTTCTTCAGTCTTTGGACCTTTTAACAAGTTATAAATCGCTTGAGCTTTATTTTTACCTGTAGCGATTAAGACAATCTTTCTAGCGTTCATAATGCTCTTAAGACCCATGGTGACCGCTTTAGTAGGAACTTCAGAGATATCGTTAAATAACCTGGAATTATCTCTAATCGTTTGTTCAGTTAATTCCGCAACATGTGTTAAGGAATCAAATGGAGTTCCTGGTTCATTAAAAGCGATATGGCCGTCACTACCTATTCCGAGGATTTGTAAATCAATGCCACCAAAAGAGGCGATTTCCGCATCGTATTGATTAGCGTAGGCTAAATAATCACCAACACCTTTTAGCACGTGTGTACGCGCCTTATCAATGTCTAAACCATCGAATAAATATTTGTTCATGAAATAACGGTAAGATTGATCGTGTGTTCCTTCTAAACCGATATATTCATCTAGGTTGAATGTCGCAACATCCTTGAAGGATACACGGCCTTCTCTACAAGCCTTAATCATATTAGCGTAAACATCAATTGGGGATGTTCCAGTTGCTAAACCAAGCACACTATTTGGTTTCTTTTGGACTTGTTTGATAAATTCTTCAGCGATTTGCTTGCTGATTTCTTCGTTTGTGCCAACGACAACTTTCATTTTGAATTACCTCTTTTCTTTAATGACAATGTTATCTTTTGCTTTATAAATACTATTTTCTGGAACAACACCACGTACCATACTTAATGGATAAACTTGTGTATGTTGACCAATAATTGTTCCTGGATTAAGGACTGATTGGCAGCCGATATCAGCGTAATCACCTAAGATCGCGCCTATCTTTCTTAAACCAGATTCAATTTCCTTATCGCCATGAATGACGATATTTTTACCATCACTTTTAAGGTTGGAACAAATAGAGCCCGCACCCATATGAGCGTAGTTACCTAAGATGGAATCACCAACATAGTTATAATGTGGTGCTTGCACATGGTAGAGAAGAATCGCGTTTTTAAACTCTGAAGAGTTTCCTAATACGCAGTTCTCACCACAAATCAAATTGCCTCTAATGAAGCAGCCTGGTCTAATTTCAGTGCCACTACCGATAATCGCCGGAGGAATGATTGTCGCTGTTTCAGCAATCTTGACATTTTCACCCACTAAGACACCTTCTTTGAGAAGTGTATAACCAGGAATGCCTTTTTCTAAAAGTTCAGCAATTAACTTTTTAATATCCGGTAGCATTTGCCATGGATACTCATAGCGATCAAAGAATTCCTTCATATATGAAGGTTCTTCGATATTAAATAAATCTTTCGTTAAGACAACTTTCTTATTCATCGATGACAAAGCCTCTTTTCTTAATGACGTTATAAATCTTTTCGATGTATTCGTCGCATTTACTTAATGAATCGAGTTCCACCATAATACGAACGACTGGTTCAGTACCAGATTGTCTTAAAAGCGCTCTACCGTTATCACCGATTTCTTTATTGACTTCGTCAAATTTGGCTTTAACAGCTTCGTCTTCCACGACTGCGTTTTTATCAGTAACACGAACATTTTTTAACTTTTGTGGAAGTGTTTTAACTGGGGCTACTAATTTAGATAATGCTTCTTTTCTTTCGAGCATTTCTTCAGTGACCATAATCGCTGTTAAAACACCATCACCTGTGGTGGCGTATTTTCTAATAATAATATGGCCAGATTGTTCTCCGCCTAATGAATAGCCTTTATTCATCATTTCTTCGAAGACGAATCTATCACCAACTTTAGTTCTCACTAATTTAGCACCGATGCCTTTAAGAGCTTTTTCAAGGCCACTATTGGACATGATTGTGGCAACGACGGTATCTTTTTCTAAAGATCCTTCGCTTTGTAACTTACAAGCGAGTAAATACATAATCTTATCGCCATCAACTTCTTTACCGTTTTCATCAACGGCAATACATCTATCAGCGTCACCATCAAAAGCAAAACCAACATCTAATTTGTTTTCTTTGACGTATTTGCAGAAGCTTTCGATATGGGTAGAACCAGCGTTGAAGTTAATATTCAAACCATCTGGATGGTTATTGATGATATAGACTTGCGCACCTAAGGCTTCAAAGACGCTTCTAGCGATCATCCAAGACGCACCATTCGCGGCGTCTAAACCGATTTTTAATTTCTTCATTGAGTGTCTCGCTAAAGAAATTAAGTAACCAATGTATCTATTTCTACCAGAAGAGTAGTCGTTAATTGTGCCGATATCACCGCGTTTAGCAAATGGTAAGTCATCTTCACCTTCTAAACCTAGGGTTTTGAAGTCACCATCTAAATAAGCTTCCGCTAAATAGGCAACACCATCTTCTAACTTTTCGCCATTAGAGTTAATAACTTTAATGCCGTTATCATAGAATGGGTTATGAGATGCAGTAATCATCACACCGCAGTCAAAGCAGTCTTGTCTTACTATGTAAGAAACAGATGGTGTGGTTGTAACGTGAAGTAGTTCAACATCCGCACCACTAGATGCCGCACCAGCGGCTACGCTATATTCAAGCATATAGGAAGATCTTCTCGTATCTTTACCAATGACGATCTTTGGTCTATAGCCTGGTTTTTGCATATTGTATTTAGGATTGGAATAAAACCATCCTAAGAATCGACCGATTTTATATGCTCTATCAGAGTTTAATAATTCATTAGCCTCGCCTCTAAAGCCATCTGTACCAAAATACTTGGTTTTGATGTTTCCATCAGGAAGTTCTAATTTCTTTCCACGATGAATAACAATATTATCATCGATTAATTCATCAGCGGATACTTTAAAGATTTGGCATAAATCCTTAATAGTGTTTAAAGGTGGTAAGGTATCATTGTTTTCCCATTTGGATAAGGATTGTCTAGAAACCTTGAGGTTTTTGGATAATTCTTCTTGCGAAATATTGTTCGCAATACGGAGGTGTACAATCTTTTCACCTATTGTCATATGATGCAATCTCCTTTACATACTCATATATCTTATTATTAAGTGCGTGTCTAGGCAACAACAAAATGTAAACTTTCATTTACTTAATGTGTTATAGACCACTATTATAACTTTGTTATAAAAAATGTGACAGATATACCGCCACATTTATTGTCGTAAATAATTAATTACGCAAAATCGAACTATTTTTCAGGATTACCATATTCTCTAATCATAGATTCAAGAGAAACTACCCATTGCTTACCATATTTGCAAACATCAATCCCATTTTTAAGTTTGCCATATGAGATAGCTTTTCTAAGCGTAGATTCGTTTAAACCCCACACATTTGTTGCGTCCCTCATAGAGATTAAACCGTCGAATGGTGTGCTAATTAAAGTGCCATTTTCCCATAGTTCTTCGGAAGAAAGATCCAAATCGTCATTCCACACAATGCCGTTGCCCCCTACATCAACATACACTGCGTAAAAGAGTTCGTTTTTCTTTAACGATTTGAAGATATCTTTCCAACTAAACAATGGTTTAACATCATAAATCTTGGTTACTCCTGAAATGAATTGCACTAGAAGACGATAGTCCTCTAATGGAAAGACATTTTTAATTTTATGAAACATCATAAGCCCCTTTCTTATATGCTACATATTTATTATCTTAATGGTTCGATGGAATGCAATTCCTGTGTTTCCCACATATTTAATAATTCATCACGATGTTGTGAAATCCATTCTTTAACCATAGATAACACTCTTGGTGTAGGATGCTCATCTCCATCAATGATGATAAGTTCATTAATTGCGATAGAAAAAGTCTCATCTTGATATATCACATGAACATGCGGTGGATTATGTTCTTTTGGAAGAAAATACATTCGAATAATAATTCCGTAAAACCTCGATAATACAGGCATATTGAACCTCCTTTCTTTGTTATTATTCTATCACGTTATAGTGATATTAACAATAATTTATTGTAAAAGAAAACAACGTTTTTGACGTTGTCTCTTGTTATCAACTACTTATTTTCTTTCTAACATCTTTTCAGCGATGCCGATGAAAGCGTAGTTGTTCGCACCTTTAACAAGGTTATATGGATCACCTAAGTCTTTCGCGGTCTTATAAATGTTTTTAAAGATATTAGACATGATGCCTTTAAGCTTTTTATCAACTTTATCAAATGACCATCTTTCACCTTTTTTATTTTGTTCAATTTCTAGACCTGATACTGCGACTCCACCAGCATTGCTGGCTTTGCCAGGAGAATAGATTACTTTTTCTTTAATAAACTTCTTAGCAGCGCCTAAAGTACATGGCATATTAGCCCCTTCAAAAACACCAATACATCCATTAGCGATTAATCTATCAGCATCACCATCATCTAGTTCAAACTGCGTCGCGCATGGGAAAGCGATATCACATGGTATTTTCCAAATATCCTTTGTTGGTAAAACGCGAACGTTTTCCTTGATGTCTTTATATTCTCTAATTCTTTCTCTACGGTCTTCTTTAAGCGCTCTTAAAGTTTCAAAGTCGATACCATCAGGAACATAGATGGTATTACTGCTATCACTCATCGCGATAACTTTGCCACCTAATTCTGTTACTTTCTTTAAACAATATAAAGCGACATTACCACTACCAGAGATAATGACTCGTTTACCTTGTAAATCAGTCTTTTTATATGTTTTTAGGGCTTGTAAGGCGAAATAAGTCACACCATAGCCAGTTGCTTCAGTTCGACATAAAGAACCGCCTAAATCAAGCGGTTTACCAGTTAAGGAACAATCTGATTTACCAGAGTATTTCTTATATGATAAATATAACGCTCTGATTTCTCTTGCGCCCACACCAATATCACCCGCAGGAACATCTAAATCGACACCAATATATGGATATAACTTTTCCATAAAGACATCGCAGAATCTAATAACTTCCGCATCGCTTTTACCTTTAGGATCAAAATCACTACCGCCTTTTGCCCCACCCATTGGTAATGTTGTTAAATAGTTTTTAAATATTTGTTCAAAGCCTAAAAACTTAAGAATTGATAAATTAACAGAAGGATGAAATCTTAGACCACCTTTATAAACACCGTTCACATTATTAAATTGCACACGATATCCTTTATTAACTTGTTTATTGCCATTATCATCACGCCACTCAACATCAAAAGTAATCACTTTATCTGGTTCAGTAATCTTTTCTAAAATAGGTGCGTATTTAGGATTATTAATAACAGATGGATCTAAAGAAGAAAACATCTCCTCTAATGCAGCGTGGAATTCAGGTTCATTACGGTATTTATTAAGGTCTAGCATAAATAAAGTCCTCTATATTTCAAAATAATAGCACCACGAAAATGGCTAAAAAATAAAAAAGAAAAAAATTTTAAGGCAACCATCATGATATTTATATTATATATTTATCTTATCTAATACTTCTGTACTAGCTAATATAAATATAATGATGTCTAAAATGCGCCTAAAAAATGTATTGATTTATGCTTTTTTATTGCTTTATTATGTAGCCACATCATGGCAAGGAAATCATCAGAAAAATACGACAACAGAATCATTGAAGCGCTTCAAAAGCTTCCTAAACAAATTGAAGATAAAAGGCACGGTTTTGTGATTGAAGTAGAAGATGATCGCGCTAGAAGTAACGAGACAAGATTCCAGCACATTGCGAAAAAGGAACATCTATTAAAAGCGAGAGATATCGAAGCAATACCAGAAGGAATTAAAAACTATATTAAATTCTCTAAGAGTAATGAACTAAAAGATACTTATTATTACTATATTAAAAGAAAATTTGGGGACAAAGGATTTATTCAGGTTGCTGTCATAACCAAAAACAAAGATAAGAAAAAGGCATACATTAAGACAGCCTTTATCACCTATCGAATAAAATAAGATATCACTTTGTAAAAAGTTTGATATAATAAGTTTGCTAGAGGTGGAGAATCAGTGCACGACCACGACGCATCTAGAAATAGATGGGCACGGTGATCCGGGATGGTAACTGCCCCGGCTGGCGAAACAAAAGCGGTCTACAAACGGACCGCTTTTATTATTCATTCAATAGTTTAATGGCTAAGCAGATAACTCTCGTAGCTGTCTCTAGTTCATCAAGTTCTAGATATGTAGGCGCTATTCTAATATGTGAATTATCTAAGTCCTTACCATATGGATAAGCAGATCCCGCTTTAGTTAGCTTAACACCCATTTCTTGACACTTATTAATGACTTCCTTTGCCTTATGAGGAACATATAAAGAGATGAAATATCCACCAGTGGGTTTGCTCCAACTAGCGAGGCCTTTTAACTCTTCATCAAAGATTTTTAAAACTAAATCAAACTTTGGCTTTAATATCGCCGCGTGTTTCTTCATGTGCTCATTAATTGTTTTCTTATCTTTTAAGAATAATGCGTGTCTTAATTGATTGAGTTTATCAAAGCAAATGAGCTGATATTTTAAATAATCTAAATAGTCTTTCTTATTGTTTTGACTTAACGCCACCGCGGAAACGCCACTGCCTGGGAAAGTCATCTTGGAAGTCGAAGCAAATATATACACGATATCCTCATTTTGATATTTTTTGCATTCATCAAAAATATTAAGGATTGGCTCTTCTTGTCCTTCGAAAGATAACTGAGAAATGTAAGTATTATCCCAATATATTCTAAAGTCTTTAGCGGCGGGTTTAAGTTTCGCAAATCTTGTTACCACTCCATCAGTAAAGATAATACCGGATGGATTGGAATACTTAGGAACAACCCAAATACCTTTCACGGATGGATCTTTGATATACTCTTCAATTTTGTCCATATCTGGACCATCTTCATAAATTGGAATACTAATCATTTCGATACCGAAATACTCCGTCATCGCAAAATGACGGTCATATCCTGGTACTGGACAAAGCCATTTAATCTTACCTTGTTGAGAGAAAGGTAAATTACCATCAACACCTTTGGTGATGGCCTTAAGTAATAAGTTATGCATGATATTTAAGCTAGATGCCCCACAGACGAGGATATTATCACTTGGGATATCTAAAATATCAGAGAATAACTTTTTGCATTCTGGAATACCTTCAAGCGCACTATAGTTACGGCAATCGATATCCTCATCGAAGCAATTTGTCTTTGAATTAACGATATCAAGCATTGGTAAAGAAAGGGCTAATTGTTCTTGAGATGGTTTGCCTCTAGACATATCAATCCTTAAATTCATATCTAAAAACGCTTGATATTGTTTCAAATTGTTATTCATGTGATTTAGTTTAGCAAAAACGCTCACTAGAGCATAGGCGAAATTAATTTAATTAAAGCGCATATTCTCTTTTGAATCCATTTAAGGTCAAAGTTAGCGGGCACTTTTTCTGATTGTTCTAACATTTCTAAGAAGTCTTCTTTGATGTCTTTAAGACATGGCGTTTGATATAAAAGAGAAGCGCATTCAAAGTGATGAACCAAACTTCTAAAATCAAAGTTAATCGTACCCACAAGGCCTAATGATTCATCAGCGAGGACAGTCTTCATATGGTTAAAGCCAGGAGTGTATAAATAGATATTAACGCCTGCATCTAAAAGATATCTAAAGTTACTCTTGGCGACGAGATACACTAATTTCTTATCTGGAATACCAGGAAGAATTAAATGGACTTTAACCCCTCTAAGAGCGGCATTTCTTAATGCGTCTAATAAAGAATAAGTAGGCACTAAATATGGCGTGGAAATAAATACTTCGTCTTGAGCGTAATTCAAAATATTGATATAGGTTTGTTCACCAATTAAAGCGTCATCAATACCACCAGGACCATCACCAAATGGGAAGACAAAGCCTGGTTCTTCACACCATGGATATTCATATTCCAAGTATTTAGCGTAATCAGCGACTTCACGTGACGCTAAAGAGAAGTTTTGTAAGAAGACGGTAATTAAGTTATCAATACCAGGACCTTGGATTCTAACCATCGTATCTTTCCAATAGCCGAATCTAATGATCTCGTTAGCGTATTCATCCGCTAAATTAATGCCACCCGTGTAAGCCATTTGATGGTCAATGACCACTATTTTTCTATGGTCTCTATTGTTATATACACCAGATAAGATTGGTCTAAATGGATGGAACTTCAAACACTTAATGCCGTATTTACCTAAAATCTTAGGGGTAAAGGATGAAATCGTTCCACCACAACCCATATCATCATAAATAATTTTGATATCAACGCCCTCTTGGGCTTTTCTTTTTAAGACATCTTGGACAGCGTCCCACTCTTTACCATCGGTAATAATAAAGAATTCGATAAAGATAAATTCTTTCGCTTTTTCTAAATCCTCTAATAAATCAGGGAAAAATGTTTCACCGTTTTTATAATATTTAACAATATTGTGTTTAGTGGGTCCTAAACCTGTGGTGTTAGCTAAATAATTAACTGTGCCTAACGCTTTACCTAATTCATGCTGGTAGCGTTCTTGTCTTCTTGGGCTAATCTTGCAGTATTCTTCATAGGCTTTGATGTTGGCTTTTACTAGTTTCTTATCTCTTCTATTTAAGCCATGGTTACCAAAGATTAAGAATAAGATGGAGCATAAGAATGGAAATAACAACATACCAACAATCCAAGGAATCTTGAATTCTGGATCTTCTTGCTTAGCGATAATCTTAAAGAAAATAATAAAGGCCACAATAAAGATGACCACTCTTAAGCCTAAATATGTCAAACTCACAATTAATGACACCATTTCATTGTTAATTTGGTTATTGATTGCAAGAATGATGTCGTCAATAAAGAATTGCACAACCACAAAGGCGATCAATTCCAAAAGCAATAATAATATTACTAATAAGTAACCGGAGAACAGATTTCTTAAAAACTTTTTCATATTTATAGCCCTCTATTTAGTTATTGTATAACAAAAACGACCTTTTTGGGTCGCTTTATTCATAACTTCTTAAAAATAGGAACTGATTTAACTAAGTCACTAACTTGCTTAACTTCTAAAACGACATAAGCATTGTTGTTTTCCGCTAATGATTTGTACTTAGATATATCTAGGTTGCCCTCTTTTAGGGCTAAATGGCACGTAGAACGGTTTTTCGCATCATGGATGTGAAATTCATCAAAGGGAAGTGAAACTTCCTTTAATAGGTCTAAAAGGATATCATTACTTAAATGATCATGCCCAATATCATAGGTGAATCTAAAACCTTCTTTATATAGGTCTAGATAAGTTCTTCTTTGATATGTTGGTGTGTTATCAGTATTTTCAATTACCATCTTAATATCATATTTATGACAAATAGCTTCCGCTTCTTTTAAGTTTCTAATTAAGCGTTTGATATAACTATCATATTCTTTTTCATAAACGTAATGTTTTATACCAGCGATAGTCACTACTGGACCAGGAATAAGATGAATATTGATTTGTTTAACAAAGCCTTGACCTAAAGAAGCATATTTATCTAATAGAGTTAAATAAGCTTTAACGACCTCATCATATGAGCCTAAATCGCCTTCATCATAAAAGTGTAAGGTTACTTCAATATGATATTTATTAACTAAATCTAAAACGATTTTATTATCTAAGGCAGTTCTGCCACTAGCAAAGTTTAAATTGAGTTCAATAAAATCTAAGCTTAACTTTTGCGCAAGTTTAAAATTATCTTCGAGATTTTCATATTCAAATAGTTGAGGCATCCCTAGTTTCATAACTAAATCACTCTTACTCTAATAATATCATCTAAATTAGCGATCGCTTTAGTGTCCACTTCCCCATCAACATCAAAAACACTATAAGCGTATTCGCCTCTAGACTTATTAATGAAATTAGCGATGTTGCTATTATTAGAAGAAATAACAGAGGTAATTTTATTAATAATACCTGGAATGTTCTTATGAAGAACACACACTCGTTTTTCGCTTTCTTTAGGGCCACAGTTAACATCAGGATAATTAACGGAATGGTTAATACTACCTGTTTCTAAATAACGCTTAAGTTCATCAATGGCCATAAAAGCACAGTTATCTTCCGCTTCTTCTGTGGATGCGCCTAGATGAGGAATGACTAATGTATGAGGCATATTAACGACTTTTGGATTAGCAAAGTCGGTCACATATTTTCTGACTTTCCCATTATTAAGAGCCTCTAACAAATCATCATCATTGACTAATGTATCTCTTGAGAAATTTAATAAGACTGTGTCATTAAAAACATCAAATAATTTCTTATTAAGCATTCCTTTAGTGGAATCCATTAATGGGACGTGGATTGTCACAAAGTCCGCGCCAGAAATAGCATCTTCTAACTTTTCACAGTAATTAACGCTCTTAGATAATTTAACAGCATTATTAATGGTGAGATATGGATCATATCCTCGTACATTCATGCCTAGATGGACACAGGCATTAGCCACAATTAAACCAATCGCACCTAGTCCAATCACAGCGATGCTTTTGCCTAATATTTCATGGCCAGCGAATTGGCTTTTAGCCTTTTCCGCTGTTTTAGCGATATCATTATCGTCTTTATTTTCTTTGACCCATTCAGAACCACCAACGATATCTCTAGAGGCTAAAAATAAGCCGCATAACACTAATTCTTTGACCGCGTTAGCGTTAGCGCCAGGTGTATTAAAAACCACAATACCCTCTTTAGCGAATCTATCCACTGGGATATTGTTGATACCTGCTCCCGCTCTAGCAACAGCAAGGATGCTATTAGGAAGAGAGATATCATGCATGACTTGGCTTCTTACTAAGATGCTATCCGCGTTATTGATATCATCGACGATAGTATCAGGAGCTTTTAAACCGTCTAAAGCAATTTTCGATATTTTATTTAAACAATAAGCTTTCATATTATAAGTTCTCACTTTCGAACTTCTTCATAAAGTTAACTAAGGCGATAACGCCCTCTTTAGGCATCGCGTTATAAATTGACGCTCTCATACCACCGACAGAACGGTGACCTTTTAAGTTTTCTAAGCCGTTTTCTTTCGCCTCTTTTATAAACTTAGCTTCTAGTTCTTCTTTTTTGTTTGGATCAGTAATAACTGATGGATTAACAATAAATGGGACATTCATTAATGATCGGGAGTCCTTTTCGACTGTTCCTAAGAACAACTTTGAACTATCTAAATAATCATATAAGATTTTGGCCTTTTCTTCGTTTCTTGCTTTCATCGCTGGTAGACCACCATTAGATAGTAAATATTTAAATACTAAACCACAGACATAGATGCACCAGCAGTTAGGGGTGTTATATAAGGAATCATTATCCGCGTGGGTCTTATATTTAAGCATCGTAGGTGTATATTCTAAAACATCATCTCTAATTAGATCTTCTCTAATAATAACGATAACCATGCCCGCTGGACCGACATTCTTTTGCACACCGGCGAATATTAAACCGTATTTAGATACATCAATTGGTTCAGATAAGAAACACGATGATTGATCCGCCACTAAATCTTTACCTTTAGTGTTTGGTAATTCTTTGAACTTCGTGCCATATATTGTGTTATTTTCACATATATAAACATAATCAGCGTCTTCTCTAATTGGTAAATCACTACAATCAGGAATATATGAATATGTCTTATCCGCTGAACTTGCTAAAGCGATACAATCACCATATCTTTTCGCTTCTTCAAAAGCTTTCTTGGCCCATTGACCAGTAATGATATAATCCGCTTTTCTATTTTTCATTAAGTTAAGTGGAACTGCCGCGAATTGTTGCGAAGCACCACCTTGAAGGAATAAGACTTTATAGTTATTAGGAATATTTAAAAGTTTTCTTAAATCGGACTCTGCTTCTTTAATGATGTTATCAAACACCTTTGAGCGGTGTGACATTTCCATCACCGACATACCTGATCCCTTATAATCAAGCATATC
Source organism: Bacilli bacterium (assembly GCA_017442875.1). GTDB lineage: Bacteria > Bacillota_I > Bacilli_A > RFN20 > CAG-826 > RUG14515. Next base: position 24,308 of record JAFSPN010000008.1, read on the forward strand.
TTGAGCACATTCTTTTAAGACTTCTTCTGGTAAAACCGCCGGACCAGCGGAGAAATTGTAAACACGTTTCATATGATAATACCTAAATATGATTTGAATATATTATGTTTGAAAACAAACATTGATTACAACGATTTTATATTAGATAGCAAAAAATGATGATAATTGTCCAACCCATTTTTCAATGCGTTTACTCGCCCCATAAGGTGAAAGATGGAAGAAATCATCATATAAGAAATAATTACCCGGATATAAATTATCCATTTGAGTGTCAAAGAACGAACAAGTATTAAATTCGTTTCTAATCATCTCTTCATAGGAAGTTAGGCCTGATAAATCAGTTAAACAATTTTGATTATATGGATTCCAAGTCATTAAGATATGATCGTTAGCAAAAGGAAGCCTATCAAAAATAGAATGTAAATATAAATATTTATCAATCGATCTATCCTTTAGATAGAAATCATAATATTGCCCACTTCCATTATTAGGATCATCAACATTTTCACCTTCGTTATTTCCCCCAGTGGAGTTCCAACTCTTTTCGTTATGGGATTCAATTTGATAAGCGTTAACGCCGATTTGTTTGGTGCATAAGTCGCGATAGGCCACAAATGATTCCCAAATAAAGTCTTTAATATACGCATAATCAGCGGTCAATAAAGAGTCTAAATCATATTGTAAAAGCGTAAAATTACGCGGACCGTCTTGATACGCCTCTAAAAGAGGCCACATTGGTAAGATGATATAATCATTACTTCTTAAAATATCCATTAAAGAAGTTAAAAGTAAATAGCCATCCATGCCCGCGACCGCACCATAAATATAGAAGTTATAATTATCGCCATAGGCATCTACGAGCGGGGATAAATCATGGTTTAATCTAATTGTGGAATGGCCAACGGCGATGACATTAGATTTACTTTGATCTTGATTTAAAATAGCTTCTTTATAAACCGATAAGTTATCCCAAGCTGTATCAGCGTCTAAAGGATAGGTATTTTTGTTAATATATAATGTTTTTAATTTAGGAGCGGCAAAACTCTGTTTTGATATTCTCTCTATTGATGTAAATAAATGTAACTCCGTTAAAGAGGACATATTAACAAAAGCATTATCTTCAACATATTCAATTGTGTCTGGTAGATACAAACTTTTTACACTAGAAAGATTAGTGAAAGCACCACTTTTAATACCAATGATTTCTTTATCTTTGATAATAGAAGGAATAGCGAGTGTTTCACTAGTAAAACCGTTAAAGGAAGTGATTTCCGCTTTATCATCATCTAGTTCGTGCGTTACGAATAAATCACTAGAAGTGCATTTCACCCACTCCGCATATAAAGTTAAATGATTATTAGTAAAGAGATTAGTGTTTATTCGAGAGCCAATACCAATTCTTGTACCGCTTCCATCTTTTTTGGTGTTCAAAGAATCTAAGATGTAGCCGTCTCTAAAAGCATAAGAAGATAAGTTAATTGTATTTCTGAAGAAATATGGATTATCGGTGTCATATAAAACACTATCGGTGTGGATTGACGTATAGCCGTTTTTGGTACGACCACCATTGAGGTCATAATCAATAACCAAACTATCTTCATAGAAGTAATTAGCGTACACCACTGTATCTTTACTAATTGATATTGTCGTTTTGTTATCAAATGAAATAGGCACACCACTTATACCTTTTGTTCCATTGCGATAAGGCATATCAAATGTATAGCACAAGAAATCTCTTTCATCACTTGATGCCGTTATTTCAATTTTATCTTCTGGTAAATAGAACTCTTTACTAGGGGAAATAGTAACACCACCAAAGTTAGCATCAGTTAACACTTGTAAGGTATAACCACTTGTGTTAACACTAGTTACTTTCGTGGTCATATTGCCCATATCAGAAGGAATAGAAAGAATTGATGTTTCTTCATCATATGTACCATTACTTGATGAGAAGAACTTAAAGTTATTAGCAAAATCTAACTTAAAGTTAGCGGTTTCGCCTTTTCTTACTATCTGTGGGTTTGTTGAACTTGTGGATACATGTTCATCGAATACCACTTCAATAACAACATTTAGATTTGGTTCTACTTTAGATTGATGAGATGAGCATGATGAAACAAATAGTAATGAGATGCTTACTAATAAAGCGAATAATAGATTTCTTAATGATTGGCTAATTTTCCTCATAATCGTAACCTCTTAGATATTGACTATAGAACTGCCAATTATAATCGACTTTATAGGAATTTAATGATTGATTCGGAACATAGATAACAAAGTCATTAGAAGCATCACTAATGAAGTCACCTAAATAACTAACCACCAAATCAGATGGTTTCGTTGTTTCTAGATAAACATTCTTTAAGGAAGTAACACTATCGAAAGCGTTATTATCAAAATAATGGAATGAATTAGGAACATATATTTCTTCAATATTTGACCCTCTAAAAGCATAAGAAGAGACACCGATAACATACTTATGGTTATAGACCTTAGGAAGTCTCACTATTTTCATATCTTTAGTGGTTTCTTTCACGCTTTCAATCACATATCCAGCATTTATTTCTTTTAAGTTGAATAAAGAAGCATTTGGATCGTCACTAGTGTCCGCTGGACTTATTTCTACATAATCTGGTTTACTAGGTAGATCAAATGATGGGTTTTTAGAAATATGATTGATATCTCTATACACGTCCTTAATAAATTGATAGGTGCGGTAAACCGCTCCAGAATCATTCATATGGAAATTAGAATCATAAAAATAATGTGGGTCGATAGCATATTCATTTGGATTACCGATGACATCACAGTTTAAGTTTTCTCTAATGTTCCAATAATAATTAGAAATGCTTTCTTGATTAACTATTGATAACTCGTTTACTGGTGAAAAAGCATAATAAAGATTAGCTTTCTTACTAATGACCTTTTTGTGATAAGCATTCACATAATCAAAGAATGATTGCTCGATTTGATAAGAGAAGTCCACTTTCAATGTGGGGTCATAATGAAGAAGCATCCTATTCGCTGAACGATAATGAATATTATTCTCATCAACTTCATCGTATTTGATATCGCCATACTCATTAAAATTCTTTCTTTGATAAACACCAGTTGGTTCAATAACTTTGTTATATTTATTTCTTTGTTTAACAAAATCAAAATAACCACTAATAACACTATCTTTGTTATCTTTTGGCAATTTGTTAATTAAAGACATGTCGTCTTCTAAAGCCTTTAATGTTGCCTCAGCATTGAAATACAAACTCGTGGATTGACTATTGATTTCTGGGATGATGAATACCATATCATCCTTACCAATGTAATCAACGGCTAAATCCATCATGATTTTAGTGCCCGTCATCGCATACAAGCCAAAGTTAACAACTTTATACTCGGGGAATTCTTGTTGGAGAAGCTCACTATTAAAGCCAAAGGCGACATTAGAACCACCAATTAAGATGATTTTCTTATCGTTTTTGTGTTTTTTAAGATTGTTAACTTTATCCACCAAAGCGGCGTAATAAGTTTTTGAATAAATATGTGGTTGATTATTCGCAATCAATAAGAAAATAGCAAAAGGAGATATTACTAGTAATACCGCTAAAAAGAAGAGGGAAATCTTTAAAAGGAGTTTTTTCATATTAGAAGTCGAAATAAATAAACGACGAAACACCTCCCCCTATTGAATTTAAATAAATGAAAACAAATATCGATAGTGAGATGAACACTATCGTTAAAGCATATTTGCTAATAAACGCTAAAACGCTTGATTTAGATGGTAATTTGATAAATTTCAAATAAATCAATATCGCAACAAATGCGATAGAGACAATTAAGAATGGATGGGCTTTAGATAAACTTGGATCGGCAAATATCGAATATGAACTTGGTACCCACACTTGAACCATCTGATAAATATATCTAAATGCTTCCTGAATATTAGACGCTCTAAAGAACACCCAGCTTAAGTTAACAAATAAGAACGTTAATATAGTACCCACTATCCTGATAGGAAGGCTTCTATTTTTTTCTACTTGTTTGGCCTTTTTGATTTGTCTTGGTAAGCCAGTAATGATAATTAGCAAAGCGTGCATCAAGCCCCAGACAATAAATGTCCAATTCGCACCATGCCATAAACCAGATACTAACCACACGATTAAGATATTGATAATCCATCTAATAGTTGATACACGGTTGCCCCCTAATGGGATATAGATGTATTTCTTTAACCAGTTACCTAAAGTGATATGCCATCTTCTCCAGAACTCTTGAATTGAACTAGATAAATATGGGGTATCAAAGTTTTCTTCTAGTTTGATGCCAAATAAACCACTGACCCCGATAGCAATATCCATAAAGCCAGAGAAATCACAATATAACTGAATTGAATATAAAAACGTTGTCAAAATAAGATTGATTCCAAAGGAACCATCTAAGTTGAGGTATACACTATTAACGTATAACCCCAACACGTTAGCGATCACTATTTTCTTAATTAAACCAATCGCAATGCGGTAGAACGATTTTAGATAATCAACGTCTAAAAAACGATGCTCATTAAATAAACCATCTTCTTTAAGTTTGTCATAAGTTGATATTGGTCCCTGAAGGACTTTTGGAAAATAAGAAACGAATAAAAGAAACTTTAAAGGATTAAGTTCTGCTTCGCTTATTCTTCTTTTTATATCAACGTTATAGGAAATTAAAGATAATGTATAAAAGGATATTCCTAATGGAATAATAAAGTTAGTTTCAAAAGATGTGAAATGGAATAAGGAAGCCACACCATTAGAAAAGAAATTGAAATATTTTAAGACTACCAAAACGGAAACATTGATGATAATCGAAAAAGCACACATTAAGTTTTCATAGCCTTTTCTAACTTCTACCACTTTTGTGGGTTTAAACTTTGTTTTTCCGTTTTCATCTTTATTAAATAATTTGTATTGGCAAAGTAAAGCAAAGATATATGAGACAAGTGAACTACCACCGATAAAGGCTAAATATATCCAGTTATTAAAACCATAAAACACTAGTGAGGCAATAAGTAAAATAGACCATTGAGGAACAATGGTTCTTTTAAATGTTTTATTTAACAAACCGACCAAATAAAAAAGAACAAAAGATGCTACTAATAATATTAAGAATTCAAATGAAAAGATCGTCATAAAAATCCTTATTATATACTTTGTTCTCTTACCTCATTGCTATGAGAGGCAATGATATAAAACATTGGTAAACCATATAAAAGCGTATTAGGCGGGAAGAATATTTGGGATGTCATGGAGAAGATGACAAAGACCACGAATGGGCTAATCGCTGACCATGATTTATATTTGAATGGTCTTAAATGTAAATCGCCTTTAATAATGGTCAAAACTAGACCAGCGGTAATGATAGCAAAGCCAATTAAGCCATAGCTGCCAATGATTTGCACTACTGAATTATGAGGCGGCTCATTAGTGGTGTTAAAGAATTCCATCATATGTGATGCACCAACACCAAATAACGTATGGTTCCTATTAGCGAAAATAGCTTTGAAATAGCTTTCAATCAATTTGAAACGGTTAGAGTCATTATCCATTCTATCGATAATAAATTTGTCGATGAAGTCATTTCGTTGACTAATGAAGACAAACGCTAATGCAAACGCTCCGATAATTAGTAAACCAAGTAGGAAATTCATCTTTTTATCTAAACAAAGTGACAAGATAAATAAGACTATGAATAAAGCAAGACAGATAACGAATGATTTGGATGCTGTATATAAACCAAGCGCTATACACAAAACAATAATTGGCAAACAAATAATCTTCTTCCAAATCTTCTTGTCTTTCGCAAGAACATAAGAAGCACACATTATCCCAGAAAGCATAATGAAGCCTAAATAGTTCTCATTTTCAGTTAAATACATTGAAGCTTGATGTGGGTATTCGATACCACCACAATAACCAGGGACTCTAGTAATAAAATAGGTGACATTACCAAAACGATAACTCTTTAAAACATCTTCGAGAGTTTTCATGCTTTCATTCGTGGAGTGTTTGACAACAAATGTTGAGATGTCATACCAATGTTTGAATATAATCGCTCCAACGCACAAAGAACTTATAGCAAATACCAATATCGGCAACTTACTAGATAACTTCTTGTCGTAAATTAAAAATCCAGCAAATAACAATGCGCTGAAAACTTGTAAGGCATCAGTGACTGATGTCATCGTGCCATAGCGTTTAGAAGCGATAAGTTCCCAAGCAAACACTACTGTGGGGATAAGTAGATAATTGATTAATAACCGCCAGTTCTTAAATACTTTAATATTCTTAATAAAGAATAAGGCCACTAAAAGGATATAGGTATAGCCTGTTGGTAAACCCGAATGGAATGGTAATAAGAATAGGACATAAGAAACAAAATATTCTTTTCTTAAGAATAAAGCACTGAAGAAGATAACAATAACAAATACTAGTTTGTCAATCTCAACCGCATTCAAATCTCGAATAGCCACTAAAACGGTAAGACTAATACAAACAATCGCTAAAGTGATTAGTTGAACTACTTTCTTAGATAAAATAGCGTTTATGCCTTTTACTACAGAAACAATA
>JAFSPN010000059.1 GCA_017442875.1 Bacilli bacterium
ATCGCTATTAACGTTGCCCATTATCATCATGAAAGATGGGATGGAAAGGGTTATCCTAATGGTTTAAAAGGTGATGATATACCTTTAGAAGCGCGTATTATGGCGATCGCTGATGTCTATGATGCTTTAGTGAGCAAAAGAGTGTATAAAGATGAATTTTCTTTTGATGACGCGAACCGCATCATCATGGAAAACATGGGTAAACAATTTGACCCAAGTTTAGAAAAATATTTTGTTAGAGCAAGATCTAAAATAGAAAAATACTATGTTGATAGTAGAAAACAATAGCAACGCTTAACATGTAAACAATCCACAACCACATCGAGTTGTGGATTTATATTATATTTACTGATTCCTCGTCTTTATAAAAAAGCAACAAGAATATATGCGCTATTTCTCGCCCGGAAATGCAATTATATTCTTTTTTATATCTTTTAAATTAAAAGTATACTGGTAGAATAAAAGTATATTTATGGCGATTGAAAGTAAGATCACCGAATCACTTAATAAGAAAATTTGGATTATTCCAGTTCTTTTTGGTTTAATGTGCTATTTTTTCGTTAGCGCGCTTATCGTTCTTGAACTAAAACATTTCGACAGCATCAAACCAGAATTTGCTTTTAGTATTGGTGGCGAACTATTCGCCATCATGGTTTCAATTGTCATCGTTGCTTCTATTCTCCCCGCTTTTAAAAGACAAAGCGGTTATATCCGTATTTTCGTTACTTTATTAGCGGTTGGTTGTACTGTCTGTTACTTAGATATTATCCAAATGGTAGTGGATGGTTTACCAGAATGGGCAATGTTTAATAGAGTTATTGCGATATTTATTTTTGCTAATGAAACCGCTTTTGTTTTCTTCTTCTGGTTATATATCAGTTATGTCTTAAAAGTCAAAGGGCCAATCATGAACGTCATGAGCACAATTGCCAGCGCAATGCTCGTGGTCTTTTATTTGTTACCATTTGTCAATTTCTTTGCCCCGTTATATTTCACTATCGATGACGCTGGTGTATACGCTCGTAATCCTTCCACCTGGTGGATTTGTCGTATCTACATCGTTTTAATTGTTATCTTTGTCGTCGTTTCCTTGTTCTTATCTAAAGAAAAGAAGAGAACAAAAGCCATTATCATAATTTTTATGGGTATCCCGCTTCTTAGCATTGGTTTAGGTGGTTTTCAATATGGCATTTCCATTCTCTATTCATCAATGATGGTTTCTTTAGTGCTCATCTATGCATTGCTGTTCTCAGATAATGAAAAACATTTATACTCTACGAATAAAGAACTAGGCCTTGCCACAAGCATTCAACAAAACATGCTTCCTAACATCTTTCCAGCCTTCCCAGACCGAAAAGAGTTTGACGTGTATGCAATTATGCACCCCGCAAAAGAGGTTGGTGGTGACTTCTATGACTTCTTCTTAATCGATGAAACACATCTTGGTTTAGTCATCGCTGATGTTTCTGATAAAGGTGTTCCAGCGGCCTTATTTATGATGGCGTCAAAGATTATGGTGCAAAATTATGCAATGATGGGCTTTTCGCCAAAGGAAGTTTTATCAAAAGTTAATAGACAAATCTGCTCTAATAACCAAGAAGATATGTTCGTCACCGTTTGGCTTGGTATTTTAGATTTAAAAACTGGTATACTAACTGCCTCTAATGGCGGTCATGAAAAACCAATTATTAAAAAGCCAGATGGCCATTTTGAAGTATTTGAAGATAAACATAATTTAGTTGTCGGTTTCTTTGCCGACGCTCCATACACCGAATATCAAATTCATTTAGAAAAAGGTTCTAAATTGTTTGTTTATACAGATGGCATTCCTGAATGTAAACATAACCACGAACAATTCGGTATCAATAGAGCGGTAGAAGCGCTCAATAAATTTGAGAACTTATCACCAGAAGAAATATCGAAAAATATGCTAAATGAAACAATAAAATTTATGGGTTCGACCGATCAATTTGATGATATTACGATGCTTTGTTTAGAATATCGCGGCTATGAAGATGATATTAACCGCATTGTCATACCGGCAAAAACCGATGAAGTGCCTAACGCTATTAAACCGATTACCACATTCTTGAAGGGAATAGGCGCTGAACACAATGTTATTTATAAAGTTGAAGTGGCTTTAGAAGAAATATTAGTGAATATCGCTTCTTACGCCTACGAGCCTGGAACAGGCGATATCAAAATCGAATATGAATATATTGAAGATTCGCGCATGGTTTCAATTACCATCATCGATGAAGGCAAAGCCTTTGACCCATTAAAGAGAAATGATCCAGACGTCACTTTATCCGCTGAGGAAAGGGATATCGGTGGCCTTGGTTTATATATTGTCAAAAAGACAATGGATGAAGTTGATTATAAGAGACTTAACAACAGAAATGTTCTAATACTCAAAAAGAAAATTTGAAAGAGAGGTAATGCAAAATGAACATTAAGCAGAAAAAAGAAGACAAGAAGGTAACTGTCTATGTGGCTGGCAGAATCGATACAACCACATCTCCGCAGCTTCTTGAATATTTAAAAGAAGCAATGGTGGGAGCTGAAGAGTTGATTTTAGATATCGCTGGTGTCGACTATGTCTCTTCCGCCGGTTTAAGAGTCATCTTGTTTGCCCAAAAGACAATGAATTCCCAAGGATCCATGAGTGTGGCCAATGTTAACAAAGACATTATGGAAACATTTGAATTAACTGGATTCTTAGATATTTTAAATATTATTTAATTAAGGAATATAACATATGTACATTATTGAATTATTGGGTAAATTTACCCAAGAATCACCAACTAAAGCGATTCTTTTTGATGATACTCATTCTAAAGGCTTGACCTATGCGCAACTAGACGACATGTCTGGTCGAGTTTATAACTATTTAAAGAAACAAGGCGTCGGCAAAGAAGACTTTGTCTTAATCGATATGCCGCGTGGTATCCTTCCAATCGTTTGTATGATTGGTATTTGGAAAGCCGGTGCCGCTTGGGCATTAGTGGAAGATACCTATGCTCCTGAACGTATCGCTTATATCCGTAAGGACTGTGGCTGCAAAATTGAAATCTCGATGGAAAATTGGGAAGAAATTATGCACACGGATACTTTAAGTGGTTTTGAAAAAGTCAATGAACACGATGCCGCTTATGCGATTTATACCTCTGGTACAACTGGCAATCCTAAAGGTGTTTTACATGAATACGGAAACCTTGAAAGAGCGATTGAATCTATCAAAGTTAACGGACAAACACCATTTAACGATAAAGACCGTTTAGCCTTATTAGCCCCATTAAACTTCGTTGCCTCTGTAATCGTTATTCTTAAGGCGCTTAGTATTTTCGGCGGCAAAACATTTGTTGTTTCCTACGCTACGATTAAAAACCCAATGGCCTTGAAGATGTTCTTCTTTGAAAAGAGAATATCAATTACATTCTTAACCCCATCATATGTTAGAATGCTCGGTAATCAAACTGGTCCATTCTTAAGAATGTTATTCGTTGGTAGTGAACCTGCGAACAACGTTTATAACAAAAACTTAGAACTTATCAACATCTACGCCTGTTCTGAATCAGGCTTTGCGGTCGGTGTTTTCCAAATTGATAAATCGTATGAAACTTGTCCAGTTGGTAAACCAGAAGTTCCAACAAAGATTACTTTAATCGGTGATGATGGTAAGGAAGTTGGTAGTGGAGAAATGGGTGAACTTTGCTTTGAAAACCCATTTGTCCGTGGTTATATCAACCTTCCAGAAGAAACAAAGAAAGCCTTTGTTAACGGCGTCTATCATACTGGCGACCTTGCTCGTATTGATGAAAAAGGTAACTATGTCTTATTAGGCCGTTCTGGTGACATGATTAAGATTAACGGTAACCGTATTGAACCAGCGGAAATTGAAGCCGCGGTTAAACAAACACTCAATCTTTCTTGGGCTGCGGTTCGTGGTTTTGAAGAAAAAGATAAAGCCTATTTAGCGGTTTATTATAAAGACGAAGTCCAATTCGATCCTAACGAAGTTAGAAAAGAACTTATGAAGAGACTTCCTTACTACATGATTCCAGCCTTCTTTATCAAAGTGGATTCCATTCCTTTGAAGGCAAATGGTAAGTTAGATAGATTAGCGTTACCAAAACCAGATTCATCTAGTTTCAAAACTAAATACGTCGCTCCAACAAATGAAACCGAAGAAAAACTTTGTAAGGCGATGGAAAAAGTCTTAAAAGCCGACAAAGTTGGTATTAACGATGACTTTTATGAATTAGGTGGTGACTCATTAGCTTCCATTCAATTAATTGTTAATTCTGAATTACCAGGCTTAACCGCGAACGATATTTTCCGTGGACGTACCCCAGAAAAGATTGCCAAGTTATATATTGAAAACCATAAAGATGATGATGGCGAATCTCCAGAAATGAAGAATGCTGCTTCTATGAAGGAACCACATCCTTTAACGCAAGAACAACTTTACATGGTTGACTATCAACTATTTACACCTAAATCCACGATGTATAACCTCTTCTCCATGCTAAAAGTGGATAAGGAAATGTTTGATATGAATAAACTAGCCGACACTCTTGGCTTAGTGATTAAGAACCATCCTGCTTTATTAACAAAGTTTAGCTTTAATGAAGAAGGCGATATCGTTCAATCATATCATCCAGAACTCTTTGAAGATATCAAAGTAGAAAAAATCACCGAATTTGAATTCGATACATTAAAAGATAATTTGGTTATGCCATTTAAGATTATTGATGGCAAATTATATAGGGTCCGTGTATTCGAAACAGAAAAGAATGGCTATGTCTTCTTTGATGTTCACCATACTTTATTCGATGGCACATCCTTAAAAGTATTCATGGGTAATATCGCTAAAGCATATGTTGGTATGATGCCAGATCCAGACTTCTATTACTTAATGCTCGCGGAAAGAGAAGCCGCTAAAGAGAGCAAGTTCTATGAAGAATCAAAAGAATACTTTGAAAAACTATATAGCAATGATGAATGGTCAAGCTATCCAAATATCGACCACGAATCAAGAGAAAACGAATTAGGTGAAATCTTTACCCCGTTAGGTATTGAACAACCTCAAATGACCGCGATGGAAAGGTCATACCGCATTAGCCGTAATGAATTCTTTATCGCTGTCGCCTTATTATCCATTGCTTTATATAACAAGAAAGACAACATCTTAATCTCTTGGATTTATAACGGTAGAGAAGATGTCAATATGATGAATACCGTTGGTCTATTATTCCGTGATTTACCATTAGGTGTTAAATTTAACGACAAGATGACCGTTCGTGAATTATTCAATAGTGTTCATGAACAAGTCCAAGGTGGTATTGAACATAGTTGTTATTCCTATGTTGATTCTCATAACCAAGTTGGTTCCGAAGAAGCAGCCTATTTGCTCTATCAACAAGATATCCGTGATATGTCAGGAGCGGGTGGTATGAATGTTGACACAATTAGCATTCGTCAAAATCAAGCCGCTTCTCAAACAATCTTGGATATGGAAATACTCGATGGTAGTGATGGTTTAATCTTAATGATTGACTACGCCGCTAGTAGATATAAACAAGAGAGTATTGAAAAGTTCCGTGATATCTTTGTGAAAGTTGCTCAATCCTTAGTGACTCACAATTCACAAAGCGATTTAACAATTGGTGATATTAAGAAGAAACTCGCTGATAAGAATAACTTCTTCACCATGCTCGCTAGTATCTTTAAGAGAAAGAAATAATGACCAAAAAGCAAATACAAGCGGAAAAAGAAAGGCTCCTTTCCTCTTTTGGTGTTAATCAAGAACTGGATAGTAATCCAGATCAAGAACATTCCGTAAAATGTTATAACGGTATTTTTGTGCCAAAAGTAAAAGATGATATCTCAATCTTTAGAGGTATCCCTTTTGCTTTGCCCCCTAAAAGATGGAAAAAAGCGGAACCTGTAAAAGAATCGAATAAGATATTTGAAGCCTATTATAACGGCAAGACTTGTATTCAAACCGTTCTTAATTCCGAAAGAGCGTCATTTTATCCACAGAGTGAAGATTGTTTGTATTTAAATATTTGGCTTAATAACAAATCAAACACTAAAAATAAACCAATCATGGTTTTTATCCACGGTGGTTCATATGGATGGGGTGGTACCGCTGACCCATTATATGACGGCTATAATTTTGTCTCACTTCATCAAGATGTCATTTTAATTACTATTGCTTACCGCATTGGTATATTCGGCTTCATTGATTTAAGTTCTTTAGAAGGTGGAGAAGAATATCCTGATGCGCCTAATTTAGGCTTATTAGATCAAATTGAAGCTTTAAGATGGATCAAGCAAAACGGTGAAGCCTTTGGTGGTGATATTAATAACATCACTATTTTTGGCGAATCCGCTGGTGGTGGTTCTGTTTCTTTGTTACCTTTAATTAAAGAAGCAAGAGGTTTATTTAAACGCGTCATCGCTGAAAGCGGTTCTTTAGCGTTAACTTATTCAAAAGATGAATGCCAAATCTTAACGCAAAAATTAAAAGACATGACCCGTGTATCAAATATGAAGGAACTAGCTTCTCTTCCAGTGGAGAAACTCATTGAAGTTAATAAAACGCTTAATGATTTAAATAACTTCCCAATGCGCGATGGTAAGCTCATTCCTCTTGACCCGTATAAAGCCTATTTGGAAGAAGATATCAAAGATATCGATATGATCCATGGTAGTAACGCTAACGAGATGTTTTATTGGATTGGTGAATTAGGAGGCTTATTTGCCTATTCATATGGTATGCCTATTAAATTTAGATATGACATCGCTAAATTAAAAGATCCTGATTTAGATGCTGTTTTGAATTTCATGAGAAGCAAAGACGATGTAACCGTTAATAAGATTAGCGAGTTCTATAACGAAATCATGTTTAGATTACCGGCGATAAAACAAGCGGAAGCTCATTCTTCTTTAGGCGGTAATACCTTCATGTATTATTGGACTGTTCCTTCAACAATCCCATATTATAAAGCGTGTCACGCTGTCGAACTTGCCTATGTCTTTAATAATCCAAACGAAACAATTTATATTGGTTCAAAAGGTGATGAGAAATTAGCAAGAGATATATCCTCGATGTGGGTGAACTTTGTTAAAACAGGTAATCCATCAATAGATGATTTCAAATGGGAAAAATACGATAAAGATAATCGTTCTACCTTATTTATTAATCCAAAAGGCTTTGAAATGGTTAAAGACCCTTTAAAAGAGCAACGTGAAATGCTTGATCCAATACTACCTTATTTGATTAACCCGGGATATGGCAATATTGATACATCAATGTCATTTTTAAAAACTATCGACTCATTCAATAAAGCGCTTGTTAATAGCGTGGCAATAAGAATGAAAAAATAGCTGCAAAATTGTCCTGGTTCTAAAAAAATGATTCGAAAAGATATAAAAGAATTTATTAAAACGATTCCAAATAGCATCACTCTTGTTGCGGCAAGTAAATACGGCAACGCTGATGATATAAGGTGCTTATATTCAGCGGGGATAAGTAACTTTGGTGAAAATAGAGTGGATTCTTTTCTTTCTAAGTATGAATCCCTAAAAGATTTAAATATCACTTGGCATTTTATTGGCCATTTACAAAGAAACAAGGCTAGAGCAGTGGTGGACAAGATTAGTTATCTTCATTCTTTAGATTCTTTGGAATTAGCAAAACTAATCAATAAATATCGAACATCACCACTTAATTGTTTTGTTGAAGTATCAATCAATCTTGAAGAAAACAAAAATGGTGTACCGTATTACCAAGCTAAAGATTTCGTTAAAGAATGTTTTAAATATCCAAACATCAGTATTGTTGGTTTAATGATGATGGCGGTCGCCTCCTCTAATGAAGAAAGCCTCCACCTACAATTTAGAAAACTTAAAGAATTGCAAGAAGCAATCAGTAAAGATTTAAATATTGCTATTCCGTTTTTATCAATGGGTATGAGTGAGGATTACTTAATCGCTATTGAAGAAGGGGCCACTCATATTCGATTAGGAAGAATTTTATTTTATAAATAGCGTGATAGTGGTGTATAATTCTTAAATATGGAAATGTTTAAGGAATACATTCTTCAAAACTGGATTCTCATCCTATTACTAGGAGCATTCACCATCATCCTAGCAACGACAGCGTTTTTAGATAAAAAGACCACAAGAAGAACATACATTTTAATTGCCTCAATATTTCTTTTATCCATCAGCGTTTTCATCGAATTCTATTTTGAAAATGATATCAGTTACAAAATGCTCCGTCTTGTTTTGATGGCTATTAGGTATAGCGCGACACCTTTTATCATCGCTCAGATCTTATTTGCCCTTGTTAAAAGACTTAAAGCGTTTGTCTTTATTCCCGCTGGAGCATTGCTTATTTTAAATGTTGTTTCCATATTCACGGGTATCGTCTTTTCTATCAATGATGAAAATAAATTAGTCAGAGGGCCATTCATTTTAGGTTATTTACCATTTATCGTTGTCGGTTTATATTGTGCATTTTTGATTTATATTCTTGTTAGAAGAAGCAATAAGAGGGCGATGGAAATTATTCCAATTGCCGTTTTAGCGGTCGCTTTCATTTCTGGATTAATATTCCCGTTCTTATTAGGCGCTGATTTTTCAAAGATTTTCTGCCCAACAATCGCAGTGGCTTTCTTTATCTACTATGTCTTCCAAATCTTACAGTTAACAAAGAAAGATGGTTTAACTGGTTTATTAAACCGTCAAGCCTATTACGCCGAAACAAGCAAAACTCATAAGGATATTACCGCGATTATATCTTTAGATATGAACGGCTTAAAGAAAATTAATGATACATATGGTCATGACGCTGGTGATGAAGCCCTTGTCACTTTAGCGATTTGTTTCTTAAGAGCGTGTAAAGTCAATCAATCAGTTTATAGGATGGGTGGCGATGAATTCGCGATTGTGTGTCGTAAGACAAGCGAAGAAGAAGTTATCAAACTAATCGACCGCATCCATGAATTGGTGGACAAAACCAAATATACATGTTCCGTTGGCTATAGTTATCAAAAAGACGGCTTTATGAATCTTGATGAACTACTGAAATTGTCCGACGAAAGAATGTATCAAGATAAAGCAGAATTTTATAAAAACAAACAATAAGAAAACGACCAAGAAAAAATGCTTGGTCTTTTTTGTCGTTTCCTTTTCGCTAGAAGGTCATTATGCATTCTATGTATAAATGTTGTAAAATAATTAAAACAAGTCATTTTGTTGAGGACATATAGACGTTTGTTCATTTTCCTCAAGAAAGGAAAACAGTATGAAAAATATTTTTCAAAAACTCACTTTGGTTATGATGCCTCTTTTACTAGTGGGCTGCGCTAGTCCATTAGCACCAGGTAGTTCCTCTAATAATCCTGGTAGTAGCAAAGACCCTGTTAATAGCAACAGTCAAAAAAGTTCATCAATTCCTCAAAGTTCATCATCTTTAGTTCCTCATGAACACCAATGGTCAACTGCTTGGGAATACGATAACACTAATCACTGGCACACTTGCTCTGGATGTAATGAAAAGAGTGGTAGTGCCGCTCATACGATGGGCGAATTCCAAGACGTTGATTTGGGCACACTTTTAAATAATCCAATTTATAAATTCACAACAGTTAATGCGAGAAAATGTAGTGTTTGTGATTATTTTGAAGTTAACCAAAAAGATAGCGTTCTTCCAGAAGTAAGAATTTCTTATGATCCAAACGATCCAAATGCTAACTTTGCGACAGTTGCCAAAAGCACGGATACCAATAGACCTTCTCTTGCTGCGACAGTGAGCATTACAAATTGTCCTGCTTCTGTTGCTGTTTCTGAAAAAACCGTCGAAAAATTAAAAGTCAGAGGTAATCAAACTGCTGGCTTCCCTAAAAAAGGTCTTAGCATGAAATTTGAAAGCAAGATTAATTTATTAGGATTAAACGGCGGTCAAAGGTTTAAGAAATGGATTTTATTAGCGGACGCTAAAGACTGCACAATTTCAAGAACTGCTTTAGGTTTAACGATGGCAAATAGCATTATTCAAGATAATTCAAAAGTTTGGGCTAGTGAATATAAACCAGTTAGTGTTTATCTTAATAATCAATACTGGGGTATGTATTTCCTAGCGGAACAAAAAGAATCAAAGAGCGGCAGAATTAAACTACCTGAAGTTGAAGATGGTTACACAGGCATCGACATCGGCTATTGTTTTGAATTAGACCATTACGCTGAACAAGAACCAAGAAAAATCGATGGCGGTGATCCAACGTTCAATATTTCTTACGGAAGTTATGATAATGATTCGAGATGCCATGATATCGAAAACAATTTAGCTAACTCTGGTTCTGGACCGATGACTCATTTCACTATGAATTCTGATATTACTGATGGCCCTGTTCAACCAACCGATGAACAAATCGCCGCTGGCACAAAAGGCATTCCTGTTAATGCTAGTAATAGTAACCAAGTCAAGTTCATTCAAAATAGACTAACAGCGTTATTTAAAGTTTTAAAACAAGCTGCTGTTGATAAAAAAGCCTATACCATTAATGATAGCAATACTGCTGTCGCGGCAAATGGTAAAACAGTTAGACAAGTTGTTGAAGAAAACTTTGACCTCAATGCTTGGGCAGAAGGTTTTATCATCAATGCTATCGCGTGCCCACCAGATGTTGGTTATTCATCATTCTATATGTCATTTGATAACTCCGCTACAGGCGATAAGAGATTAAGATTTGATTGCCCATGGGACTTCGATAGTAACTTTGGTAATAGAAGAAACCTCTGCGAAGGTGGTGACAGTGGTCAAAAAGATCCATATTACTTAGATAGAACATCTAACTTATGGTTACAAATGTTAAGCAAGCTTGATTTCTTTATCGATGACTATGTCAAGCCATTATGGAATAAAGTCAGAAACGATAAAGTCTTTGAAAACTGTATTGATATGTTAAAGGTCTATTACAAAGTGTACGCCAACGAACATAAAAAGAATTTCAACAAATGGCAATCAATCGATCCAGATGATTCAAGCGTCTTACAATATTGGAGCGGTGAATTAAGAGACGCCTTCAAACGCGTCGACGAAAATAGCCGTAAAGCCGCGCAAAAAGAAACCATCAACTGGTTCTCAAAACGCGTTAACTATTTTGAAAGAAAATGGGGCGAAAATAGACCAAATCTTCCAACAATTAGTTAATAATTTGTCTTAATTTATAGGGAGCGCTGACATGCGCTCCTTTTATATTGTTAACATCTTTGTCATACATGTAAGACATGATAATGGCCCAAATTTTATAAAAATCGTGTAAAATATAGTAAATAATCAAAAGGAGTCTATTATGTCAAAAAAGAGATTTTTTATTCCTCTTGCCGCGTTTAGCTTACTTTTAACATCGATGGTAGCTTGTAACGCGAACAATAACAATAATCCATCAAACTCTGGTGGTGGCAATCCATCAACAAGCGCTCAAAAGAGTGATAGCAGTGGCGGTGATGCCGCAAGTAGCAGTTCAGCTGCTCCAGCAGTTCATGTTCACGACTACAATGCAACAGCTTCTAAAACAGTTAAAAACGCTGACGATAAGAATGTTTCCCTATACGAATGTAAGGAAAATGATGGCGGTAAACTTATGACCATTGCTTTCGATGATTATTCAGAGAAGAGTGCTGATTTTGGTGACACATCAGGTTATGGCAACGTTCCAGAAGAATTAAGAAATAGTTCACGTCTATTAGCAAAGAATTCCACAATTAGTTGGAAAGTTAATGTCGATAAAGCCATCACAGGCGCTCAATTAGCTTTTGGCATGAACTATACTGGTAGTGATCATGACACCCAAGAATTTGCCAGCAAATGCAAAATCAAAGTTAATAATGGTTCGTTTGTTGACTGGGATCTAGTTTCAGGCAAAACATATGGTGGTGCAGGACTTGCCCAGAAGACACGCAATTATGTTGCTGTTGCCACAATCAATTTAGACGCTGGTGAAAATACTATTTCATTACAACAAGGTAATGGTGGTTATCGTTTACTCTATGGTGGCGATGTGAGAATTGCTTACGAAGGTGAAGCTAATCCAGTTGCCGCACCTGCTTCAGGTTATGACATCACATTCGTTCCAGCAGAACACTGCAAAGTCATGGTCTATGTTGGCGAAAACGAAAAACTTGAAACAAACAAAACTCAATCCGTCAACGCTGATGATAAAGATCCAGAAACACAACGTTTCATCCATGCTAAATATCGCGCAGGTGTTGAAGACGATCCAGCAACAGCAGATGTTAATGAAGAAGTTACCGAAATCAAACCAGAAGTTATCTTCCAATTAGTGTTTGATGATGGTTATACCGCCGATGGTAACGATATCACTATCAGTGGCACAATGGGTAACGAATGGAACAAACTTTGTTCTTATGATGATGACAATTCCTATAATATCACAAAGATTAAAGCCGCAATTACCGTTACAATCGCTGTCAGAGCGGTCACAGGTAGTGAAAAGGCCGGTTATCTTGGCACATTCAATATCCAACACGGTACAATCGTTGTTTATCAAGGCGCCAAGAATGCAGCTGGTGACAACATTGATACTCCAGATGCCGATAGCAAATACTTATCCAGAGTTAGCAAGAGTGGCAAAGTTTCTAAGACCAAAGCCCAATTCAACTTTGAAGTCTTCCCAGAAGAAGGCTATGAATTCGTCAGTGGTTTAGCGCTTAAAGGCGAATCAAGCCCAATCGGTGTTACCCAATTCGTTACAGGTAACTTTGGTAACTTCAAACGTGACGCAAATAATGGCAACTTATATAGCATCACAAAAATTGCATCTGATATTGTCGTAAATATCGTTTGCACACCAATTGCCGCTGCATAATCAATCAAATTAAAACAATAGAGGCCGCTTTATAAGCGGTCTTTTTTGTGCGATAAAAAAGGCCTCATAGGCCTTAAATTTTATAGAACTTCATTTCGTCGAAGTACTTTTGAATTATTTCATTAAATCTTTGATATAACTCATCGTCTTTTTCTTTTCCGGCAAAACCGATAGCCTTATATTCGTTTCTAAGATTTTTGACTTTAACTACTTCTTCATCGGTGAATTCTGAGTTAGCAAGTAGGATTCTTGCTTGTTTAATGAGTTCTTCTTTTTTATTCGCTCTTTCTTCAAAAAGTTTTAACATTTCACCATGTCTTTCTTTTTTCTTTTCTTGGAAGTCGTCCATGACTTTGGCAAAGTCTTTCCAGAGGTGTTCATCACCTTTGCCTGAATAACCGACTTCTTTCCATTCTTTTCTTAAAGCGTTCATCTTATCGTTAGCGTCTCTCACGTTTTCGATATTGATCACTTCTTTAGCTCTTTCGATGATGTCTTCTTTTTTCGCTCTTTTTTCCGCGTTAGCTTTATCTAATTCTTCAAAGAACGCTCTCTTTTTGGCGTAGAACTCATCTTTCACTTGTCTAAATTCATTCCAGAGTTCATCGTCTTGTTCCTTAGTATTGCATCTACCCGCTTTTTTAAAGTCTTCGCTTAATTTATCTAATTCTCTATTCGCAGCGAGTATTTCTTTTTTATCTAATAACTTTCTAGCGG
This sequence comes from Bacilli bacterium, assembly GCA_017442875.1. Taxonomy (GTDB): domain Bacteria; phylum Bacillota_I; class Bacilli_A; order RFN20; family CAG-826; genus RUG14515. The sequence goes on from JAFSPN010000059.1 coordinate 13,623, forward strand.
CTTCAATGATTTTCTTCTTTTCATCATAAGCAGAAGATAATAGCTTTGGTTCTCTTTTTGCTAATTCGTTAAATAACGCAATGAACTTATCAGTTTCTTCTTGTTCATAAAAACTATCTTCATCTCTTCCTAGATAGTATTTATATTCTCTTTTGAGTACTTGTAAGTCATGTACTCTTTCATCTAAATTCTCTTCTTCGAGAAGTTCTTTTGTTAAAGCAATTAATTCTTGTTTATTCATATTTTTCACCCACGCATTTAGTATTCTAACACATATTAGTATTTATTATTTTTATTGTTTTTAAAAATTTATTAACTTTTTTGGACAAATTTAAAAAAACTACCGATTAGTAAGTATAGGGACATTTTTGAAACGCAGAAATATATTTGCAAACTTATCATGAAAAAAAGAAAGAATCTGTCTTACGAGCAAAAGCTAATTGATGCTTTAAAGAAACTGCCAAATCCTTTGGAAGATAAAAAGCATAACATTTTAATATTTTGCGATAATAGTCGTGCAAGGAGCAACCAAAGTAGGTTTGAGCATATTGTTGATTCTAAGCACAAATTACTTGTTAGTGATATTGAAAGAATCGCTAGATGCATTAACGCTTCTAAGCTCAAAAAGGACAGGAATAGAAAAGACACCTTCAATTTGTATATCAAAAGAAATACCTATAATAAAGAATACATTAAGATATCTTTAAGGATTGATGCCGAAAATCAAAATATAGCATATGTGAAAACTATATTTATAACCAAGATTAAGAAATGGTAGTTTGAAATTTCTAAAATCTTGTTATAATAACAATGTCAAAGGTGGAAATGTACGTCCTCTGCGGTAGTAATATTGGAGAGCAAACGTCAGCGTACGACCACGGCGCACCTTGAAAGAGATGGTACAGAGCGATCCAGGAACGTGCTGACCTGGTTGACAGAAAATACCCGTCTGAATGAAGTGAACCCCAAATTGGACACACTTCAAAAAAACCGGGTAAAGACAGGAATCAATTAAGGTTCCTGTTTTTTATTCGATTCGTGTTATAGAAAACAATCCATTCTTCTACGAGTTGAATGTAATGTTCTAAAGATG
>JAFSPN010000060.1 GCA_017442875.1 Bacilli bacterium
GATTGTTGAAACATTTCAGTCCAACATAATGGGTTCACTTCATTTAACAGGGCTTTTTTGTTACACTGGTGCACCTAGCAGGAATCGAACCTGTACGGGTTGCCCCACTAGATCCTAAGTCTAGCGCGTCTGCCAGTTCCGCCATAGGTGCATTTAGTTTAAAGGAGGGAACGTGTCCCTCCTAATTTACTAAGTGGTGCCGTCTATCGGAATCGAACCAACAACCTGATGATTACAAATCAACTGCTCTGCCAATTGAGCTAAGACGGCATTTTTGGTGGACACTGTAGGGATCGAACCTACGACCTCTTCCGTGTGAAGGAAGCGTTCTCCCGCTGAACTAAGTCTCCAGCGCTAAATAAATATAGCAAACTCGCCTTTATTTATCAATAAAAAAATCACTCACAAGCTGTGAGCGAATTTTTCACAAAAGAAAGGTGATTGTGTCTCTCTTTTATAAGAGGCTCTTGACGCATTCTTCCACAACCGCCATATCGATGGTTGGTTCAAATCTTGCGACAACGTTGCCTTCTCTATCAATGATGAACTTGGTAAAGTTCCAACGAATGGAAGGATCGGTCTTTTTCTTACCGATATTCGTGAACTTTAATAAGGCCGCCATTTTGCCTTTTCCAAAGCCTTCAAAACCTTTTTGGCTCTTTAAGTATGTGTATAACGGAAGTTCATCTTTTCCGTTAACATCGCTTTTTTTCATTTGTTCAAAAGTTGTGTTGTAATGAAGTTGGCAGAATTCATGAATCTCTTGATCGTTGCCTGGAGCTTGTCGACCAAATTGATTACACGGGATGTCTAAAATTTCTAAACCTTGTTCATGGTATTTTTTATACATCTCTTCAATTGGGGCATATTGTGGAGTGAAGCCACAGCCAGTCGCGGTGTTAACCACCATCACGACTTTGCCCTTTAATGTGGAAAGGTCTAATTGTTCGCCGTTGCCTTTAGTTAACTTATAATCGTAAATCATTGTTTAATTACTCCTTCTACAAATTGTTTTAATCTATTTAGGTCGTCTTCATTTGGACGATTCCTATTAAGAGCGAGCCATGAGGCTACTGTATGATACTCTTTATCAGAGACTGGAATGTTTAGTTTGTCTGTGACTTTCTTAACGGACTTTAACGTTGAGGCACCAGAGGCCGCACTATTGACATTAACAAGACATTTAATCTTAGAAGCATTTCTTTTTAAGAAATCTTTAACTTGGTTATCAACATCGAAAGCATACATCGCGTTAACAAGGAACAATATTTCAGTTTCTTCTTGTAAGTCATTTTCAATGGTCAACGCTTCTACTTTCGCAGCTTCACTAACCGCTTTAGCGAGTTTAAGCGTGTTACCTTTTTTACTACGTGTGTAATATCTAATTGCAATCTTCATCTTCTAGCTCCTTTCCGTCGTTGATGATTTTATATAGTAAGCGACGATATTCTTTGGCTTCTTCTACGGTCAGCCATGGCTCTTGCGCTAATGCAAGAGGAACATGAACCGCTTTATCTTTTAATTCTTTCCCTTGTTCTGTTAAGGAAATAACAATATTTCTTTTATCTTTATTATCTTTATTAATATTGATATAGCCCTTTTGTTTAAGCTTTTTTAATAAAGGGGCTAAGGTGTTAGCTTGTAGGTATAAAGAGTTCACTAAATCTTTTTCATTCACTACTTCTTTTTCCCACATCACCATCATCACAACGTATTGTGTATAAGTGAGATCAAGTTCCTTAAGTAAAGGCTGGTATCTTCTTATAATCTTGTTTGCCGCAGCATATGTCGGGAAACACAATTGATTTTTAAGAAGTAATAGATCGTAAATTTGTTGTTCATTCTTCTTCATACATCCAAATTATATCGCATACGACATATTATTGTAAATAGAAATATGAAAAATAAAAAAAGAAGGATTAATCCTTCTTAACAATCAATTTGGTGGGTATCGCCATAGTCGAACTATTGTTCGGTTTCTTTGCTAGCAAGTTTATTTCGTAAAACAATGTTAACAATCATAATAACTACTGAAAGTAAAAATGGAAAAATAATCAAACTATCAACAGAACATTTTGGATTGTTGCTGCAATACTTAGGTAATATTTTGCTTCCATTCATTGTTAAAGCGGTAATGAAGGCAGCGAGAAGAGCAATAGAATAAACGATTGAGAGAACCATAAATACTGTTGTAATTTTACGATTTGCTTTTTTAAGATTGAAAGCCGCTAAAGCGATAAGCACTAGAGTTAAATAAAAGATAATTGTGGTCATTACCTCTAGAACAATAACATAGTATTTAGCGTAGTAATAAAAAGGTACTGCCATATCGCCAAATACTTTGGACGTGGATTTAAAATTCCAACAAAAACTCATACAAATGAAGTTCCAGCCATTGCAATTAACTTCCACGCCATAGTCTTTGTTATATACATAACACCAACCGAAGAAAAAGAAGATTAACATTAATCCAAGTAAAACTAATATCATTCCTCGATAAAGATTAATCTTTTCTTCATTAGTCATTTCTTTAAAAGTTTTTTCCTTTTGATAATTGTTTGTCATACTATAGACTCCTTTATTTACTGACAAAATAAGCTAAACCACTGTAATCGGCGATTGTTTCTAAAGAGGAGACATTAAACGATAAGAATTCCACTATTTCGGTGGTATCAGCAATGTTCCCATCCGCATCATATGAATTGATTTCGATTTTAGTTTTTTCTTCTGATGCTAATTTACCAACAAGATGAATCCATGCTTTTTCGTTTGTATCTTCATATTGGTTTTTTGGTTCTGGAATATCTCCATCATAATTAAGAATGAAACCAATAACGGTATCTTTACCACATTTACAACCAAAACCCGCAGTGCATTTTCTAACACCACATAAATATTCTTTGTTATTCACATCTTTTACATAATATGTAAAACAATCAAGAGTTATCTCTTTGTTAATATATTCTTCTGGATAATACTGAATATTAGTCATCACCAAAAAGAATGTTGATTCTGTGATTTTACAATCGTTTTGACATCCCACTAA
>JAFSPN010000061.1 GCA_017442875.1 Bacilli bacterium
AAACCAGCGGGAGACATTCCTAATTACATAAGAGATGATAACGCTCGTTTATTTATTTATTTGATGGATCATTTCTATGGCTTAAAAGAGTACAAAGGTTATAAATCTTTTTCTAAGTATTTAAAGAATTATGGCATTTATAACAATCTATTTGTCACTGACCCGGTGACAAGAACATGGGCATATAGTGATGGATTAGCTATTTTAGATGATAACCATACTGGTTTAATCAGTGTTAACAAAGCATGGGGTAATCCAACTTACGTAGCCACACGCCGCTACGGAGAGGAATGCTATAAGCGCGCTAGAATGGAAAAAGAACTCAGCGAAAAGCGTAAAAGCGTTTATGACCGCGCAGTTAAAACAGTTGAATCAGATATCTTCTATAGCGAAGATGGTAAAACCGCCTTATTCTCTTTTGATTCGTTCCAGTTCGGAACTAAAGATCAAGTTTTTAATGAAGATAAGACAATTAAAGAAACCGCCAAAGATTACGATACGTTTTTCAAACTAATCGATGCATTTGAAAGAATTAAGGCCAAAGGCACAGTCGAAAATGTCGTTCTTGATATTGCCCTTAATGGTGGTGGTTATGTTGGTATCATGTTGAAACTAATTGGTCTTGTATCCAAAGATAACTCCAGTCATATGGCGTTTTTTGACGATTCAACTAATTCCGCGGCTATTTATTCTTCACAAATTGATTCCAACGGCGACAAAAAATATGATACCGATGATTGCTATGGTGATGACTTCAATATTTACCTATTAACAAGCGATTGTTCCTTCTCTTGTGGCAATGCTTTCCCGTGCATCGCTCAAATGAAAAACGGTGTTAAAATCATCGGTCAAAAATCTGGTGGTGGTGAATGCGTTGTTGCTGTTCATTATCTACCAAATAGCGAGTACGTGTATCATTCTTCCAATATCCACATCGGTCTTTTTGACGAACAAAATATGACGTTTAAAGGCTTTGAAAGTGGTGCCACCCCAGATATCGAAATCACTGATACGAACAACTTTTACAATATCGAGTATCTAAATGCCACTATAACCGCTAGTGGTAAATAATATAATCACCTATTTTGAAAAAATAATGATTGATATACCCCATCGTTTTTACATATAATTTTGGTTGTACAACAAAAGGAGAACTTTTATGAATAATAAATATCTCAAATTACATTCTCTCCTTAGAATGTTTGCCGCTTTATTAGCAATCGTGGTTTTCATCTCTATGTTTGCCGCTACACAAGCTCAACATAAAGATAGCGATTTTGCTAAATATGTCTTTGCAGACTTCAATAACGGTGCTTTCTTTGGTGGTGATGCTTGGAAAGGTAATTTTGTTTCCTTTATTGGTTACTTACTCGTCTTACTCGGAGGACTCGCAGGTTTAGCTTTCGTATTCGTGGACGAATTGATTGGTAAAGATTTAACAAAGAAATTATCATTCGTTGTCGGTGGTGTCATTTTACTAGGCGCTATCTTTATCTTCTTGTTTGCCCCTTTCTTTAACGCAATCAATGAGAGAAATGATATGGTCGATGCCGCTGGTCCAATCGTCTTTGGTATCTTAGCCGTTCTCGCTGCGTGCAGCAATGTGGCTTCGCCAATCTTAGAAGACAAAGGTTATTAATCTTATCAATGATCAAAACAACTGCCTTAAAACGGCAGTTTTTTTGTGTTCTCTTTTGTTTTACATTCGATATCAAGTGTAACATTTATCTATCCTGTTAAATAAATATTATTTATTACTTGCTATAATAGGGAAGATTTGAAAGAAGAGGTTTCTACATGTATACATTATTTACTGACACAGATTGCGATATAACTCCAGAGATTGCCGCTAGATATGGTTATAAACTCATTTCTATGCCTTATACAATCGAAGGTGAACAAGTATTTCCATATGTTTCGTTTAAAGAATTCGATTATAAAGAATTTTATAACAGATTAAGAAAAGGCGTTATCCCCACAACAAGCGCTTTATCTCCTGTTGAGTACATCAATTATTTTGAACCGGAATTCAAAGCGGGAAGAGATATTCTCTATGTTCATTTCTCCGCAGCGATGACAGCGACATTTAATTCCATGCGTTTAGCGTTAGAAGAACTCAAAGAAAAATATCCAGACCGCAAATTATATCAAATCGATACCAAAGGTATTACATTGGGCAGTTATTCCATTTGTTTAAGCATTGGTGAACTTTATAAAAAAGGCGCATCCATCGAAGAGATTCAAGCCTGGGCGGATAAAGAAATCGATAAGACCGCTTTCTATTTCTACGCAGATGATTTGAAGTTCTTTGGCAAATCAGGTCGTGTTTCTGGCTTTGCCGCTTTCTTCGGTAACATCATTGGCTTAAAACCAATTATCTTTATCGATACAGATGGCAAGATGAAAACCAAGGATAAATGCCGTGGCCGTAAACAAGCCCTTCAGACGCTTCTTCAATACGTCATCGATTTAGAAGAAGACATCAAAAACCACCGTGTTGTTATCGCTCATACCGATGCCTTAGCAATCGCGGAAGAGTTTGGTCAAATGATGAAAGATCACTTCGGACAAGACTTAGAGATTGAATACGAAGTAGTCAATCCAACCGCTGGTAGCCACTGTGGTCCTAACGCCATGGGCGTCACATTCCACGCAAAACATAGATAAGAATCAAGGTCCACTGGACCTTTTCTTTTATCTTTCAAAACATATTGTTTCTCATTTTGATAGAGAGGGTGTAATATATTTTTCGTTAACGAAAGGAGTTTTGTATGTATCGCAAAAACGCTTGGTTAAAATACAAAGATCAAAAAGAAGTGATGAACTTCGCCGAAGGCTATAAGAATTTTATTAGTGTTGCCAAAAGTGAAAGAATCGCTGTTAAGGAAGCTGAGAAGCTTTTAAAGGCTAACGGTTTTAAAAACGTTGATGATCTCAAATCATTAAAAGAAGGAGACCGTGTCTACTTTATTAATAAGAAAAAGAATGTTGCCGCTTTCATCATTGGTTCAGAACCATTAGAAAAAGGCTTAAGAATTTTGGGTGCTCATATCGACTCACCTCGTCTCGATTTAAAAGAGCATCCAATCTATGAGGCTAAAGGTTTCGCTTTAGGTGATACTCACTATTATGGTGGTGTTAAAAAATATCAATGGGTAACCATCCCTCTTGCTTTAGTGGGTGTTGTTTGTAAAAAAGACGGCTCAACAGTTGAAGTCAATATTGGTGATGATCCAAAAGACCCAGTCGTTGGTATTTCTGACTTATTAATTCACTTAGCCGCCGATCAATTACAAAAGAGTGGCGCCAAAGTCATTGAAGGTGAAAATCTTGATATCACACTTGGTTCAATGCCACTCAATGAAGAGGATAAAGAACCAGTTAAAGCCAATGTCTTAAAACTCTTAAAAGATAAGTATGGCTTTGAAGAAGAAGATTTGGTATCTGCGGAAATCGAAGTCGTTCCTGCTGGTCCTGCAAGAGACTATGGTTTAGATAGAAGCATGATTGCTGGATATGGCCATGATGATAGAAGCTGTGCTTATACATCTTTAATGGCTTTATTAGACACAAAGAAAGTTAAAAATACAGCTTGCTGTATCTTAGTGGATAAAGAAGAGATTGGTTCTGTTGGCGCAACAGGCGCTCAATCATTATTCTTTGAAAACGCAATTGCTAAATTGGCCGCTTTGGTGGGAGATAATCATCCATTATGGACCGCTCGCTTAGCCATGGAAAATAGCAAAATGCTTTCCAGCGATGTCAGCGCAGGATATGATCCTTTATATGCCTCTGTTAGCGACACTAAAAACGTCGCGTACTTAGGCGAAGGTCTTGTCTTTAATAAATACACGGGTGCGCGTGGTAAATCAGGTTGTAACGATTCCATGCCTGAATATTACGCTTTCATAAGAAAAGCAATGGATGACGCTAAAGTTAACTGGCAAAGTGCTGAACTTGGCAAAGTTGATCAAGGTGGCGGTGGCACAATCGCTTACATCTTAGGCAATTACAATATGCTTGTTATTGATGCTGGTATTCCAGTTCTCAATATGCACGCACCAATGGAAATTGTCAGCAAAGTCGATGTCTACGAAGCTTATCTAGGCTACAAAGCCTTCTTAGTTGCGTAAATATAAAAAATAGTAAAAGGAGAGTTAAAAATGGGCTACATCAATTGGATGGATGGATTATCAAAAGGTTTGAAAATCGTTTTCTGCATTTTCTACTTAGACCTTACTTGGATGGTTTATCGTATCATCAAATTTGTTCGAGAAAAGAATTGGACAATGGTCGTGGTGTGGGGCATCATCGCCGTTCTACTTGGTTGGATCTGGTGGGTTGTTGACCTCGTCGTCATGATTGCCAAAGGCGAATTATTCTCATTCTAAAAAGAGTAAATATCTTGCTAACTATCGAATTAGTGAAGCGAGATATTTTTCTTTTCGCCAAAACACTTTGACAAAACAGGGGTAATAATATTATTATATTTAAGCAATTTGGCGGGTGTGGTGAAGAGGCCCAACACACCTGGCTGTGAACCAGGCATTCGTCAGTTCGAATCTGATCACTCGCCCCAAACAAGATTGTAATCCCTGTGTTTCAGGGATTTTCTTTTTGTCTTTTAGAAGCTAGAATAAAACTAATCGAGGCATATATTATGGCAAGGATAAAACAATATTGTGGTCAATATCTTTATGAGTTTGATGGAAATAGGCTTAAAAGGTACTGTGGTCCTTATGTGTATGAATTAGACGGTAATCGCGTCAAACAATATTGTGGTCCTTATGTATACGAATTTGATAGCAGCAGAATTAAACAATATTGTGGCCAATACTTATTAGAATTTGATGGCAGACGCGTCAAACAATATTGTGGTCCATACCTCGCTGAAATCGATGGTAATAGGATCAAACAATACTGTGGCCCATATCTATACGTGATAGAAGGCTATTTGTCGCAAGCACAACTTATGATGCTTATCGCCGTCTTGTTTGCATAAAAAAAAGAGGCTCTGCCTCTTTTATTTTTGTTTAGATTTGATTTAATTCTTTTCTAATGGCCTTTTCATCGAGGTTTTGACCAATGAAGACTAGTTTAACAAGCTTATCTCCATATTCATCATCCCAGTCATGAGCGAAGTTTTCATCGTTTTCCCTAAGATAGGCAATTTGTTGTTTGCTTAGGGTGGCGGAGTACCATTTTCTTGAGAAGGTCAGCGTGATTTGTGAACCCGCTGATTCGTAAACATAAATGTTCTTTGGCTCATCTTCGAAATATAAGATGCCTTTCGCTCTTATGATGTGGTGCTTGCCACTTTCATTTTTCGCCCAGTTTTCAAAGGCTTTTTGATTAAATGGGCGACGACGGTAATAAACGAATGTGTTGATATCGTATTCTAAAGCAGTACCTTCTTCTTCGTTTTCTATACCATGGTGGTGATGATGGTGGTGATGG
>JAFSPN010000062.1 GCA_017442875.1 Bacilli bacterium
AATAACTTAAATGTAATGAAGAAAATCTGTATGATGGTTGTGGTGTTCGTGCTCATCGTGCTCATCATCGTCATCGTCATCGTGATGGTGATGTTCTTCTTCCTCGTCATCATCGTCATGTTCGACATCAGAATCCCAATCTTCAAATTCCCTAATCCAAGCAGCTGAACCACTCGCGGTTTCAAAGTTAAAGAGATTGGTATCGATCAAATCATCAATGTCGATATTGCAATAATCCGATTCTACGATCTTGGCGCCAGGTTGTAAGGCTTTGACTGCCATTTTGACTCTTCTTAATTCTTCTTTACTAATCAAAGAAACTTTATTTAATAAGACAATGTCGCAAAACTCGATTTGTTGAATGACGAGATTTTCTAAGTTTTCATCGCCACGTTCCGCCTCTTTTAATACTTCACCACAACCGAATTCATCTCTTAATCTAAGAGCGTCGGTAACGGAAATAATCGCGTCTAAGTAATAGAATCTTGGGAGGCTTTGTCTCTCAAATTCTTGTTCCATATAAGTGATTGTTTGAGCGATTGGGACTGGTTCACATATACCAGACGCTTCAATTAAAATATGATCGAATCTTCCTTGCTTTACTAAATCCGCAAGTTGGGTGATCAAATCCTTTTTCAAAGTGCAACAAATACAACCATTAGATAAGGCGACAAGGTTTTCATCTTTTCCAGAAACAACGCCATTACCTTCAATGAGATCAGCATCGATATTAACTTCGCCGATATCATTAACGATAACCGCCATCTTGTTTCCTTTAGCATTTTTTAAGATGTGATTAATTAAAGTGGTTTTACCACTTCCTAAATATCCTGTTATTAATGTAATAGGGACTGATTTAAATTCTGCCATAATGCATTAAACCTCTTTTCGCGTAGTTATTCTATCACATTTATGTGTTCTGTGGACATATACGTGTTTTATCGATAATATTTAAATGACACAAAAGCAAGTCTACATAGTTTCGTAAAGGAGTATTATTATGCTTCAAATAAAAAACCTAACAAAAATCTATAAGGCCAAAGGCGGAGCGGACACAAAAGCGTTAGATGATGTGACTGTTAGTTTTCCAGAAACAGGCATGATTTTCTTACTTGGTAAATCAGGTTCAGGCAAATCAACCTTATTAAATGTTTCTGGTGGTTTAGACTATCCAACCTCTGGTGAAATCGTCCTAAAAGGCAGAAGTAGTAAAAACTTCTCACAATCTGACTTTGATAGTTACCGTAATACCTATATTGGTTTTATTTTCCAAGAGTATAACGTCCTTAACGAATTCAATATCGAACAAAACATTGCGCTGGCTTTGGAACTACAAGGTAAGAGAGCCACAAAAGAGGCTGTTGAAAACTTATTAGAGCAAGTTGATTTAAAAGGTTTTGGTAAGAGAAAGCCAAACACCTTATCTGGTGGGCAAAAACAAAGAATCGCTATTGCTCGTGCTCTTATCAAAGAACCAAACATCATTATGGCCGACGAGCCAACTGGTGCGTTAGACAGCAAAACTGGTGAACAAGTATTTGAAACATTAAAGAAATTATCCAGAGATAAACTAGTTATCGTTGTCTCTCATGACCGTGACTTCGCGGAAAGATTCGGTGATCGTATTATCGAACTAAAAGACGGCAAGATTATATCTGACCAAACCAAATATGTTTTAGAATCAAAACCTGTTAGTGAAAACGTTACCATCATCAATGACAACGCAATCAGAATTAATGACGCTAAAAAGCTAACAAAGCAAGAGTTTGACAAGATTTATGAAGCCATTAAGAATAGCGAAGGCAAAGTCTTCATCTCCGCTGGTGAAAATGCTGATAAGTCTATGAAAATTGCTCGTATTTCCGACGATGGAAAGAGCGATGAGTTTAAGAGAACCGAAAGCGTCAAACTAAGAATTTATGATGGTTCACAAACTAACTTTATCCGTTCCAAAATGCCGGCAGGAAAATCAATCAAAATGGGTCTAAGTTCATTAAAGACGAAACCCGTGCGTTTGATTTTCACCATTTTATTATCTGTTATTTCCTTCACAATGTTTGGCGTCGCCTCGTCCTTAATGCTTTATAATTCTGACCATACATATAGTGAAGCGCTCAGAAGAACCGACTATCTCGCTGAGAAACTCGATAAGAGAGCAAAAGGCAAATATGTTAATCAAGAATTTGATGGAAGCGGCAAACTCATTAGAGAAAGTAAATACGATTCCACACAAGAAGTTTTGTTTGGCAAGCAAGAGATTGCCAATTTAAACGACAATAACCTCGGTCTTGTTTATATTCCAATCGGTGAATTGAATAACACTCTTAGTATTAATGGTGTGACCTTTGTGAAAGACGCTGATTTCTATCGTGAATACTATAAAATTACCCACATCTCAGATGCAAGCGAAGAAGAATTCAAAAAACTAGGTTATAACCTAGAGGGAACTTATCCAACAAATGATAATGAAATTTTAATGCCGAAAATCTTTGGTCAAATGCTCATTGATTCCGAAGCGGTCAATAAACCAAGATATCAAGATTTAATTGGTGAAACTTTCAAATTTGTCTTATCAAAAGGCAATAAAAACCTCAAAGTAACTGGTTTCTTTGATGCTGGTGATATGCCAACCGAATATTTAGAAATCAAAAAGGGTCAAGAATCAACATTGACAGAGCCAGATTTGCAAAAGCTAAAAGAAGCTCTTCCACAATTCTTCTCTGGCTCCTTTAACTCAGTTGTTTTTGCGACAAGTAATTTATTTGACGAAAACGTGAGAACCAATTCCTCATACAATTACGTCAATACCTATAACAGAATGGGTCTTCGTGTTTCAAATTATGAAATGACATACGACGAAGTAACCACAAACGATTGGTTTGATGCATATACTGATGAAATCGTTAGAGAAAATGCCGATAGTTTTAAACTCTTTGATTTAGAACAAAATAGTGTTGATTTAGCCACTTTTTATATGGCTAGTAAAGATATCTATATTTCTGAAGATGAGTTTAATAACAACGCATACAATATGAGAAATAATTTCCTCCGCGACTTCATCTATATCGACACTAACGATTGGGATGAAAACTTAATGCGTTATATGCCACAATATTGCGCCTATTATGTGGCACACACAGAAGAAATTAATGTCATCCGTGACTATATTTGGTCGGATGTTGAACCTGTTCTTGAACTATATGAACAGTATAAAGATGAATTTGCCAAAGCTTATAAAATTGTTAAATTTATGAATGCTTTCCAAAATTCCTTGGGCTATAACTACACATTCACCGATGAACAAAGACAAACAATTCAAAGTTCAAAAGAAGCCCCTGTTATCAACGGCAATACCACAGCCAAGGTTAATGAAGTTTATAATCTCATTAAAGATAACTTTGATACTTTCTGCCCAAATTATATTCCTTGGCGTTATATTGAAAATCTTCGCAGTAGTGCAACAGAAACTGCCCGCATCGCCATTGAAAGTGATACCACTCTTATGCAAATTCTTGAAAAAGATCAAAGCGGATGGAACACAAGCGACCGCAATTATGTGATTAATTATATTAAAAATAATTATGAGAACGGCTTTAGAGAAAAGCACTGGGATTATTTGTTAAGAAACAAAGAAGATTATTCTTATGACAAATTTATTCCAGTATTAGACAGCGTTCTTGCCGCTGATACAGATTTCAAATATTATTACAAAGATTACAATGGTGACTATGACACTCTCAATGTCAAAGGCTATTATCAAAATAGTAACAATCCTTATTCGAAAATCATGACAAAATCATTCGTTGATGCCCACTCAGTGCCACAAGAAAATGATTCCCATCAATGGCGTTCTTATTTTGAAAGTGACTACGAAGTCCCAGAAGATGCACGTTATTCCAATGTTTTAGTAAAAACAGATTATACACAAGATCAAGTCAACTATATGTTTAAGAGCGGTAACGCAAACGTTGTATACAATATGACAAGTACTCGCTACTATACGGTCAATTTCATTGTTGAAATGATTGCAATGCTAAAACAAATCTTCTTCTGGATTGGTGTTGGCTTTGGTGCTTTCTCCGCTTTAATGCTCCTCAACTTCATTACCGTATCAGTCGCCTCTAAGAAGAAGGATATTGGTATTTTAAGAGCGATTGGTGCGAGAAAGAGCGATGTATTCAAAATCTTCTTTGTGGAATCATTATTCATCGCTGCATTATGTTCATTGGTCTCAATTATTGCTGCCTTTGTTGTTCAATTCTTCTTGGACCGTTATTTTGTCCAACAAATCGATATTTCGATATTGCAGTTTAACATCATAACTGTCGGTTTGATTATCGCAATAGCGCTGGTTATTTCCTTTGTCGCGACAATCTTCCCAGTTATCAGTGCTTCAAGAAAACCACCAGTTGAATCGATTAGAGCGCTCTAATTATTAAAAATAATTGTTAACAAATTTAAAAATGCTCCTATAATACATAGGCGAGGTAAAACTATGAAAGTCGAATTAACATTAGTTCTCAAAACAACTGAAAGAGCGTTTGAGACTTTAGAGGCTCTAAGAAGTGCGGGATTCAACGCCACTGTTATGAGCAGTGAATCTTTAAGACACGCTCTTGATTATTATCCAGGCGAGCACACATTTATTAACTTAAGACATATCGAACAAAAAGAAATGTTAGAAAGCGTTTTATGCGTATTCCTCGTTGAAGATAATCGCTTAGAGGATTTAAAAAACGTCATCAGAAAATACACCAATAATTTCAAAGAAATTAAAGGGTTCATGTATTCCCGACCAATTGACGATTACGAAGGTTCAATCTAAAAATGGATTTCTCAATATTTGCTTATGTGGCCATTCTTTTGCTTGTGGCCCTCTTATCTACGCGCTTAATGCGCATTATAAAGTTGCCTAACGTTACTGGTTATATTGTGACCGGTATCATCATGGGTCCTTTTATCTTTGGCTTGCTTTTCAATAATTTTACATTCGATGGCATCAAAGAGAGCATTATTTATAATCATGTTAATAGAATTAACTGGGTTAGCTCTGTTGCTTTAGGTTTTATTGCTTTTTCAATTGGCACATCATTTAAAAAAGCGACGATAAAAGCATTAGGTAAAAGAGTTATTATCATTACTGTTTTAGAAGCTTTGGGCGGATCGTTATTAGTTATCGCTGCTTTAGTGGTGGCCCATTTTATCTTCCCACAATACGTATCATGGCAAATCGTTTTAACATTATCTGCGATTGCTAGTGCTACGGCACCTGCAGCGACTTTGATGGTCATTAAACAATATAACGCTCGTGGTCCATTAGTGGATACATTGCTTCCAGTTGTCGCTTTAGACGATGCTGCTGCTTTGATTTTGTTTGCAATCTTGTTCCAACTTGCAACCGCATTAGCGGGTGGCACGATTACCATTTACACAATTCTTATTAAACCAATCCTTGAAATCGTCATTTCATTAGCGATTGGAACTATCTTAGGTTTCTTAATTAGCCTCATGAATAGATTCTTTAAATCGAGAAACAACCGCTTGATATGGTGCGTATTTTCCGTCTTTGCCGCTTTAGGTTTCTATTATTTGTTTAAGAGTGAAATGATGGGTGGCTTTGAACTTAGTTCATTACTCATTTGTATGATGGCGGGTGCTATTTACACTAACTTTGTCGAGGATTCCAATAGAACATTAGATGTCATGGATCGATTCACGTCCCCGATATATATGATGTTTTTTGTCATTTCAGGTGCATCGTTAGACTTAAGCATTTTCTTCAATTCTGATGGCTTAATTGTTTTAGCGATTGCCGCTGTTTACATTGTCTTCAGAGTGGTTGGCAAATGGAGCGGTGCCTTTGTTGGTGCTTCGATTACAAGATGTGAACCACAAGTTAAAAAGTATTTAGGCTTTGCTCTTATTCCTCAAGCAGGTGTGGCTATTGGTTTATCAACAACAGCTTATAAGCTATTTTCAGAAAATCCTAACGAGGAATGTCAAAAAGCTGGCGCTTTGATTCTCGCAATTATTTTAACAAGTACATTAGTTTATGAACTTATTGGACCAATGGTGGCCAAGTTCGCTTTTACAAAAGCCCACGAAATTCCACAAGAGAATCTCTAGATTTCTTCCTTCTTTAGCTCAATTTGTTCAACCTTATTGTTGTTTTTCTCAGGAATAACCAAGTTTCTGGCTAATTTGAAAGCTACTCTAAAGAGTAGTTTTTTATCATTTTTATCTAAACCTAAATAGGCTTCATAAACTGGTTTAATTTGACCAAAAAGATGTTTAAAGAAAGTGACAAAATCTTTAGCCTCTAATCGATCTAATTCATCGAAGACGATTTGGGTAAATCTTTCCCTTTCATCATCTTTTAAACTTTCAATCCAAGCGTTTAATGATTTTTCGAGATATCTTGAAGATAAAGTTCTTTTCTTCAAATAGATAAAATCATTATTTTTAATTACCCAGAATATCGGTAAGTGTTGAACGACTAAAAAGGAACGGCTCCTAATGATTTTTACATCTGTTTCATTGGAAAATAGGACACCCACTAATGAGGATTGAGGAATGACTTTTGTAAACTTTTTTAAACGATCTTCTTTTCTTTTAAATAATCCCTGTGTTCTAAAACCGGGCCCATCAAATGAATAGACATGCTCAATTCTTGAAGCGTCTTCTATTTGACTCAATAAATATGTGGCGATGTTTCCTCCTTTGGAGTGGCCACATAAAACGATTTGTTCATCGTGCTTTTCGATGATGTTATTAACGAAAGACTTCGCTAATGAATAGGAAACAATCGTGTCTTTATAAGATAATTCAAAATCTTCTCTCCAGCCTGTATAAGAAGCATCTGTTCCTCTAAAGGCAATTACAATGCGCCTTGCTAAACGAACGGCAATCACAGCGAATTGCGCGCTGTTTTGTTTATCTAAAACGCACTTATAATCAAGTAGTTCGGCATTGTTGAATCTCTGGGAAATAGCAAGACCGTGCATGAATCTTCTAGAGTATTTCGGCACAAAAGATCCAATGTATGGTTCTACTTTTTTAAATAGTGGCTTAGCCTCAATTTGTTTGAAGGTAAGGGGCAATTCATCTTTGACTTTTGCAAAATCATAATAGGCCATCCAAGCAACAATTAAAGAATCAACGATATTAAATGGAACAGCATCGAATGGTTCTACGTTTTTTCTAACATATGCTTGAATGTCCATACTAAACTTCCGCCATTCCTTCTTCCATCAGTCTCTTGACTGCAGCGTGGCATCTTTTATTTAAATCGGAAATTCTTTCGCGCATTGGTAAATCGTTATTCGGATAGATTGGTTCTCCAAAGTTTAAATTAATAAGAGGATATTTCTTTTTCCATAATTTATATAACCCTCTAGGAGGGCGATAGGAAAAGGCCATTGGATAGATTGGTTTATTATTTCTAACTGCAAAAACAAAAGCGCCATCGACAAATTCTCTGACATCTTCGTAGTAGTAAAACATGCTGGCTTCGGGATAGATATGGAACCAGTTACCATCTTGTAAGCATTTATCAACTCCACGCATCATCGCTAAAGTCGCGCTACTATCGTTTTTTGGAACGGGAATCGAACCGGCTAAGCGAATTATAAAGCCTAATCTTCTTAAGTGATTATTTTTCCACATGCTAACATAGCCCATACGGGGCATTAAAGCCCTTCTAATTGTGACATAATCTTCATCATAGATGTGATTGGCGATAGTGATTAAGCCTTCTTTTTTCTTGATGGCTTTTCTTAAAGCGTTACGGTTTTTCTTGTTAATAATCTTTAGACCGAACTTAAAGAAGACAAATGGTGTTCCTACCACAATAATGATGAATTCGATCAAAACACGAGCGACGTTATACCAAAAGTCATGACGATAGTAAGGAAAGTTTTTATCAAGGGTATCTTTCCTCACTTGCTTTGGATCAATCATATGCCCATGGATGTCTTCTGGGTAATCGTAATGTAAATCATGATGATATTTCATATATTTATTTTCTTTCTTTATTCGAGTGTAAGCAAATATTTTTATATACGCGGACATGAACAAAAAAGGTTAATTCCATATTTTTCCACAAAAAATAGGCAATTGAATTTTTTTAAGTGGTAGTGCATACTAATACCGAAAGAGGTAACATATTATGCGAATGTTTGACTTACAGGGTGTAGTCAATAATCTTTTGACCAACCCTAACATAATTTCTTTGCTTAATTCTATCGAATTATACAAAGGTAAAACCACATCAGTGAACAAACTCAAAAAAGTCGAAAAGCTCACAGATCTCGCCTTCATCAGTGGTACTGAAGCAAGCTGTGCAATGGGCTCTGTCTTTATCGGAGATGACAGAATTAAAGCCTTATTAGTCAAAGGCCAATCCCCAACGACTTATCAAGAGTTTGTTTTTAATGGGTACTACAAAGCTTTAAAACTCGTTGATGAATGCTATAAGTATCAACCATTTGATTGCTCATTCATCTCCACTTTACATTATTACTTATATAAGGACTATAACCCAGAAATTGGCGGGCAATACAAAGATTCATTGAATTATATTCAAGAAAGAATGACTGATGGTTCAATGAGAACAATCTTTGTCGCTGCTGAACCAAGTGTGGTTCCAGCCTTATTAGATAACCTCGTCTATCAATTCAATCAAGCAGCACAAAACGAAGAAACAAATAAATTAGTACTCATCTTAGCTTTCTTATTTGATTTCCTCTGCATTCACCCATTCAATAGGGCAAATGGCCGTGTGTCACGCTTAATCTTGAACTTCTTAATGAAGAAATATGGCTACAACATCGGTAACTACTTCTCTATCCCATACATCATGAGACAACGTTTCTCAGATTATATCGATGCCTTTGAAGCATCCTGCCAAGGTTGGCAAGAAAATGAAAATGATTATACACAATATGTAACATATATGTTAAAATGCATTTTGGAAGCCTACCGTAAGCTAGATTATATAATGGAAGTAAACACAGACAATGGTAAAACCATTGATAAGGTTTACAAAGTCATTTATGACAGCGCCACTCCAATTAACAAGCGCGTCATTGAAAACGTTTTATACGCCACCTCATCAGCGACTATTGAAAAAGCTTTAGCGGATCTAGTCAAAGATAACCGTGTGCAGCTTATTGCTAAAGGCAGATATAGCAAATACTTTAGATTGTAAGGAGATTATTTATGGCAAATTATGATGCTAGTAAAATTAGAAACTTCGTGTTTTTAGGTCACCAAAGTGCTGGTAAGACCTCATTAGTGGAATCTTTATATTTCGTCACTGGTGGCACAAAGCAAAAAGGTGAAGTTGAAAAGAAAAACACTGTTAGTGACTACACCCCAGATGAACAAAAAAGAGGTGCCTCCATTCAAACAGCGGTCGTTCCAGTTTTCTATAACGACTATAAATTAAACTTAATCGACGTTCCAGGCAACGATGACTTCGTCAGCGAATACCTCGGTGTTATTAGAGCGATGGCGGGTGCGGTCTTAGTGATCGATGCTTCCGTCGGTGTCCAAGTCGGTACAGTTAAACACTATAACGCCTTACGTAAAAAAGGCATTCCAACCATCGTTTATGTCAACAAGATGGATAAAGAAGGTGTTGATACTCAAGCCGTTTTAGATGCGGTTAAGAATCAATTAAATAAAGGTGCTGTCCCATTCTCTTATCCACATGGACAAAGCAATTCCTTTGATGGTTATGTCGATTTAATCAAACATCAATATTACAAATTAGATGGCAGCAAAGCTGATTTACCAGCCGACCTCAACGATAAAGTTGCTGAGCTCAAAGACGCTTTAAACGAAGAAGTCGCTAAAACAGACGATGCTCTATTAGAAAAATTCTTCGGTGGTGAAGAATTCAGTGAAGAAGAAATCATCTTCGCTTTAAAGAAAGGCATCGCTTCTTGCGAAATCTTACCAATCTTATTCGGTAACGCTTTAAAGAATGTTGGCATCAACGCTTTATTAGATGCCTCTGTTAACTTCTTACCATCTCCAAAAGATAAAGGTGCCGCCGAAGGTGTTGATGAATTCGGTAAACCTGCCAAACGTGAAGTCGATGATAACGAACCGATGTCCGCTTATGTCTTCAAGACATGCGTTGACCCATATTCAGGCGTTATTAACTTAGTTAAAGTTGTCTCTGGTGTCTTAAGAGCCGGTGATGATGTCGCTGTTGGAAACGGTACACAAAGAGTTTCTATGCTCTATAGTGTCTGTGGTAAAACACTCAATTCCATCACTGAATTACATACTGGTGATATCGGTGCAATTACCCGTTTAGAAGGTGTTGCTTCTGGTATGACATTATCCGCTCCAAAAGCCAAGATTACATATAAACCAGTTGGTTATCCAACCGCTGTTATCTTCAAAGCCATCATCATGTCCAATAAGAATGATGAATCAAAAATTGGTCCAGCCTTAGCGAAGATCCAATTAGAAGACCCAGCCGTTGAAGTCAAACGTAATAACGAAACAAAACAATTATTATTAGGTGGTGTCTCTGATTCCCACATTAACTACGTTATTGAAAAATTAAAGAACACCTATAAGATTGATGTCACAACCGAACCAATGAAAGTTGTCTACCGTGAATCCATTAAAGGTACCGCCGAAGGCGATGGCCGTTATGTCAAACAATCTGGTGGTAGTGGTTTCTATGGTGTTGTTAAGATGAGATTCGAACCAAACGATGAAAATGTCTTCGCTGAAGAAGTCTTCGGTGGTGCCGTTCCAAAGAACTACTTCCCAGCTGTTGAAAAAGGTTTCTTCGAAGCCCTCAATAGTGGCCCATTAGCTGGCTTCCCAGTTATCGGTGTTAAAGGCGTTCTAGTGGACGGCAAATATCACCCAGTTGATAGTAACGAACAAGCCTTCAAGATGGCCGGTATCTTAGCGTTCAAAGACGCTTATCCAAAATGTAAGCCAATCATCCTTGAACCAATTATGAGAATTCACGTTATCGCGCCTTCTCAATATACAGGTGATGTGATGTCTGACTTAAATACACGCCGTGCCCGTATCCAAAACATGGAAGAACACGAAGGTATGCAAGACATCGAAGCTTTGGTTCCTGAAGCGGAAATCGTTGACTATGTCACACAACTTAAATCCATCACACAAGCTTCTGGCTACTTCAATAGAGAATTTGAATCTTATGAAGAAGTTCCAGAATACTTGAAGGAAAAAGTTATTAAGGAAAATAAAATCACTCAATAAATAAAGCGAGCGAATAAAGGGGAGAGAAATCTCCCTTTTTATTTTTAATAAAATTGTTTATTATTATTCTATGAAATTCCTATTAACAAACGATGATGGCTATAACGCTCCTGGTATTCTTTTATTAAGAGATAAGCTCTCTAAATATGGTGAAGTGACGATTGTTGCGCCACATAAACACATGTCTGGCAAAAGCACTTCCATTACTTTGGGTGATTGGTTAAAGGTTGATAAAATCGATGACCATACTTATGCGGTACATGGTACGCCCACCGATTGCACATCTTTAGCGTTGTCGGGTTTATACATTGACTGCGACATCGTTGTTTCTGGTTGTAACAATGGTCATAATCTTTCATATGACGTTTTATTAAGCGGCACTGTCGGTGCGTGTTTAGGCGCTGCGATATTCCGCAAAAAGACCGTTGCTTTCTCCGCACCGTTTGATGATTATACATGTCTAATTGAACACTTTGATGAAATATGGGAATACATTATTAAGCATAACCTACTAAGCAAAGACTATGTTTTGAATGTTAATTTGCCAAAAGAACCATTTAAGGGCATCGCCTTAGCGAGACTTTTTTACCGTAAAGACCGCTATTACTATGATCAAAAAGATAACACATATTACGCTTTAAGAGATACGCAAGAATATCTTGATATGCCAGAAGATTCTGATTGCCGTCTAGTCAAAGAAGGATATGCGGTTATCACTCCTATTTCTCGCGTTCCGTTTGATGAGAAACAATACGAAGAACTCAAGAAGAAAGTTCAGGAAAACGAATGATTTTCACTTTAAATGATGTTGAAAAAAAGAAAGTGGAATCACTTCTACTTCAACATGAGAAAAACATCGATTATTTGCTATACCTCCAGCCTTTAATTTGGCAAAATGAGCATATTACCGCTCCAGAAAAACAGCTGAATGATCCTTATCAGAAGAGGGATTTTTTATTTGATAACTTAGAAAAAGAGCACCCATATCCTAATGATTTTATTAAGAAAAATATTAAATGGGATACCAAACTTTTAAGGCTCGATGATTATCTAGCTAATCCATATCTAAAAAAGTTAAATTCACTTTCGTTTTCTAAAGATGATTGGTCATTGAACGCTAAAAAGCTAGATGCCTATTCTTTATTTCCTTATCAAGAGGAATATCACTTTGGTAGCGATTATCTTCTTAAAATGTCATTGGCTTTTTTTGATAGTGATTATTTTTATCCTTCAATTTCTTTATTTAATAATGAATGGATGTCTTTAAATCCCTATGAAATTAGGACGATGGAAACACCAATTGCATTAGCAAAAGGTAAAGTCTTAACTCTGGGTTTAGGCTTAGGCTACTTTGCTTATATGGTTCATCTTAAAAAGGAAGTCAAAGAAGTTCATATTGTTGAGATGGATAAAGGTCTCATCAATCTTTTTAACACCTATCTTCTTCCTTTATTTGAACATCCAGAAAAGATTCATATCCATAAAGCAGATGCCTTCCGTTTTATCGAAACTATCAAAGATAGAAACTACGATTTCATCTTTTCTGATTTGTGGCACGATAACAGCGACGGTTTACCAATGTATCTGAAACTAAAACGAAAATTTAGCGAATTCAAATATACGCAGTGCACATACTGGATCGAGGCATCCTTAATAACTTATTTAAGAATGCTTGTCATCGGTGTGATGAGAGATGAGTATTATCAAAACAATAGTGAATATAATGAACTGCAACTATTTATCAAAGATAAGTTTGCTAATTACCGCATCGAAAGCTATTACGATTTGGATGATTTGCTCAATATCAAAGGTTTGAGCCTTTTATATAAGAATTGAATGCTTTTTTATAAAAAGATAACAATTAGCCCCTAAAACTTGTTATAATCTTACTAACATGAAAACAGAGCAATAACATAGACACACTTATATTTATGTTTGGTGCTTTAAGGTGGCAACATTATGAAAACAAATCTTGAAAAAAACGTCCTCACTCTTTATTTAGGCGGCGAAATCAATTCTTATAACGCTGACAACATTGAAAAAGAGATTAAAGAAACATTAGAAAAACAGAGTTTTGAAAAACTCATTTTAGATTTTTCTTCTGTTACATATATTTCAAGTGCAGGCTTAAGAATCATTCTTAAACTTAAACAGCAGTACGATAATTTCTCCGTTGTTGAGACTTCACTAGAAGTCTATGATGTCTTTAATATGACTGGTTTTACCAATATTATGGACATCAAAAAAGGCTTAAAGAAAGTTTATTTAAGCGGCGCTGAAGTAGTGGGCGATGGTTATTATTCCACGGTCTACCGCGTTGATAAAGATACGATCATTAAGGTGTTTAACCGCGTTAGCGATCAAGGACAAATCGAAAGGGAATTAAAACTTGCGAAAGAAGCCTTCATCTTAGGCATTCCAACCGCTATATCTTTTGATATTGTGAGAGTGGACGATGGTAAACTAGGCGTGCGTTTTGAGATGCTTGATTGCCAATCCCTTAAAAATATGGTTATTCAATATCCAGATAGAATGTCAGAATTCTTAGATAAATATGCCGCTTTATTAAAGCAAATGAATACAACAGAATGTTCCAATCCTGCTATTCCAAATATGAAGGAGCATTATCTTAGAAAGTTAGAGAAGATTAAGGATTATTTACCAAAAGAAGCCCATGATAAGTTAGTTAAAATGTTTAACGCTATTCCAGAAAGAAAAACGCTTATCCATGGCGATTGCCACTTCAAAAATATCATGGTGCAAAATGACGAGTTATTGTTAATCGATATGGATACCCTTTCCGTCGGATATCCAATCTTTGAATTGGCCGCTTTATACGCACCTTATGTTGCGTTCAACGAAGATGAACCAGGTAACTCAATGAATTTCTTCGGCATTAGCGATGAAGACGCTCTTGCTTTATATAACGCTTTGATCAATCGTTACTTTGGTAAGGACGATCCAGTTATTAAGGATAAAATCAAAATCGTTGGGTACGTGCATATGATTAGATGGACCACAAATAATCAGCCTGAAAACCAAAAGAGAATTAATGGCTGCAAAGAAAGATTACTGAATCTTCTCGAAAAATATGACGATTTAGATATAGGTTTATAGTATGACAGACGTTGAAAGACAAAAATACCTAGAAGCTTATTATGATAACGAAGCTGACGCTAACAAGCAGATGTCGTTGGCTAACGCTGCGGCGGCTGTTTACATGCTTGTCATTTGGATTTTCTATTTGACAGGGTTTTTCTTGGTTTATAGCTTAATCACAAAAATCTTGATCAATGTATTATTCCCTATTGGTATCTTAACTTTGCTTACTCCTCTCCTTTATGTGTTTAAGTTCAAGACGCATTTAAGAAAGCCGGGTTACAAATACTTTGTTTTATATTCATTCATTTTTGTCATTATGACATTAAATGTCATTTTGCCAAAGCATTCAGCGATTGCTTGGGCTTTGTGTATTTTAATGGCAAACCATTATTACAATCCTTCAGTTGGTACAAGAGTATTTATTAGCGTTCTCATCGCCTCATTCCTTGCGATGTTTGGTGGCATGTTTTTTGGTGAGTTTGACGCTAACTTATTGTTCGGCAACAAAATCATGGAATCCATTAATACACAAGAGATTTATGCTAATGGTGTCGCCGGTAGAATAGAAATGCTTAACAAGTTATATAACATGGGTAATGGTTTCTTCGATTTGGAATATAACCGTTATCTCGGTAGTGTCGTTTTCTATTTCTTGCCACGTGGTATTATCCTTTTCTTGGTATTCTTAGTTTCCTACGCTTTGAACAAACGCACATATAAGTTATTAGTTAGCGAAATCCGAGTTAACAGCGAACAAGCCAAAGCTAAAACCGAATTAGAGGTCGCTAAAGAGATTCAATTAGCGACACTACCTAGCGAAATCGCTTCTTCTAAAGACGTTGAAATTGTCGCTGAATTAAGAGCTGCTAAAGAAGTCGGTGGTGACTTCTATGATTATTTCCAAATTGACGATGATCATACTGCGATTGTGGTGGGAGATATTTCTGGCAAGGGCGTCCCAGCGGCGATGTTTATGATGAAAACCATCACTTGCTTTAAGAATTTCATGGCCCCTAATAAGAAACCATCACAAATTTTAAAAGAAGTAAATGCAGCCTTATATGATAACAACCAAATGCAAATGTTTGTGACTTGTTTCTTGGCTATTTTAAATAAAAAGACCGGTGTATTAGAATTTGCTAATGCTGGCCATAACCCTCCAGTCATTGGTAGCAATCTCAAATATGAATTTTTACAATGCAAATCTGGTTTTATTCTAGGTGGCCTTGAAGATGCTTTTGTTATCGATGAAAAGATCACTTTAAAACCAGGCGAGTCTATCACTTTATACACTGATGGTGTGACTGAAGCTAGAAACGAAAAAGGCGAGTTCTATGGCGAAGAAAGATTAATTAATCTTTTCAATAGTAGAGAGTTCACCTGTTTAGTGGAAATTCATCACTCCTTAAAAGATGATATGGCTAAGTTTACCGATAACTTTGAACAAAGCGATGATATCACTGTCATTTCTTTAAAATTCCAAGGTGATGACTGTGCTATTACAGAAAACGTCTTTAACGCTAAAATCGAAAACATTGAAGGAGCCTTAGCCTTTGTTGAACAATTCTGTGACGAAGAAAGAATTCCTGTTGATTTCAAGATGAAACTACTCGTTGTCGCTGATGAACTTTATTCAAATATTGTTAAATACGGTTATGAGAATAACGGTGGAGATGTCTTCACGCGCCTTGTCTATAATAGGGATAAAAAAGAGTTTGCTATGACCCTCATTGATAAAGCAACACCATTCAATCCATTAGATGTTGATAACAAACCAGTTTCAGGAAATGCGGACGACTTGAAAGTTGGTGGCCTTGGCATCTTAATTGTTAAGACCATCATGACTGAGTGCGCCTATGACCGCATCAATAATAAAAACATCCTCGTTTTAAAGAAGAAATTCTAGAGAAATCTTTATCATATTATTTGTCTAAATAATAAATAGTTTATATAATATAGGACGGAAAGAAGGAAATTTTATGCCATTAGTTAATTCCAAAGAAATGTTTGAAAAGGCCTACAAAGGTGGATACGCCATTGGTGCTTTTAACTGCAATAACATGGAAATTGTCCAAGCTATTACAGAAGCCGCTAAAGAATGCAACTCACCAGTCATTCTTCAAGTCTCCGCTGGGGCAAGAAAATATGCTAAACCTGTCTATTTAAAAAAGATGGTTGAAGCCGCTGTTGAAGATACCGGTTTACCAATCGTTCTTCACTTAGACCATGGTGCGGATTTTGAAATCTGCAAAGATTGTATCGATGGTGGTTTCACCTCAGTCATGATTGACTGCTCAAGCAAACCATTTGAAGAAAACATCGCTATTACAAAGAAAGTTTGCGAATACGCTCACGCACACAAACCATACGTGACCGTTGAAGCTGAATTAGGCACATTAGCTGGTATTGAAGATGATGTCAAAGTTGAACATGGTGCGGAATCCTACACCAGACCAGAAGACGTCGAAGAATTCGTTCGTAGAACTGGTTGTGACTCATTAGCCATCGCCATTGGTACAAGCCACGGCGCTTATAAATTCAGACCAGAACAATGTACACGTGACCCAGAAACCGGTGTCTTATTACCACCTCCATTAAGATTCGACATCTTAGAAGAAGTGAGTAAACGTTTACCAGGTTTCCCAATCGTCTTACACGGTAGTTCCTCCGTTAACCAAGAATTCGTTAAAATCATTAACGACAATGGTGGTGCTCTTAAAGACGCAGTTGGTGTTCCAGAACCACAATTAAGACAAGCTGCTAGATTAGCCGTTTGCAAAATCAATATCGATAGCGATCTCCGCTTAGCGATGACCGCTGGTATTAGAGAACATATGAGAGCTCATCCAGATCACTTTGACCCACGTCAATATGTCGGTGATGGTAGAGCGTATGTCAAACAATTAGTGAAACACAAAATCACTGATGTGTTAGGCTCAAACGACAAGATTTAATTCGAAGAATTATTAAATAAAGGCAATCAACTCGATTGCCTTTTTTCTTTCTAATTATTTATTAACGACAAGACCATTTAATACAGAAATGTTTTTGCCTTTTCTTTTGGCTTCGTATAGATATTGATCAGCGTCTTTAATAATTTCATTAAAATCATTAATATCGTTAACATTTGCCAAAACGCCGCCAACTGAAATGGTGACATATTCACAAGGCGCACCCTTAGGAGCGGGAATATTGAGTTTAGCAACCGCTAATCTAACTTTTTCAATCATGACAATCGCTTCTTCTTTTCTATCAACTTCTAAGCACAAAAGGAATTCTTCTCCTCCATAACGATAGAAATTAAGAGTGGGTGATGGGAATGTTTTTCTCACGCTATCAGCGATTGCTTTCAAACAATAGTCGCCACCAATATGGGAATATTGATCGTTATATAGTTTGAAATCATCAATATCAAACATCATGACTAAGAGATTTGATTCTTCGTCACTCTTCCATTTTTCAATATTCTCTTTTAAAGCATAACGGTTTTTGCAAAGAGTAAGTTCATCATAATACGCTGTATTATGTAAAGCTTCGTTTCTTAGTTCTTCGCAATATCTTTGTGTCTCGGCATAAAAGAGAATGGAAATAATCATATATGAGGCAATTGGAAGGAAAACAGCAACAAGAATGTAATACATGAGGCCACGCATATCATATTGATTAGCGTAAAAGATGGATACACCAATTAAACCCAAAGATAAAACACCATCTAACACAATTGCTTCAATCCAAAAGACTGGTTGAATCAAAAGGAAGAAAGAAATGAGAGCGATGGATGGAGATAGTGTTGGTGTCACAGACAAAAAGCCCTGTTCTACGTCAGCGTGAAGTGAAAGAAACATATACGCCATCATAATTAAGAACATCGCCACATTAGCGGTATGAGCAAGACGGTTTTTGATTAAATCGGCTTTATTAGTGATTGAAATGAGACTAAGAACAATCACAACGATTGTTCCTATGATAGAAACAACTTGACCAATCAAAGATGTAACGCCATAGACATCAATTTGTTTCCAATTTGTTTCAAAGCCCATGATAAAAAACGAAACAAGATTGATTAGCAAAAGTAAAACAGCAGATACTAAGCAGGTAATACAAATCTTATGTAATAGAGAATACTTAATGTTTTTAACATCTTCTTCGCTTAAATGACTATGCTTGATAGTCAAATACGGCGAAAACAATATTAAGCTACTGACATCTTTTAATTTCATTAACACTATTATAAAAAATAAAAGAGACTTTGACAACAAAGTCTCAATTATTCTTTTTTTAAGTTAGCCTATTACTTTTTCTCAAGAGCGTCAGCAATACGTTTGAGATAATCGATTTCGGTTGGCTCTGGTTTGCCTTCTTCTGGAGGAACTGGTCTTTCTTCTGGGTGTTTCTCGTAGTAAGCTTCTTGAACCTTGGCTTTGATTTCTGCTTTCTTTCTAGCAGCTTCGTTAGTCACTTTAACAATAATGAATAAGACGACAGCGATGATAATGAAAGAGATAACAGCAGTTAATAATGCACCCCAGTCGATAACAGCAGACATATTGTAAGTAAATGTTGTGCCGTGGAGAGTGTACTTGCCAACTATTGTGTTCTTAACGCTTTCGATTAAGTTTGGATTGTTGACGACAACATCAGCACCATAAGTTTTTTCTGCGAGAGCTTTGGCTAAATTTTGGAGATCGCCCATTTGGAAGTATTGGCCTAAACCGACAGCTGGATCCATACCTTTTTGAGGTTCTGTTAATGCTGGTAAGACGCTAACTAAGCCTTTAAGGCCTCCTGGGACTGGCCATGTTGCAACACTTAATAAAATGTTAACAAATGCTGTGACAATTGCGCTGAATGCACCGCCAATGACAACACCAACAGCTAACATGAAGGCATTACCACGGTTGATGAATTCTTTAAACTCGGCCCATAAGCCTAAACCTTTTTTTGCTTTTTTTGCCATAATTCTTAAATTCCTTTCAACATGTTTTTATGGTAATACTTTTTACTATAAAAATCAATTTTTCCGTTTAGAAAAATTCATATACGTGAGAAGATAGTGTAAAATGGATTTATAACGAAGGAGAAATGCTTATGAGTAAACTGGTGTATTTAGGTCATGCGTCTTTTTTGATTAAGAGTAGTGACTGTTCAATTGTTATCGATCCATATCAAGACGGTAGTGTACCAAATCTATCATTTCCTCGTCTTGAAGAAGTTGATGCAGTTATTTGTTCACATGAACATCATGACCATAACGCTCGAGAAAAGGTCAAAATCTCCATCAATCACCGTCCTAATAAGCATCTATCCATTAGAGTGCCTCACGACCACGAAAACGGCGCAAAACGCGGATTAAATGATATTAATGTCTTTGATGTTGATGGCTATAAAGTGGTCCATTTAGGCGACACGGGATGTGTTTTGGATGAAAAAACGCTAGAACCGATAAAAAACTGCGATATTTTATTAGCCCCAATTAATGGCTTCTTTACTATTGGTCCAGATGAGCTAAAAGAGATGGTCAAGATTATTAAACCACGTATTTTAATTCCAATGCATTATTACATGGACGAATATCAAAGTGGTTATCCAGATGGTAATATGATCGAAAGATTCAAAAAGATATTCCCAGATTACCATTATTTAAGAACAGAGGAATTGGATTTAGATAAAACAAAAGAATTTGAAGGCGTCTTTATCTTTGAAAAGTACCTTCAATAACTATTTGAGGTAGTATGTTAAGAAAGCATTAAGTATTGGCGTGTGGTAATGACTAGCCACTTCTTGTGACCAATAATAACCACCATTTGGTTTTTCTAATACGCCTTCACTCACAGTCATATCTTTTAATTTGGTTTCAAATTGACATCCTTGGAGATATTTAAGGTTTTCTAATCTTTCTTCGGAATAATATGAATCTGAGATGTAATATGCTCCATCTTCCTTTTGACCTATTTCATCATTAAAGAAGACGGTTGCATCGACGATGAGTCCGCTTCTAATGGCCTGAATAGTGGGGAAGACGCCGTTACTATAGCCAAACATCTTGCTACCCTTTTCACTTAAACCATAATAGTTTTTTAATAGTTGATATTGCTCTTTTTCTTCTTTTGTAGCGCCTTCTTTTTTGCTTAAATCATAGGAATATTGCATATCAAACAAGTAGAGGTTTTCCTTTGGCTTATTACTCTCAATGTAGGGTATAATCACATTTGGAATAACATACTTACAATCTTCGCATTTGTTGCGCATGAATAAGACATTTAGATTTTTATCATTCATGATTTGATCATCCAAATAATCTTCATCGACGAAATACATCGTGGGTTTATTAACCACGCTATGAACTGCGCTATACATAGCTTTACCATTTGTGTTTTCGAAAATGGGCTTATTGCGTTTTTCGCTCTGGGCGTATTTAGATAGAACCTTTTCTCCTTTATAAATATAAAGATATGGAGTGCTTTCCTTTACTTTTT
Organism: Bacilli bacterium; assembly: GCA_017442875.1. Lineage (GTDB taxonomy): Bacteria > Bacillota_I > Bacilli_A > RFN20 > CAG-826 > RUG14515. The sequence continues at coordinate 20,841 of JAFSPN010000062.1, forward strand.
CAATCTTGAGATTCGCTAATTCTTCATCTTGATTATAAGAGTTATAAATATATATGCTTTCATGATATGTATTAATATAATTTGAAATAACATTTTGAAAAGTAGCCCAGCATAAGCAATCTAAAGAATAATCCCCTTGATAAACCGCTAATAAGAAGACTTCTTCTTTTCTGACTTTGGTCAATAGTTCCTCATTACTTAGTTCGGTTAAAGAGTTAACGCTAGAAGTAATATATGTGCCATATGTTAAAGATTCTTTCTGACTATCTTTATTACAAGAAGCCAAGAAAGGAAATAACATAATAGGCAAAAGTAAGACGTATTTTTTCATAGTGTACACCAATTATAAAATAAAGATTTACTCGCGCGCAAGGACATGAAAAAACGCTTCAAAGAATTGACAAAAAAACGATGCGATTTTTAACGCGAAAAAAATCAGCGAAAAAACAAGCGAAAAAACAAGCGAAAAAAATGACGATTTTTTCAAAATGTAAAATAAAAAAATAGTTCGATATAATCATATAAAAATGTAAAATTGTCTTTTTCAAAAAGCCCCTTCAAAAAAAATATCAAAAAAAATGTTTGTTTTTTTGTTCAATTTTATATATATTTTTTGCGTTAAATTTTTTAACAAAAAAGTAGCGTAGAAAGGTGGGGGAAATATGAGCAAAGAAAATTGCATTATCTCTTTACAAGGCGTGAATAAAGTTTTCGATGGCACGACCGTCGTTGATAACTTTAATCTCGATATCACAAAAGGTGAGTTTGTTACCTTCTTAGGACCTTCTGGTTGTGGTAAAACAACAACTCTTAGAATGATCGCGGGTTTTGAAACACCCACAAGCGGAAAAATCTTATTAAATGGTGAGGATATTACAAAGATTCCTCCACACAAAAGACCAATCAACACCGTCTTCCAACGTTATGCATTATTTCCACATTTGGATGTTTATGATAACGTTGCTTTCGGCTTAAAACTCAAAAAGATTCCATGCGAAAAGAAGGGTAAACCATCATTCCGCCATTTAACCGCAAAAGAAATCGATGAAAAAGTAGCCCACGCTCTTGAAATCGTCGATCTTGATGAGTTTGAAGATAGAGACATTTCTACTCTCTCTGGTGGTCAACAACAAAGAGTCGCCATTGCGCGTGCTATCGTTAACGAACCAGAAATCTTACTTCTCGATGAACCTTTAGGCGCTCTTGACTTAAAGATGAGAAAAGATATGCAAATCGAATTAAAAGAAATGCATAAAAAATTAGGAATTACCTTTATTTACGTTACGCACGATCAAGAAGAAGCCTTGACCATGTCTGATACAATCGTCGTTATGAAATCTGGTGAAATCCAACAAGTTGGTGGTCCATTAGATATTTATAACGAACCAGTCAACGCTTTCGTTGCTGACTTCATTGGCGAATCTAACATCTATAACGCTACTATGGCGGGAAAACTCAAAGTCAGATTCTTAAACCATGTCTTTGATTGCGTTGACGATTTCCCAGTCAATGAAAAAGTCGATGTCGTTGTCCGTCCAGAAGACGTCATCTTAACAGTGGTGAAAGAACCATCCAAAGATAAGGTCACAGGTAAGATCATGACCAAAGTATTCAAAGGTGTTCACTATGAATATTTAGTGGCTGTCGGCAAAGCCGAAGTCGAATGCCGTGACACAAAAGATAGAAATGTTGGTGATTTCGTCACCGTGGAAGTCGATCCAGAAAACATTCAAATCATGAAAAAAGAACTTAGCAGCAACGTCTATCGCGAAGCTTGGATCAACAATAAGAATCAAGTTGTCATCGGTGAAGATCCATTCAACTGTGATGTAACGCAACTTCTTAAAGGCTCTACCTTATCAGAAGATGGCTATTTAGTGGGCCCAGATGGCAAAAAATACGATTTAAACGATGCAGATGTCGTCGCGGAAATCGCTTTAGACAAAGTTGAAATGATTGATGGTTATGATAATGGTGACACCAATGGTGACATCGTTAACATCATCTATAAAGGCGATCACTATCAAGTGATGGTGAGAACTGACGATGAAGAAGATTTCATCGCTATTACAGACTACACTTGGAACGAAGGGGACCAAGTTTCTATCAAGGTTTTACCAGAAGATATCAAATTAACTTTGAAAGGTGAAATTGCTAAATATGAAGTCGAATAGAGGTTCACGTTTCCAACTTTTTAAACGTAAGCATCTCTGTATCCCATATGGAGTATTTTTAGTACTCTTCATTATCATCCCAATCTTAATTATTGTTTATTATGCGTTTACTGATGATAATGGCTGGCTTAGTTTTAATGCCTTTGTGGGATTCTTCACTAACTGGTCAAAAGTTAACGTTTTGATCACTTCGGTGTTTGTTGCCCTTCAAACAACACTTCTCTGCTTATTAATCGGTTATCCGTTAGCCTATTTCCTCGCGGATAAAAAAGTTAATAAAAACGCCGTTTTAATTACATTATTCGTCGCACCAATGTGGATCAACTTCGTTCTTAGAACAGGCGCCACCCGTGACTTACTAACATGGATGGGTATCAATGGTGGTAATATGCCATATTTAGCAACTTTAATTGGTATGGTGCAAAACTACTTACCATTCGTTATTCTTCCTTTATATAC
>JAFSPN010000063.1 GCA_017442875.1 Bacilli bacterium
GAAAGAGGTGGCTTATGATTTGGTCATTAATTGTTGGTGCATTAATCGGATTAATCGCTGGTGCGATTACAAATAAGGGAAGTTCAATGGGATGGATTGCTAATATCTCAGCGGGGTTAGTTGGATCTTTTGTAGGTCAAGCCTTACTTGGAACTTGGGGACCTTCGCTTGCTGGCATGGCATTAATACCATCCATTGTTGGTGCAGTGATTGTGGTTGCTGTTGTATCTTTCGTCCTATCTAAAATGAATTAATAGATCTTAGGATCTAGAAAGGAGGAGTTTTGGCAACTGGAAAGAAAATAATACTCATTATCCTTGATCTCCTTTTACTTACGCTTGTTCTACCAATGACGTGGGATTATTATAATTTCATGGAATATGATTGGATAACAACAACCTCTAGTCACATTCCCTTCATAGGTAAATATATGATAGATTATTTGTTTTGGGGGAACATCGTTTTAACAGTCATATTAATTATCGCCTTGATTGTAGTCCTTTTTTATCCTCGAACCTATATGGATGTACAACTCACTTCAAATAATGGAGTTTTAACTTTGAAGAAGTCGGCCATTGAAGGATTTGTAGGTGAAAAAGTAAAAGAAAATGATTACCTTAAAAACTCAAAAATCGCTGTTTCACTTTTTAAAAATAAGATAAAAATTGATATAAAGGGTGAGATTGTTCCTCGAGTTGAAGTGGCCCAAAAAGCCCAAGTTCTGGAACAGGAAATCATTGAAGGGTTAAAAAGTTTCTTTGGATTGGAACATACGGTTAAACTTAAAGTAAAAGTCAATACATTAAGTAAAGATGATAACCCTAAACGCCAGCGTGTTATGTAGGAGGGATCAATGGATTATTTCGAAAAAAATCGATACCCAATTATAGGGGCAATCGTAGGTGCACTCATTGCTGTGTGTATCTTCACTATTGGATTTTGGAAAATGATTCTGGTTTTATTTTTAATTGGATTAGGAATTTATATTGGTCTATTCTTAAAAAAATCAGGAATCATTGATCAATTTATAGATCGTAAATAACATTATAAAAGGAGAATATTATGGTACAAGAAAACATGAAGGCATTTGGAACAATGGCAGAAAAAGAAACTCCTAAAACAAAGGAAACCCAACCAGAAATTAAGGGAGCTTTGACTTATGAAGATAAAGTTGTGCAAAAGATTGTAGGACTAGCATTAGAATCAGTGGATGGACTTCTTTCCGTAGAAGGTGGGTTCTTCTCAAACTTAACAGGAAAACTTATTAATACTGATGATGTTACAACAGGTGTTGACGTAGAAGTTGGGAAAACACAGGTTGCAGTAGACTTGAAAGTAGTTACAGAATATCGTAAGAGTGTGCCTGATATTTATGAAAAAATTAAAGAAGTCATTCGTAAAGAGGTTGCGGCAATGACAGAATTGGAAGTTGTTGAAGTTAACGTAACAGTCACAGATATTAAAACGAAAGAGCAACAAAAAGAAGATGATGTAAGTATTCAAGATCGAGTGAATAGTGCGGCTCAAACAACTGGGAAATTCACCTCTGAACAAGTTGATAAAGTAAAAGACAAAGTAAAAGACAAAGTAGAAGACAATACAGATAAAGAAGCTAGAGTTAAATAAATTTCTAGATAAATCGTGAGAAATAAAAGCCTCTATTATGAGGCTTTTTTAGTAAGTGACTTCAATTATATAGTTTTTTATTTAGATAAAAGCACCGAGTCAAATAAGTCTAAGGATGACGTTAAGTCAAGTTTTTAGAGTAACAAACGTAGAATTTTAATCTATTTATTTTAAGCACTTACCTTTTCAAATTGATTAGGTGTAAGATACCCTAAACTTTGATGGATTCGTTTTGAATTATAAAAGGCTTCGATGTACCAGAAAATACTCTGATAGGCTTCTTCAAAGTTCTTATATTTAAATTGATACACCCACTCTCTTTTTAAATGTCCATGCCAAGATTCAAGACTGGCATTATGATAAGGGTATCCCCTTCGACTGAAAGAGTGAGTCATCCCATAATACTTAAGCAACTCTTCATACTCTAGACTCGTATACTGGCTTCCTTGGTCAGAATGAAGAATAACGGCTTCTGGATAGTCTTGTGATTTAATGGCATTATTTAAAGTTCTTTGCACTAATTCTACAGTCATTCGCTTGCCCAAATCCCAAGCAATGACTTTTTTAGTATAACGATCCATAATGGTTGAGAGATAAGCCCATCCTTGTTGAGTAGGAATATAAGTAATGTCGGTTGACCAAACCTTATTTTTCTTTGTAGGTTCAGTCTGTATGAGATTTTTTCGATTGATGTGATCACTTAGTGAGTATCCAGGCTTAAATTTCTTAATGACTACAGACTTGAGTTGAAGTTGCTTCATTAGCTTCTGTACCAGTTTTAACCCGACTTTTTCCCCTTGTTTAAGTAGAAGATGATGAATTTTAGGAGCACCATAGATTCCTCGGTTAGCATTGAAGAGTTGAGAAATTTTGAGTGACAGGTATTGTCTCCTTAATTGAGTTTTAGATGGATGTCGGTTAATCCGTTCATAATAACTTGATTCAGGAACATCAAGGAGTTGACAGCTTAGTCTGACATTGAGTGCTAAAGTTTGTATGGTTTGAGCCATATCCGCAGCACTCACTTCTTTTTCTCGGCGAATATGGTCAATACTTTTTTTAAGATGTCTCGTTCTTCCTTAACTTTAGCCAGTTGTCTTTTTAATTCTAGAAAATCAGCTTTAGAGACGGAGCTTTCATTAGATTCAGAGTAGAGGTCTATCCATTTATAAATTGTTGCAGGGGCCACGTCGTATTCTTTAGACAGCTGGGTGACGGATTGACCAGAATGATAGAAGGCGATAAGGGTTTCTTTAAATTCTTTTGAGTAGCGTTTTTTCATGTTTTTGTCCTTTGTCTAAATTATACAATAGTGACTCTAAGATTTAAGGATAACATCAA
>JAFSPN010000064.1 GCA_017442875.1 Bacilli bacterium
ATGATTTTGTTAACTCCTCAATGGAATTACTTTCCTATGAGAACAGAAAAGAGCTCTTCAAAGACGATTGGCCAATTTATACAACCACACACAACACCCCACCGGCCTTATATGGTCCAGATGCCAAAGTGTGCAATTCCTTCGTTGCTAATGGTAGCAACATTCAAGGTACTGTCATTAATTCCATTATTTCTCGTGACGTCGTTGTCGAAAAAGGCGCAGTGGTGAAAGACTGTATCCTTTTCAGTGGCACAAAAGTTGGTAAGGATAGTCAACTTCAATATGTTGTCGCTGATAAGAACGTCAAGATTAAAGAAGTTAAGGATGTGCGTGGTGAAAAAGATCACTACACCTATATTAGTTTTGGAGCAAATATCTAATGAAAATAGTTATGGTAGCCAGCGAATCCCGCCCGTTTTGCAAAACTGGTGGTCTTGCTGATGTCGTTTATTCTTTATCAAAAGAACTAGCTGTCCAAGGCGAAGATGTCTCAATCATTTTGCCTTTCTATGACAGCATTCGTCGCCAACTCGCTAATGAGAAGCTAACGAAAGCCGCTTCTTTTCAAACGCATATGTCTTGGCGTCAACAAAGCGTTGATGTCTATCTCGTCAAACGAGATGGCATTGATTATTACTTAATTGAAAACCGTCAATATTTTGAAAGAGGTCATATTTATGGTGACTTTGATGATGGTGAAAGATTTGGCTTTTTTACCATCGCCGCTAAAGAGCTCTTGTTAACTTTGAAGATGAGCCCTGACATCGTGCACGTCCATGACTGGCAAGCAGGCATGCTTCCATGCATTATGAGAATGCACGCTGACGCACGTGGAAAATTCAATAACACCAAATATGTTTTCACCATTCATAATCCAGCTTTCCAAGGATTAATGCCAAAGTTCACTTTAGGTGATTTCTATAACTTAACCGATGAACTATTCGATAATGGTTCAGTGCGTTTTAAAGATCAAGTTTCCACTTTAAAAGCGGGTATCGTGTATAGCGATAAAATCACAACCGTTTCCCCAACTCACCATTTGGAACTATTGACTCCAGAAGGTGGTATGGGACTTGATGGTGTGCTCCGTTATCGTGAATGGGACTTCTCGGGTATTTTAAATGGTATTGATTATTTAGAATTCAATCCTGAAAACGATCCACAGATTGAAGCTTCTTATACCGCTAAAACACTTATTTCAGGTAAAGCTAAAAATAGAGAAGCTTTGTTAAAACAGTTCAATCTCAAAGATAACAAAGGTCCAATCTATTCTTTAGTTACAAGAATCACCTGGCAAAAAGGTTTCGATATCATCTTCCCAGCAGTCGAAGAAGTCGTTAATAGAGGCGCTAATGTCATCATGCTTGGTAGTGGTGAATATCAATATGAGCAAAAATGGGAAGAATTAAGAAGAAAATATCCTGATCGCATTGGCTTATTTATTGGATATAGCGATCCATTAGCCCATAAGATTTATGCGGGTAGCGATTTCTTTATCATGCCATCATTGTTTGAACCGTGCGGTTTAGGCCAAATGATTGCTCAAAGATATGGCACTCTTCCAATCGTGAGAAGAACGGGTGGCTTAAGAGACTCTGTCATTTGTTATGACAGCAGTAACGAAGAAACAAGTAACGGCTTTGGCTTTGATGCCTATAGTGTCTATGAAATGAATAGAACTGCGCATTATGCCTTTGAAGTTTATCAAGATAAAAAGCTCTTACATCGCTTAATGAAAAACGCGATGCTTACCGATAATTCTTGGCAAAAGAGCACCCAAGAATATTTAAAACTATATAAACAACTAACAAACAAATAGAGGTACATCATTTATGGGATTCAATCATCGTGAAATCGAAGCCAAGTGGCAAAAATATTGGGAAGATCATCAGACATTTAAAACTGATATCTATGATTTTTCTAAACCAAAGTTCTACGCTTTGGATATGTTTCCATATCCTTCTGGTGTCGGTTTACACGTTGGTCACCCTGAAGGCTATACCGCGACTGATATAGTTAGCCGTATGAAAAGAATGCAAGGCTATAACGTCCTTCACCCAATCGGCTACGACTCATTTGGTTTACCAGCCGAACAATACGCCATTCAAACTGGCAATAATCCAGCGGTATTTACTGAAGAAAACGTCAAATATTTTACAAAGCAATTAAAAGGTCTTGGTTTAGACTACGACTGGTCACGCATGATTATGACGAGCGATCCAAAGTTCTACCATTGGACGCAGTGGATTTTTAAAGGTCTTTATCAAGATGGCTACGCTAAATACATCGATATGCCAGTTAACTGGTGTGAAGAACTCGGCACTGTTTTAAGCAATGACGAAGTCATCGATGGTAAGAGTGAACGTGGTGGTTATCCTGTTGTTAGAAAGAATCTCAAACAATGGGTTATCGATCAACCGAAGTTTGCGGAGCAACTGTTAGAAGGTCTCGATAGAATCGATTGGCCAGAAAGTACGAAAGAAATTCAACGCAACTGGATTGGTAAATCAATTGGTGCGGAAATGACTTTTAAAGTCGCTGATAGCGATAAGTCATTTGTGGTTTTCACAACACGCTGCGACACCATTTTTGGATGCACGTACTGCGTGCTTTCACCTGAACACGCTCTCGTGAAAGAAATCATGAGCAAAGAACAGGCTAATGAAGTTCTAGCGTATATAGAAGAAGCGAGCAAAAAGAGTGAAATCGAAAGGACATCTTTAAATAAAGATAAGACTGGCGTTTTCACTGGTGCTTACGCCATTAACCCGATTACCGAAAAGAAAGTGCCAATTTATATTTCTGATTACGTTTTAGCGAGTTATGGCACAGGCGCTATCATGGCGGTGCCTGCTCACGATTCACGTGACTATGCCTTTGCTAAGAAATATGGCTTAGATATCGTTCAAGTTTTAGAAGGTGGCGATATTTCTAAAGAAGCCTATGAAGAAGATGGCTTACATATTAACTCTGATTATTTAAATGGTCTTAACAAAGAAGACGCTATCAATAAGATGCTTGAAGTTATCGAAAGTAGGGGCATTGGTAAAAAGAAAGTAAATTACAAGTTTAGAGAATGGATTTTTGCTAGACAAAGATTCTGGGGTGAACCAGTCCCAATCGTCCATTTAGATAACGGTGAGGATTACGCTCTTCCAGATGATGAATTACCACTTACTTTACCAGAACTTGATGACTATAAAGGTCATAACGGTAAAGCTCCATTAGATAACGCCACTGAATGGAAAGAATATAACCGTCATGGTGTTAAAGGCATTAGAGAAACATCCACAATGCCAGGTAGTGCTGGCTCATCTTGGTATTTCTTAAGATATGTTGATCCACATAACGATAAAGTGTTCTGCGATAAGAAACTCGCTGATCACTGGCTACCAGTTGACTTATATATCGGTGGTCCAGAACATGCAGTAGGTCACTTGATATACGCGCGTATCTGGACAAAATATCTCCACGAAAAAGGCTATATTTCTTTCGATGAACCATTTAAGAAATTAGTCCATCAAGGCATGATCTTAGGCGCTAATAATATTAAGATGGGTAAACGTTACCCTGAATTTGTTGTTGACCCAACAGATGTCTGTCGTGATTTTGGTGCGGACACTCTTCGTATCTATGAAATGTTTATGGGCCCATTAGAGGCTTCTAAACCATGGTCCACTCAAGGTGTGGAAGGGGCGAGAAGATTCTTAGATAGAGTCTACCGTATCATTATTGAAAATGAAGTCGTGACAAAAGAAGCGACTCCTGAATTAGATTTGATTTATAATCAAACAGTTAAAAAAGTCAGCGAAGATTTTGAAAACTTAGCGTTTAATACTGCGATTAGCCAAATGATGATTTTTATCAATGAAGTTTATCGCGTTAATAAAATTAGTCAAGAATACGCTGAAGGTTTTGTTAAGCTCATCTCCTGTATTTGCCCACACTTAGGCGAAGAAATGTGGGAGAAACTTGGTCATAACAATACTTTAGCTTTTGAACCTTGGCCAACATATGATGCTTCTAAGCTAGTGATTAACACCGTCAAAATTGCTGTTTCCGTTAACGGAAAACTTAGAGGCGAACTTGAAATTAATAAAGACGAAGATGATGAAGTGGTCAAAAAAGCCGCTCTTGAACTCGAAGGCGTCCAACGTAACATCGAAGGCAAAGAAATCAAGAAAATCATCGTTGTTAAAAATAGAATCGTTAATATTGTGGCGATCTAGGAGAAAATATGAACATTTGTATTGATGTTGGAAATTCCACGATTGGAATTGGTGCTTTTAAAGATAACAAACTCATCGAAAGAATGGTGGTCACAACTGACCCACGCTTTACCGAAGATGAATTTTATCAACTCTTTAAAAAGCCTTTTGCCGTCATTGATAGTGGCAAAGAAAACCTTGATAACATCATTTTTTCTTCTGTTGTTCCACAAGTAAATGTGAGCTTACTTGGTGCTTTAAAAAAGTTAACTAAAGTTGAGCCATTATTAATCGGCCCAGGTACAAAAACTGGTTTATCAATTAGAGTGGATAATCCACTTGAAATCGGTAACGATTTAATCGCTGATTTAGTGGCCGCAAAAGAAAAATATGGTTATCCATGTTTAATCGCGGATTTAGGTACCGCTAGTAAAATTCTTTTGCTCGATAAAACTGGAACATTTGTCTCTTGCCTTATTATGCCAGGCTTAACATTAAGCGCTGAATCATTATCTAGCAAAGCGGCATTACTTCCTGAAGTATCTTTGATAGCGCCTAAATCGATCATGGTTAAAAATACCTTAGGCGCGATGAACGCTGGTATTGTCTATGGCCACGCTGATATGATTACAGGCTTAATCAAACGCTATGAAAGCGAATTAGGCTATCCGTGTAAGCATATTCTTACAGGTGGAGGTGCCGTATACGTGAAGGACATCATGAAAGATGATTTCATTTACGATCAAAACCTTAACCTTGATGGATTAAATATTATTATCAATAAAAACAACAAATAGGAGATAGTTATGCTAAAAGATAATTTTTATCAAAACTTAGTCAAACCGTACCAAGAAGAGATGATGAAATCTCTTAAAGAATTAATTGCTATTGATTCGACTTATGATGAATCAACTCGTGATAAAGATAACCCCTTTGGTAAAGGTGTTAGTAAGGCGCTTCAATATGTAGCTGACCTTGCTAAAAAAGATGGCTTTATCGTAAAGAGTTACGATAATATGGTCGTTGAAATCTTAACCAATGAATTAGAACCAAACATCACCATTATGGCGCACGCTGATATTGTGCCTGTTGGTACAGGTTGGCCACAAGATCCATTCACCCTAACTGAAAAAGGTGATGATTTATACGCTCGTGGTGTGGCAGATGATAAAGGACCACTCTTAAGTTCCTATTACGGTCTTAAAGCACTAAGAGACAATAACCTTTTAGGTAATTACCAAGTCCGTTTATTAGTGGGCGGTAATGAGGAAAGAGGTTCCTTATGTATGGAACATTATTTTCACACCCTTAAGAAGAAACAACCAACATATGGCTTTTCTCCTGACTCTGCTTACCCATTAACATACGCGGAAAAAGGCATTATTGGTTTTGTTGTTAGAAAAGATATTGATTCACCAATCATTTCTATGAACGGTGGTGTCGCTTCTAACTCCGTGATTGAAAAGTGTGAAGTCGTTTTAAAAGAAGATTTAAATCTCATTTCTTATCTAAACGATAAAGGAGTTGATTACTCATATTTAATTAAGGGCGATAAGATGGTCCTTACATTCAACGGCTTAGCCGCGCACGGCTCTGTCCCATGGATGGGCAAAAACGCTGCGATGAACGCTGTTAAATATTTAGGCGAATATTTCAATAGCGCAGATTTAAAACAATTATATAAGTTATATAATCCAACAAGAGGTGAAGGTGTTAATGCTGCCGCTAATAGCGAAAATATGGGCACTAACTCTTTAAATGTTGGTCTATTCTCTATTGAAAACAACAAATTAGAAATGGTTGTTAACTTCCGCCATGTCGAAACAGTCACATCTGAACAAATGATTAATAACATTAAAGAAGCTTCTAAACCATTTGAAATTGAAGTTAAAGGTATCTCGCCATTACTCTTCTATCCAAAGGATAGCAAACTAATTACCACTCTATTAAGAGTGTATCAAGAAGAGACTGGTGATTATCAAACCGAAATCATCGCTTCTGGGGGTGGCACATACGCTAAAGAAGCTGATAATATCGTCGCTTTCGGTATGGAATATCCAGGACATGATCCAAAAATGCATGGTGTTAATGAAACCACCAAAAAATCTTACTTATTTGAATCAATGGGCATCTATGCTCATGCTATTATCGAATTAGGGAAACTCATTTAATGCGCACTAAATATAAACCTTGGGCCAAGCCTTATTTAGAAGAACACGTCGAAGTGATGTGTCCTTTTGATAAACTCAATGACTTTAAGGATTACTATTTAGAAATCGGTAGTGGCAAA
>JAFSPN010000065.1 GCA_017442875.1 Bacilli bacterium
GTATATGTTTTAGCGAATTTATAATCTTCTTCTTTTAAACCATGTAATTGTTCTTCTAGAAGAGTGATCATACATCTTCTTAATAACGCGAATAATGATACTTCTAGCCAACAATCGATATTTTTGTTAATCCTTTTAAGCGAGACAAATAGGGGTAATCCATCTTCTGGACTATGCCATAAATCAGCGAAAACATAATCATATATCCCTTCTTTTTGTGATTGACGGGCATATTCAATCGCATCGCCTTTAATGATTTTGATCTTTTCTTTGTTTTCGAAAGATGAATAGATGAGTTCATTAAAAAGATTAATGATTTCTTGATCTTTTTCGATGATGGTGATGCTTTTAACACAGTTTTTTAAAGAAAGCATAAATGGAACATAGCCCATGCCAAGACCTAGGACTAAAACATTGCCCCTCGCTTTATTGATGTATGGCTTCATAGTTTCAATCTCATTAGGATTTAAAGACATCCAAATGTTATTGCCCTCTGTTAACGCTAGATATGAGAATTTATTATCGAAATAGCCAATTTGACTATATTCTTTAAAATTATTTAACTTAATATCGTCATAGGCAAATAGTTGATATGGAGCGTAGTCGATATATTTTAAAGCGTATTTACCCTTTCTTCCGACTTTCTTAACTTTAGTTACATATGGATTATCGAGATAGTCTTTTGGATTTAGTTTCTTAAGATTATTTAAGACATATTCCCCTAAAACATTTTGGCTTTCTTCATCATCCTTATCGATGCCTAAAAAACCAAACAAGCAGTTATAGATGGCTTCGTTTTCATTGCATCCTTCTTTGATGTATTGCTTGACTTCATCAGGATTAATCGCGTCAACATACATAAAAGCGTTTGTTAAAACATCTGCGACATTCATATTGACGTTGTTCGTAGAAATAATATTTTGAATTGCTTGTTTTAACGATCTATCGTTTTTGATAATCATGATGAAGTTATCTTATCACTAATAATAGTTATTCGTGATATTTTCTTTTATAATAATGGGTGAGTTTAAGGTGGAAATGATATGAAAAAATTCCTAAGAGGATTATTGATATTTCTGGTAATATTCATTGTTTTACCAATCGCGTTCGTTTTCATTTTCCTTTTTGATACAGGAAAAATGAATGTTAAATATAAAGAATCTTTTAACAAAGAAGATTGGAGCAAAGCTTTAGTCGTTGATTCCTTAGATTATGCGCCTACAGAAAAAGTCGCTAGATTCGAAGTGAGCGAAAACGATATCAATAATTTCATTCATAGCGCTTTAGCAGGTAACGACCAATTTAATAAGTACGTGTCACAGTTAGCCGTTGATATCACTGACGATTCATATGTCCTTAGCATTTCTGGTAAATTATCATTTTTTGAAACAAGAGCGAGATTAACCGCGACATTAGAAAAGATGTATGTCTCCTCAAACGGCTTTGAAGAAGAAGCTTATGTCTTAACAGTTAAAAACATCACCTTAGGTAGACTTGCCCATGTTAAAGAAGTGGCTTTGTTCTTCATGAGGCAGTTCTTAAATAACGATTCTTTAGACGCCTTAGCCAAGAATTTAAAAGTTCATACTGATTTACAAAACTCATGCATCTTTATTTATGCTTCTGATTTAAGAGAACTCATTAACACTGCGGTCACTGGTGAAGGAGCGGGAGAAAACGCCTTCTTCTTTACATTTATTAATGATTTCCTTGACCAAGGTTTATTAGAATTCAACTTCTATAAAGACAATAAGTTTAGTGTTGATCTTAAACTAGATAAATTGACCGGTAATGATTACGATGAAGGTCAATATGTCTACTATAATATGCCGTATGAAAATACGACCACAAAGTTAACAATCAACGGTGAGCAAAAGAAATTATCTTTAGATGTTATTAGAGAAGCAATTGTTTCTTTATTAAATGATGGTTTAATTCAAACCACAGAAATGAAAGCGGTTTCCGATTACTTATTTAATGGTTATAACGCTACAGAGAACAACGCTCCAAGTTGTGATTTATCCTCAATTGGTATCGTTAATAAAGCAGCCTATGTTGGTTTTAAAGATGTCATCACCGAAGAATCGATGGACAACATCTTAATTAGCCATGTTGCCACATTCCCAGGCTATGATCCCGCTTTAGATTCATTTGAATTGGTAGAAGTTAAAGAATCGGATGTTAACGATTATTTAAAGAGCCAACAAATGCTTGGTATTAAATACTTCCTTGAAAGAACAACGGAAGACGGTAAGCATAAAGCCAATTACATTGCTTTAGATAATGTCTATATCAATTTATTAAGTGATAAAGCCATTATCAGTGCGGGTTTAAATATCAATGGCTTAGAAACCACAGTGACATTACCAATGATTTTAAACGAGACGGAAAGCACTGGTTCGTGTTTGGTGTATGATGCTGAACCTTTATATTACGGCGAAACTCCTGAAAGTGGAGAGCCTTTAACACTTGCCCCAGAAACCGAAACATTAGTTTTTAACACCTTAAAAGAAGCGATTAAAGACGATTCCTTCTTCTTTGTTGCAGAAGGTAAACTAAAGATTGATTTTAATGCGATCTTAGACGAAGCCATTTCCTCTATCAGTACTGGTGATCCAGTTTATGATTTGGCTTATAAGACATTCTTAAATCACGCCGATTATGATATTCAAGTTATCGGTGATAGTGTTGATTTAAATTCTTCGATTAAAGTTATTGCTAATCGTCCTTAGATATTAGCGAATATATCGTGAATACAGTCTGTGATTTGGTCACAGACTTTTTCATATCTACCCGTATACCATGGATCTTCTATTTCGTAGATACCAGCAGTGTATTTATTTATTCTAAATAGAATATGTTTATAATCATCGATTTGTCTTAATAACGAATAATAGTTTTCATCATCCATGAAAAAGATATAATCCGCTTTATCGTAATCAACTTGTCTAATTCTTTGAGCGGCATGTGGATATAAAGGTATACCTCTTCTTGTGAGTTCTCTTTTCATTGGAGGATAGACATCGTTACCAATTTCTTCGCCCGATGTTGCTCTTATTAAGATGTTGAATTCAGAGTCACGTCCTATTTCTTTTAAATATTTCTTCGCAATAAAAGCCGCAGCAGGGCTACGGCATATTGAACCATGACAAACAAAGATGATGGTTTTCATTATTCGAGTTCAAACGCTCCTGTATAGAGTTGATAGTAGTAACCTTTTTGTTCGATTAAAGATTCATGGTTACCTCTTTCAATAATTTGACCTTTGTCTAAGACAAGGATGTAATCAGCGTTTTGAATAGTGGACAATCTATGAGCGATAACGAATGTTGTTCTTCCTTTCATTAATTGATCCATACCTTTTTGCACTAATCGTTCAGTTCTGGTATCAATTGAGGAAGTCGCTTCATCAAGAATCATAACTGGGGCATCAGCAACCGCGGCTCTAGCGATGGATATTAATTGTCTTTGACCTTGTGATAAATTATCGCCATTTCCAGAAAGCATCGTGTTAAAGCCTTGAGGTAATCTCATAATGAAGTCATAGGCATTGGCAATCTTCGCCGCTTCATAGACTTCTTCGTCAGTCGCATCTAATCTTCCATAACGGATATTATCCATGACTGTGCCTGTGAACAAGTTCACATCTTGTAAAATTACGCCTAAAGAATGACGTAAGTCATCTTTCTTAATCTTATTGATATTTATGCCATCGTATCTAATTTTGCCATCAGCAATGTCATAGAACCTATTGATTAAGTTTGTGATAGTGGTTTTACCTGCGCCTGTTGCGCCAACTAAAGCGATCTGTTGACCTGGATGAGCGTAAACACTAACGCCTTTTAATACTGTCTTCTTTCCATCATAAGAGAAGTCAATGTTATCGATAACAATATCGCCTTTGAGTTCGGTATATGTTACTGTACCATCCGCTTTATGTGGATGCTTCCAAGCGTAATCTCTTGTTCTTTCATTAGTTTCTTCAAAAGTTCCATCAGGATGCTTTTTAATATTAACCAATGTCACGTATCCATTATCTGCTTCAACGGGTTCATCAATAATATCAAAACAGCGTGATGCACCAGCGGTACCCATGACTACAAACGTCACTTGTTGTGAGAAGTTATTAATATTTTGTGAAAACATTCTTGATAACATTAAGAACGGCACTAGTAATTTGCTATAGAAAGCCGCTGCATCAATGGTTTGAATGCCGCCAGTAATTGATAAGTTGACAGCGTTAGGGGTGATGTATAGGATACAGCCTAAAATTGCAACGAAGACATAAACAAAGTTACCGATGTTACCATTGATAGGCGCCATAATATTGCCATGTATATTAGCTATAGTGGCATTTTCGCACCATTCGTTGTTTAAAACTTCAAAGTCTTTTAAGCTTTCTTCCTCGTGGGTAAATACTTTAATAACTTTTAAGCCAGTAATGCTTTCTTCGATCGAACCTTCTACTTTGCCAACGCTAACTTGTTGTTTGACAAAGAATTTAGAGGCACGTCCACCGATAATCTTGGTGTTAAAGAACATCGCTACTGTACCGAATAAAACCACTAATGTCATCCATACGGATAAGGAAAGCATCACAACAACGCAGCCGATAACAGTTAAGCCACAGGCAAACATATTTGGTAAGGATTGTGAAACAAACTGTCTAATCGTATCGATATCATTTGTGTATAAAGACATAATTGCGCCGTTTTGGTGTGTATCGAAATACTTAATTGGTAGTTTCTGCATATGGGAAAACATCTTAATACGGAAAAGATTTAAGTATTTTTGCGTGACAATCGCCATCGTGCGATTCCATGTCCAAGAACAAATCACGCCCACGCCATAAATGGCGGCTAATGAAATAGTTAAAATGGTGAGGTTTGTCTTAAATGGAATAAAACTAAACAAGTTGACTTCGAATAAATCCTTAAGGATGCTGACATCAGGATTGGCGTTTTTGGCTGGAATGGCTTTAGTTAATACTTCGGTAATCAAACTAGCGAAAATGCTGCCGCATAAGTTAACGGCAATTGAAAGGATTAAAGTAACTAATGAAAGGATTAACTCAAATTTAAAGTTTTTCCATAGCGATTTGATTAAACGCTTAATGGTGCCTTTTTTAGGTTTAACATAAGACCTAATGCGTGGTGCTGGCATATTAGTTACCTCCTTTCTGTGTTTGAGATTGATAGACTTCGCGATAAATCTCATTATTCTTAAGGAGCTCATCGTGTTTTCCAATAGCGTTGATTTCGCCGTTGTCTAAAACGATGATTTGATCGGCTTCTTCAATAGAACTAATTCTTTGAGCGATGACAATCTTGGTCATCTTTGGTAAGTCGTTTTTAAGCGCTCTTCTAATTAATTTATCCGTCTTAGTGTCAACTGCAGAAGTTGAGTCATCTAAGATTAAAATCTTAGGTTGTTTTAAAATAGCCCTAGCAATACATAATCTTTGCTTTTGGCCACCAGAGAAGTTGGCCCCGCCTTGTTCAACGACGTGGTCTAAACCTTCAGGGTAGTGTTTTAATACATCAGGAATTTGGGCTATTTCAATTGCTCTAATGATTTCTTCATCAGTGGCTTCTTTATTTCCCCATTGCATGTTGCTTCTAATTGTACCGCTGAATAAGAAATTCTTTTGTAGTACAACGGCGACAGAATCACGTAACGCTTTCAAGTCGTATTCTTTAACATTGTGACCACTGACTAAAACACGACCTTCAGTGGTGTCGTATAGACGAGAAATCAAATTGACCAAAGTGCTTTTTCCTGATCCGGTAGAACCAATAATACCGATGAATTCACCCGACTTAATGGAAAAATTTAAATTGCTAACCGCATAACGTTCCGCTTCTTTTTTATATTTGAAAGAAACGTTATCGAAAACAACAGATCCGTTTTCAACTTCTTCAAGTGGTTGTTCTGGATTCTTAATCGTGGGTTCTTCGTCTAATACTTCCCCGATACGTCTGATTGATTCAAGAGATAAGATAAGCATTGTCACAATCATGGAAATCATCATGATGGACATCAATATTTGAATGCCATATGTGAGTAACGCTGACATTTTTGAAACAGATAATGTGCCCCAATCAAAAAACCATTTATCCTTTTCTGCATCAAAGACATATTTTGATGTTTGGAAGATGAGTAGGGCCGCTAAATACATTGTAATGAGATAGACAACGTGGATTGTGGTGTTCATCGTCGGTGTCATCAGAGCTACAATTTTTTCGGCTTTAATGAATTCTTTAGATAAACTACTAGATGTAGTGGAGAATTTGTTATCCTCATATTCTTCTCTAACAAATGATTTAACAACACGCATTCCTGCGACATTTTCTTGTACCGATTCATTTAATGCATCATAGCGCTTAAACACTCTTTTAAAGATGCCCATTGCAAAGTGTGCCACAAAGAAGAAGATGAGACCAATAATTGGAATAGCAGTGACAAAAATCCAGGCCATATGTCCACCTGTTACAAACGCCATAACAGCGGAGAAGATGAGCATTAAAGGAGCTCTAATAACAATGCGGATTGCCATCGCGAATGACATTTGAGCGTTATTGACGTCTGTGGTCATTCTTGTCACCAAACTAGAAGCGTGGAAATGATCAATGTTTTCAAAAGAAAAACTCTCTACTTTTTTATATAAATCTTGTCTTAAATTTTTAGCAAAACCACACGAAGCATAAGAGGCGAATCTTCCGCCTAATATGCCGCACACAATAGAAACGATAGTCATCGCAATGATAATAATGAAAAAAGGAACCAAAGGTTCAATGCTTTTAACGCCTTCAATGCGATCCACAAATTGTGACATGACAAAAGGCAAGACGCATTCAACCGCTGCCTCACCAATCATGAATAGAGGAGTAATAATCGCGTAGATTTTATACTCTCTCACACTTTTTAATACTTTCAGCATCGTCTTGAACATAGTTTTTCTCTTTTGCTGCTTTGTATTATGTATTTCGCGTGTGCGTTTTGTCAATCAAAACGAACTATTTTTACGAAAAGTTATAATCCGTGTATAATTATGGTGCTATGAAAAAGAATTATGATTACCTTATCGTCGGTTCTGGTCTATTTGGAGCAGTTGCGGCTTATGAACTTAATAAGCGCGGCTATAAGGTATTAGTGGTAGAAAAACGTCCTAATATTGCGGGTAATATCTATACAGAAGAAATTGAAGGAATCCAAGTTCATAAATATGGACCACATATTTTCCATACCTCTAATAAAGAGACTTGGGACTATATCAATCAATTTGCTAAATTCAATAGTTACATCAACATGCCAATCGCCTACTATAAGGGCAAATACTATAACTTGCCATTTAACATGAACACATTCCATCAGATATTTGGCGTTAATACCGCTGAAGAAGCGAGAGCGTGTATCGAAAAAGAGATTAAAACCGCTGATATCAAGGAACCAAAGAACCTTGAAGAAAAGGCAATCTCCATGGTGGGTACAACAATATATGAAATGCTGATCAAAGGCTATACACAAAAACAATGGGGTAAACCATGTAAAGAATTACCTGCATCAATCATTTCTCGTATTCCAGTCAGATATGAATATAACAACAACTATTTCAATGATACCTACCAAGGTATCCCAATTGGTGGTTATACCCAAATTATTGAAAAAATGCTTGATGGCGTTGAAGTGAGATTGGGTGTTGATTATTTAGAACACAAGAATGAATTAAACTCTTTAGCGGATTCCATTATCTACACCGGTGAAATTGATCGATTCTATGATTATTGCTATGGCGCTCTTGAATGGAGATCGCTTAGATTTGAAGAGGAAATCATTGATAAATCCGATTTTCAAGGACACGCTGTCGTTAATTACACAGAATACGAGGTTCCCTTTACCCGTATCGCCGAGCATCAATATTTTGAACCAGGCGTCAAACATCAAAAAACCATTATCACCAAAGAATATTCAAAAACATGGTCTAAAGGTGATGAAGCATATTACCCGATTAACAATCAGAAAAATAGTGAACTATACGCTAAATATAAAGAACTTGCTGATAAAGAAAATGGCGTCTTTTTCGGTGGTCGCTTAGGTACATATTCTTATTACAATATGGATGTTGTAATAGAGAAAGCTCTTCAATTAGTAAAGTCAATACTCGCAAAATAGTTTTGACTTATTTTTAATAAGGACTAAAATAGTCGTGCTATGAAGTACATTACATTTACTATCCCTTGTTACAATTCCCAAGACTATATGAGACGCTGTATCGACAATCTTGTGGCGGTTGGGGAAGATATCGAAATTATTATTGTTGACGATGGTTCCAAAGATGATACTGGCAAAATAGCAGACGAATATCAAAACAGTTATCCAAATATCGTTAGAGTCATCCACAAAGAAAATGGCGGTCATGGATCTGGTGTCATGGCGGGTATCCATAACGCTAAAGGCATTTATTTTAAAGTTGTCGATAGCGACGACTGGGTTGAGACAGAAGATGTTTTATCTATGATAAAAATCATTAAGAAAAACATTGAAAATAATAAACAAGTAGACTTATATATCACAAACTATGTATACGAGCATATGAACGATGATACCCGTTATGTGATGCATTATCGTAAGTTTTTGAAAAAAGATGCCATTATTACTTGGGCGGATATGAAACGCATCAATCTAGAAACTGTTTTCTTAATGCATTCTTTAATGTTTAGCTTAGATGTCTTAAAAGAATCAAAAATGGAATTACCAAATCATACTTTCTATGTCGATGACGCTTATGCTTATATCCCTCTTCCATATGTTAAAAGCCTTTATTATCACGATTTAGATTTATATCACTATTATATTGGTCGAGAAGGTCAATCCATTAACTATGAAACAATGTGTAACCGCTACGAACAGCAGCAGCGTGTATTCGAATTGATGTTCCGTAGTTATTCTTTAGACACATTAAAAACATTTGTTCGTCCTTTCTATAAATACATGTTCCAATTCTTAATGATTATCGCTGCGATTACCATTATGACCACAATCGGAACAAACAAGGATAAAGAAAAGCGTAAAGTTGTATTTAAAGAATTCAACCTTAAACTGAAATCGATAGATAAGAAACTTTATAATCGCATACGCTATCGGTCAGCGTGTTCATTTGCCTTCTTAGTGCCTTTCTATCGCCTTAGAAGTTTCTTTATTAGAAAGTTATATCGCTTCTATCAAAAAAGAATAAAAATTGGTTAATACAAAACAAGGTGTTTTGATTAATATAAATGGATTAACATCCATTAGAAAAGAGGTTTTATATGAAAAAGGAAAAATTAGTAGGAATACTTGAAGCGATCGTCATTATTGCTTTTGGTATTATTATCGCTGTCTTTGGTGGAGGAACCGCCTTAGATCTCTATTTCGCTATTGTTGCATTAGTAGCGGGTGCGGTTTTATTAATTGTGAATGTGTATACGCTAGTCAAAGCTAAGGAACTTAATTTTGCTTTAACTTTCTTATCGGCTGCATTAATCACTATTGGTATTGCCATCTTAGCCAAAGGGCTTTCATTTGCCGTTTTAATTCCATTAATGGCTTATTTGCTTTTAGGCCTTGGTGCTGCGTTAATCTTATATGGTTTATTCGTCGCCTTAAGAAAGAGCTTGTTCTATGGCATTGGCCAGATGGTTGTTGGCGCAGTTTTAGCAACATTGGTTATCATCTTCTTAACTGTTCCTGAATTCGCTCATGCGTTCTGGATTATCCTTGGTGTTGTTATCGCTGTTTACGGCGCTTTATTACTTATCTTCACCCTCGTTGATAAAAACGGAAAGAAATAGTAATAGCAATCAACAAGTTAAAAAAGACGGCTTTAGCCGTCTTTTAAATTGCGTCGTTGATCGCTTTTATCTTATCTATATCCACTTTGATTTCTTTTCTATCGTAAGAAATAAAACCGTTCATTTCTTCTTCGACATCGCTTATCTGCGTGTATATAAAGGCTGACATGCCATTATTTTTAGCGGGAATGATTTCCTCCTTTATGAATCTTTCATATTCTTTTTGGAAATCGTCTTTATTATTAAACAATAGATAAATGAATCCGTCTTTTTTCTTGGCTTCTTTTAAGCGCTTATCTAGTATATATGCGCCACACTCACTGCATATGGAAGCGCGATTACCTATTTTACGCTCGCTTGGTACTTTTACTTTCCATTTATATATATGCATTGATTTAAAATCACCCGATCCTTGGTCGTGCCAACCAGATGCATGATCGTATAACCTTGTAGGATCGATAGCTTTTAACTTTTCATATATATCTTTGGAATCGAATTGTCCCCACGCTTCATTAAATATCGTCCAAAGAACAATACATGGCGAATTATATAGTAAATCAATAGTGGCTAAGAATTCTTGATACGCTTCTTTTCTTCCCTCTTCATTTTCTCTAAAGAAGGCTTTGTACTTCTTATCTGAAATCTTATATCTCACAAATAGTGGGACTTGATTAAGCCAGAAATTGTATTTAGTGCAACCATTAACAAAGTCTTGCCACACTAATAAACCAAGCCTATCGCAGTGATAATACCACCTTAAAGATTCAATCTTAATATGCTTTCTAGAAACATTAAATCCAAGTGCTTTAATGAGGTTAATATCATTTATGTAATCTTCATCGGAATTTGGCGTTAACAAACCATCTTGATAATAGCCTTGATCTAAAACGCCTTTCATAAAATATTCTTTGTTGTTTAGGGCGATGACGAGTTTGCCTTCTTTGTTTTTAATAAGCGAGATTTTACGCATTGCAAAATAGCTAGATACCTCGTCAACATCATTAAAAATCTTAAATTCATATAAAAAAGGAGATTCAGGAGACCAAAGCTTTGGGCCAGTGATTTCAATGACGTTGTCTTTATCTGCTTCAACATCATAAATTTTATTATTTAAAGCGACTTTTGCAGATTTAATTGCGCTTTTGAACTGCAAAACAACAGTATTTTCGTCTACATTTGGGGTGATTCTTAGATTCTCAATGAACCCATCTTTCACGCTTTCCATCCAAACCGGCATGTAGATACCAGATTGGGCTTTATACCAAATACCACCCGGTTTAAGACTTTGCTTTCCAGATGAATGATACGAGGTGTTGGTGGTGTCCTTAACTCTTAAAACAATCTCGAGATTCTCGTCTTTTAAGAATGGTTTGATGTCCACGCTAAAGGGGAGAAAACCTCCTATGTGTTTAATGGCGAATTCCCCGTTAATAAAGACTTCAGCAATTTGGTCAACTGCTCCAAAGTGTAGTATAACTTTATCCTTTATAAAATCATTAGTAATAGTGGTCTTCAAGCGATAGAAAAGATAGTCGTCTGGCATAACGGTTTTATTAACGCCGCTCTTTTCAACTTCAGGAGAATATGGCACCAAGATTTGACCATCAAAAGATTCAGGAATTGTTTCTTCTTTCCTGATGGCGTATTCCCAATAGCCGTTTAAGCAAATGTAGGAATCTCTTTTAAACTGCGGTCTAGGATATTCACTCAGCGGTTGTTTCATTGTTAGCCTCAGCCTTTGCTTTTCTTTCTTTCCTAATCATAAATATGACAGGTATAGCCGCAAGTAGGAAGATAATTCCAGTTACTAAGAACAACCATTTATTTGGTGGATAGACCCATTGATCAAATTCGTTTTGATATGGCTCTCCTCCGATAAGACAAAGGCCTCTACCAATTAGTGGCCCGATAATCATTGGAATTAAAACAACAAAAATCATTCTTACGCCTTGGAATAGGCCAACTTCTTTTTCTGGTGTATAGTCTCTAACTTTCGCGCCTAATGCCGCGGTACTGACTAAATAACCAGTCATTAAGATAATTCCACCGATGATTAAACCAATTTGTGTACCCATGCCTTGATTAGCAGGAATAAAGAAGATAACTGCGCCACCAATCGCACCTACTGCTAAAGCAGGGATCATAATCTTATTCTTACCAATTCGATCCATGAATATACCAAATACCACCGTTATCAAACTAGCGGTTAATAAGACAACACCCAAAGAAATGGTGAATGCATCACCTTCAATATGTAAAACCCTTTGCACATAGAGGATGAAATAGGGCATGAATACTTGTAAACCAATATTGAATACCATGAAGGCGATCAGAGTAATGTATAAAACTGGATTTGATTTAATGACTTTTGGCCTAAAGCCATAAATGACGTTTGACCAGTAGTTTTCTGTTTTGTTAGGTACTGCTAAATCTTTTGGTGTTAAGAAAATCGAAACAATACCAACCACTAAGGTAATGCCACCAAAAATATAGAAGAAGATATCCCAACGTTTTTCTTGACCGGTTGGAACATCAACGAAAAAGCCTGCTACAAGAATAACTGCAATAAGGGCAATTAAAGGTAATATTGATAGCACGCTCTCAACCTTTGCGCGGTTATTGTCGTTAGTGTTATCGGTAACCATCGCATTGAATGCGGCATCATTAGCGGTGCTGCCAAAGAAGGTCATAACACAGTCCATAATAACAATCATCGTACCAGCTAAGAATATGTTATTAGCAACGATATTAAATGATGAAGATGGATTTAGGAAAGCAAAGAGCAGGATGGAAAGACCCCATATTATATATCCAAAGGATATAAATACTTTTCTTTTACCAAGCCTATCGCTAACAGCGCCCATTAATAAGGTCGTAATGGTGGCGGTAGCAGCACTAGCGATGACCATCCAAGTGATGAAATCGTAATTCTTAGTGCAATCATAGACATAGACGTTGAAATAGTTATTTTCAATAGCCCATGCTAATTGGCCAACAAATCCAGCAAGGATAAATGAAAGCCATTTTCTTAAACCAAGTTTGTTGTTCATAAAAGAACCTCTTTATATTAATTCGCAAGGAGTATCGTTTCTTACATCAACAAGGTGAATGTTTTCTTTTCCGTATTTTTCTTTAGCGGCGTCGACAACATTTCTAAGTTCATCTTTAGGAACAAGGGCGATGACAGAGCCGGCAAAGCCGCCTCCGTTGATTTTTACGCCCGCTTTTTGATGCGACGCCTTCATAATTAAACGGCAAGCTTCTAATGGTGAGCCTTTTACTTTTCCTTCAACACACATATTTTCTAAAAGATCAGTCGATGATTCTCTAGATTCGTTTATAAGCTTAATAAGTTTTTCTACATCATTTTTTTCGATGGCCTTATAGGCTTTTTCGACGCGTTTATTTTCTTCGAAGAAATGTTTTGCCTTTTGATAGGCTTCTTTGCCACATTTTTCTATCACATCTTGCTTATTTTTCTTTAATTCTTCATAGTCGACATATCTTAAAAAACTCTTTCCAAAGACGTTTGCGACTTCAAACATTTGATCTGGAATAGCTTTGTATAAATGTGATAATTCAGCGTGGCTACCACCTGAATTGACAATGACAAACTGATAGCCATCTAAATTAAGTCTTAGCGGTTTAACTTCTGGATTAGCGATATCTTTAAAGTCAATATAGATAAGACCACCGTAAGCCACGCCTATTTGGTCTAACAAACCACACATTTTGCCATAATATTCTCTTTCCGCAAATTGGCCTGCTTTGCAAAGAGTCATTAAAGGTATTTCTAAACTGTTGAATAAAACGTTATATGTTTGCGCTAGAAGTAATTCGAAAGCCGCGCTACTAGAAACACCAGCGCCTGCTGGAACCTCGCTCTTTAGATATATATCAAATCCACCAACTTTATATTTGTTATCAGACAAATAATCAGCGATTCCTCTTATAATAGCCGCTGGTTGACCAACTTCGGTTTCGACTTTTTCTAAATCCGTTAAATCGATTTCGAAATAGCCAAATCCTTCGCTTAATAAACGAACGTGCTCATCATCGCGTTTTTTGATCGCTGCGTAAATAGATAGACTACATGTTGCGGCAATACACAAACCATGATTGTGGTCTGTATGATTACCTAATACTTCGAAACGTCCTCCGCAACTTAAATATTTATCTGGCTCGCTTTGAAATGTCTTAAGGAATTGTTCTTCTAAATACTTTTTCATACTATTCCATAGCCTCTTCTTTAACTTCTAACTGCGATTCTTTTCTTTGATAACGAACTAATAAATAGCTTAAGAAAGCGCAAATCGCCAATACTAAGAATCCGACAATCATTTCAAGCCACATTGGCATGATTTGATCGATACCTAAAACGACTTGTCCGGCCCAAACTCGATAGTAGTTATATATTTCATGATTAAAGAACAAAACAAAGACAGAACCGCCGATAAAGCCGATAATTGTGTAGAATGTTTGTTTACGCCACTTCTTTAAAAGAAGAGTCATGACTTTTGAAACCAAAACAACACCAATTAAGCAACCAATAGCGAAGCATCCAATAACACCAAATAGTGGTCCTAAATGAGCAAATGATTGTGGCACGTCGCCAACACCGAATAATTCTTTAGCCCAAAGAACTGCGCTATCAACAAGAGGGCGATAAAAACCAATGATTAAAAGAATCAATGAGCCAGACAATCCGGGAACGGTTAAAGCAACTGCTGCTAAAGCGCCAACCGGAATTAATACCAAGTATAGCCACCAAGGAATAGGATCGAGGAATAATTCTCCAACGTCTAATCCACTAAAGACACTAGCGATACCAAGCCCAATAACAAACAAAGCGCCAACTATGATTAAAATGATGCACGTCTTATCTATTTTTTCACCTTTGACTTCGTCTGTAATGCCAGGGAATGAGCCAATTAAGAATCCTGCAAATAGGCACATTAAGACAAACATAAAGTGTTCGAATGCGATATGGAATAAGACAATACAAATAGCAACGGCAATAAGAACGCCTAACAAAATAGGAATAAGAACTGTTATAGCCCAGCCAAATCTCTTCCTGAAACTATTAACCGCTCCAATGATATCTTCATAAACTCTGAATATAACGGCAATAGCCGCTCCTGAAACGCCTGGGATAGCGGCGCCTGTACCAATGGCCAAACCTGCCACCAGTCTTCTAAACCATTCTTTAATTTTCATACTATATTGAGTATACAAGACTTATTTTATTAAATAAAGTGTGCTTTACTTCTTCTTGTTGTATAATATTCGCACGAGATTTATGAAATTAATTGTTGGTTTAGGCAATCCTGGCAAGAAATACGAGAGCACTCGTCACAACATGGGCTTTATGGCGGTCGATCTTTTAAGCGACCAAGCCCAAATCGATGTTGATAAAGAAGTGTTTCATGGCTTAATGGGTCGTGGAAAAATTTTTGGCGAGGATGTCATTCTTTTTAAACCTACGACATACATGAATCTTTCAGGGACAGCGGTACAAGAAGTTGTTCATTATTTCAA
The DNA here is from genome assembly GCA_017442875.1 of Bacilli bacterium. Taxonomy (GTDB): domain Bacteria; phylum Bacillota_I; class Bacilli_A; order RFN20; family CAG-826; genus RUG14515. The sequence goes on from JAFSPN010000065.1 coordinate 15,369, forward strand.
AATTGAACTAGATGATATCGTTGTCATCTTTGATGACATGGCTTTAGAGCCTGGAAACATTAGACTTCGTAAAGAAGGCTCTTCTGGTGGCCATAAGGGCATGCAAAACATTATTGATTGTTTATCAAGCGAAAAAATCAAACGCATTAGAATCGGTATTGGTGAGCCAGGCGATAACGATAATATCGATTACGTCTTGAGTAAACCACTTAAAGACGAAAGGCCTTTGATTGAAGAAGCGATTGAAAACGCTGTTAGAGCAGTAAAGGAGTATTTGAAGTCTGATTTTGATCGGGCGATGAACAATTATAACTAAGAGGTGGTTGTTTGAACCTTTTTGAAAAATTCAAAACCAATAATGTTACCCCCCTAATCCAAAGGAAAAAGGGGCATTTTGTCGTAGATGATAATAATGGAATTGCTCTTTTGATAGCCTCTAATTATCGATTAAATAAAGGCTCCTACTTACTAGTGGCCTCAAATTTATATAAAGCTCAGAAGATTTATTCTTCTTTAGTATCATTCCTTTCTAATGACGATGTCTTGTTGTTCCCAAGCGACGAATTGATACGCGCTGAAACAATTGCACAATCTAAAGAAATGTCTGCACATCGTTTATACGTTTTAGACGAGATATTAAAAAGAAAAAATGTCATCGTTGTCGCTAATTTAGCAAGCGCTTTAAGATACTTACCAAGTCCAGAATTGTTCAAAGAACAAACATTCACTCTTAAAGTGGGAAAACAATATAATATCTTAGATATTAGAAAAAAACTTATTAGTGATGGCTATTCACTCGTTAATAAAATCGACCAATCGTTGCAATTCGCTATTAGAGGCGATGTGTTAGATATCTTCTCTGTCAACAATGATTATCCGGTCCGTATCGAATTCTTTGATGACGAAATCGAAAGCATGAGATATTTTGATATCGCTAAACAAACATCAATCCAACAAATCGATAGTGTAACCATTTTACCTGCAACAGATATCCTTTTGTCGGACAAGCAAAAGGCTCTTGGTAGCGAAAAAATATATGCCGCTTTACAAAAAGAGCAAGAAGTCCTTTCCTATACCGATTTTGAAAAATTACGCGACACGGTAGATGGTTTAGCCTTTAATTTAAGTGAAGGAAACATCGACGAGAAACTCTATAAATACTATGGATTTTTAACCGAAGATCATTATTCAATTTTTAATTACTGTAATGACTTTACCAAGGTGTTTATTGACTTACCCGCTATTAATAGTTCTTTAAATATATTGAAGAACGACTCTTATGCATATCTAAATGAACTTTACGAAAACGGGAAAGCTTTACCGCGCTTAGAGATATATCAAGATCTAAATCGAGTAGTGGATGTTAATAACCACATAACAACATCTTCACTTATTGATTCTCCTTCCGCAATCACTGTGCCGATTAAAAATGTGCCATTTCAGGCTAGCAAAGCTAGTGATGCGGTAAATATTATTCAATCATACCTTAACGACTCCTACGAGATCGTTTTGGCTTTAAATAACAAAGAGCACATATTTACCATTGAACAAATGCTTGATGCTCAACATATTCCATACCAATTAGTGGATTCATTCAATCTTCCTAAGCCAGGTAAGGTGGGAATAAGTTTAACAAACTTAGCAAGTGGATTCGCTCTCACTGATGACAAAGTTGTTTATTTGACAACTAGCGAATTGTTTAACGAAAAAGTAAGAACAGCGAGATTTGATAATAGGTTCAAAGAAGCCACTATCTTGAGAAGCTATGAAGAACTTGAACCAGGCGATTATGTTGTTCATGAATATCAAGGTATAGGGCAATTTATTGCCCTTCAAACTCTTGAAGTCGAAGGTGTTCATAAGGACTATCTCAAGATAGCCTATTGGGGAAATGAATTTTTATATGTTCCATTAGCCCAATTCCAACTTGTTAGAAAATATCTTGGTAAAGAGGGAATGACTCCAAGGTTGTCGCACTTACATAGTAAAGATTGGGAAAACACCAAAAAGAAAGTTAAGGCCAGAGTTAATGATTTAGCGGAACGCTTAATGCAACTATATGTCGAAAGAAGCAAGATTAAAGGTTTTGCCTTTCAAGATGACGACGAATTCCAAGAAGCATTTGAAAATGAGTTTGAATACCCATTAACTAAAGATCAACAAAGAGCGCTTGATGAAATTAAGCACGATATGGAATCACCAGTGCCTATGGATAGACTATTATGTGGTGATGTTGGTTTCGGTAAAACCGAAGTCGCCTTTAGAGCAGCGTTTAAAGCCATTCTTTCTGGCAAGCAAGTTGCTATTTTGTGTCCGACTACTTTATTAGCAAGACAGCACTACGAATTGGCGTTAAAGCGCTTTGCTAATTTCGATGTTAAGATTGCTATATTCTCAAGACTAATTACCTCTAAAGTTCAGAAACAATATTTAGAAGATGTTGAAAACGGTAATGCCCACTTAATTATAGGCACGCATCGCTTACTTTCTAAAAATCTTCATTTTAAAGAACTAGGCCTTCTAATAGTTGATGAAGAACAAAGATTTGGTGTGGAACAAAAAGAAAAGATAAAAGAATTAAAGAACAACATCGATGTCTTAACTTTAAGCGCCACTCCGATTCCAAGAACATTACAAATATCGCTTATCGGTGTGCGCAGCATGTCCAAAATTGATACCCCACCACAAGATAGGATGCCAATCCAAACATATGTGACCCCTTTTAGATTGGATGTTGTAAAAGAACTAGTGGAAAGAGAACTAGGTAGAAACGGACAAGTATTCTATTTACATAACAATATATCCACTTTATATAACAGAGTGGCAACATTACAAAAGATGATGCCAAACGTCACCTTTGGTGTGGCACACGGCAAGATGGATAGAGAAGACATCGAGGATGTCATGATGAGGTTCTATGATGGCACGATCGATGTTTTGGTGTCCACATCCATCATTGAAAACGGTATTGATGTTCCTAACGCTAATATGATTATCGTGGAAGATAGCGAGAACTATGGTTTGTCCCAACTCTATCAAATCAAAGGTCGTGTCGGGCGTTCAAATAGAATTGCTTATGCTTATTTAATGTATAGCGAATACAAAGTATTAAACGAAAAGGCACAAAAGAGATTAAAGGCTCTTCAAGATTTCACTGAACTTGGCAGTGGTTATAAAATTGCCCAAAGAGATTTAATGATCAGAGGCGCAGGTGATATTCTTGGACCTGAACAAGCGGGTTTCATTGATTCAATTGGCCTAGACATGTATATCAAGCTTTTAAATGAGGCTATTAAAGAAAAGATGCAAGGTGAAAACGAAGAAGAAGACAAAGTCGAATATAACGCCACTCTTCATGTCGATGCATATATTCCAAATAGCTATGCTAAAGAAGGCGACAAAATTGAATTGTATCAAGATATAATGCACGCTCCTTCTGTTGAAGATTTATTAACTATTAAAGAAAAGACAAGAGATATTTATGGTCGTTTACCAGAAGAAGTAGAGGCTTTGTTCACTAAACGAAATATCGATTTATTAGTTAGAGACGCCCATGTTTTGAAATTAGAAGAAAAACCAAGACTTGTCGAAATTGAACTTGGAGACGAATATATCAATATCAAAGGAATTGGAAATATTTTGTTCGAAGCGCTAATACCATTTTTAGCTTTCGTGAAAATAAGTTATGCTAATAATGTCTTTAAAATACAACTTAACAAAGGCAAGAAATGGGTTTCTGATTTAGAGAACATCTTAAAGAGCCTATTAGAAATACAAAAACACTTTTCTATCAAGGAAATAGTATGAGATTAGATTTAGTTTTAAAATTATCAGGTTTAATCAAAAGAAGAACAATTGCTAAGGAGTTAGCGGATAGGGGCCGCATCTTAATTAATGATCGAGTGGCCAAACCATCTAGCGAAGTCAAAGCAGGAGATATTTTAGAACTACGACTTGGTAATCGTGTATTAGTGGTTGAGATATCATTTGTGGAGAGATTCAAAAGAGAATTTCCTGAATATAAAGAAGTGTTAACAAGGAAGGTGAATAGCGATGCTTAACTTAGAAAAAAACAAAAAATATTTATTAGCTTGTTCCTATGGACCAGACTCAATGGCCTTATTCGATATGTTGTTAAAAGAAGGTTATCGATTTGCGGTCGCTCATGTCAATTATCATTTGAGGAATGAAGCTGATGATGAAGAGATTGATTTGCGCAATTATTGTCTCACCCATGGTGTAGGTATTTATGTTAAAAGTGTAAGAGAAAATCTTGGTGATAATAACTTAGAAGCTAAGTGCCGTGACATCCGTTATAACTTCTTTATCGATGTGGTTAAGCAAAACGGATTTGACGCTCTTTTAGTGGCCCACCAAGAAGACGACCTAATTGAGACGTATTTAATGCAAAAAAAGCGCAAAAACCTCGTCAATTATTTCGGAATTAAAGAAATTTCCTACTTTACGGATGTGGAAATTATCCGTCCATTGTTGAAATATCGAAAGAAAGAATTGCTTATCTATTGCCGCATGTTTAGCGTTCCTTATGCCATCGACAAAACAAACCTTGAGGATCACTTCTTGAGGAATCAATTAAGACATTCCGTCGTCGAAAAAATGACTCCTGAAGAACGAAAGGAAATACTTCAAGAGATTGATAACGAGAATCAAAAGCTCGCTGAGATTTTTGAAAAGATTTCCAATATTAAGTCAAATAAGATTGAAGAATATAATAGGTTAAATGATATCGAGTTCTTATACGCTATTGTTTTACTCGGAAGAAAGATTAAAAGCGACTTTACTATTTCTAAGGAACAAGGTGAAGAACTTAGAAAAGTTTTACTCTGCGATAAGCCAAATGTTTCTTTAACAGTTGATGAATTATGCTTCGTTAAAGAATATGATGCTTTCTCAATTAGAGAGGACATCGAAGCCTGTGATTTTGAATATGTTTTAGAGAAACCAGACAAACTTGATACTCCATATTTCTCGTTAGATTTCACTAGAGATCCATCAAGAAGAAATGTTTCTCCTGATGATTATCCATTGACTATTAGAAATGCTAGACCTGGTGATGCTTATCGTATTCTTGATTATGAAAAAGAAATAAGAAGATTATTTATCGATTGGAAGATGCCTGTTTCTTTAAGGAATCGTTGGCCAGTCATTGTTAATAAAGATGGCGTCATTATTTATGTTCCTCGTTATTTGAAGGACTTTTCACCATCTCCAAATGATAATTTCTCTGTCAAATTTTAGACTATAAAGCATTTTTCTTTTATATATAAAGAAATTTTATTATAATAATTCCATCGTATTTATTGATGGAGGTATTTTATGGACGAAGAAAACAATAAGCCAAGAGCTGGTGTATCGCGTAGTTTCATATTTGCCATTTTTATTGTATTAGCAATTATTGGTGTAGTTGCATATTTCATTTTTACCAACACAAACACAAGTAGCACACTTAGACCAAAAGAATTCGTGAGTCTTTTAACTGAGGGCAAAATTAACAAAATGCAACTCGTCAGCGCGGAGACTCAGGTTATTATCAATGGTAAATATAAAGATATAAATACTACTACTGGTAAAGAATTTACCAAAACTTTTACTATTAACTTTGATACCAGAGAATTTGAAAACAAAACAAATCAATGGTATGTCGACCTTGATGACGATGGCACTGATGATATTTGCAATATCGCTGATATCATTAGATATGCTGACAATAAATACGAAATTGATATTATCAACGCTAAAAACCCATATCAAACAACATGGTGGGATCAATGGGGTCCAACAATCATCTTAATTGGTGGTTCTGCCCTTATTATGGTTTTCTTATTATCGAGAATGTCTTCCACAGTTAACGCTTCTAATAGACAAGCGATGGACTTCAACCGTTCAAGAGCGAGAAAAGCAAGTTCTAAAGTTAAATTCTCCGATGTCGCTGGTGCTGATGAAGAAAAAGCCGAAACGGAAGAACTCGTGTATTACTTAAAGGATCCAAAGAAGTTCACTAAATTTGGTGCTAAGTTACCAAAAGGTGTTCTCTTAGTTGGCCCTCCAGGATGTGGTAAAACATTATTGGCCAAAGCCGTTGCTGGCGAAGCCGGTGTGCCATTCTTCTCTATTTCTGGTTCTGATTTCGTCGAAATGTTCGTTGGCGTTGGTGCGGGACGTGTACGTGACATGTTCCGTATCGCTAAAGAAAATGCACCATGCTTAGTGTTCATTGATGAAATCGACGCTGTTGGTAGACAAAGAGGTGCTGGCTTAGGTGGTGGTAACGACGAACGTGAACAAACACTTAACCAATTACTCGTTGAAATGGATGGCTTTAATGATAATTCAGGTATTATTGTTATCGCCGCAACAAATAGAGACGATGTTTTAGACCCTGCCTTATTAAGAGCAGGCCGTTTCGATAGAAAGATTACTGTTTCCTTACCAGATAGAAAAGGTAGAGAAGAAATTTTCAAAGTCCATTCACGCAACAAACAATTAGATGATGATGTTAACTTTGAAAACATCGCTCGTCGTACTGTTGGTTTCTCTGGTGCTGATATTGAAAACATTATGAATGAAGCCGCGATCTTAGCGGTTCGTGCCAATAGAGAAAAGATTACTGTTGATGATATTGACGAAGCTATCGATAGAAGAGTAGCAGGTCCTGCTAAATCATCTCGCTCTTTGAGCGAACATGAAAAAGAGGTCGTCGCTTATCACGAAGCTGGACACGCTATTATCGGTTTAAGATATCCTCATTCTGATAAGGTACAAAAAATTACTATCATTCCACGTGGCAATACAGGTGGCCATGTGCGTATGACACCTGAGGAAGATCGTTTCTTGTTAACCAAGAAAGAGTTAGAAGCTCGTATCGTCGGTTATTTAGGTGGTAGAAGCAGTGAAGAAACATTCTTCGATGATGTTTCTAGTGGTGCGCAAAACGATATTGAAGTCGCCACTCAAATCGCACGTGTGATGGTGTGTGAATTAGGTATGTCCTCATTAGGACCAATCCAATATGAAAGAGATACCGGTAGCGTCTTCTTAGGAAGAGACTATACATCCACACAAAAGAACTTCTCTGTTGAAACCGCAACAAAGATTGATGCGGAAATTCGATCAATTATTGAAAACGCTCATAAGGAAGCACTTCGTGTTATCAAAGAAAACAAAGAAGACGTTATCTTATTGGCCAAGACTTTAATTGAGCATGAACAAATCACTGCTGAAGAGATTGATTACTTAATGGAAAATCGTCACTTGAAGCGTGATGAAAAGAAAGTGGAAGAGCAACCAAAGGAAGAACCTCAGGTTGAAGCTCCCGCTGAAGAAAAGAAATAATTAACTAGGAAGGTGAAAATCCTTCCTTTTACTATGTGGAAATTAGGCAATATTGACATCAAAGGAAAAGTGGTTCTTGCTCCAATGGCGGGAATAACAAGTGCAGGTTATCGAAAATATCTCAATTCTTTTGGCGTGGATATATGCGTTAGCGAGATGGTTTCTGATATGGGATTAATCTATCAAAATAAAGAAACCGAGAGCTATGTAAACTTCGAAAAAGATCAAGTTATTACTGGGGTTCAACTATTTGGGTCAAATCCTGAAAATCTCGCTAAATCCGCGATTATTGCTTTGAAATTAAACCCAAATATCGACTTTTTTGACGTTAATATGGGTTGTCCTGTTCCTAAGGTTACTAAGACTGGAGCGGGCTCCTCAATCATGCTAAAACCTTCCCTTGCTGGAGATATTATTAGGGCTATTAAAAATGTTACAGATAAGCCAGTGACTGCAAAGATTAGATTGGGCTATAACGAGGTTAACTTTAAAGATGTAATTAAAGAGCTTGAAAATGCTGGCGTTGACGCTATTGGAATCCATGCTAGAACAAGAAAAGAACTATATGCTGGTGAACCGCATTATGATCTAATTAAAGACCTTAGAAAAGAGACGAAGGTGCCTCTAATCGTGTCTGGTAACATCTATACCCTTGATGATGCAATTAAGGCTTTGGATATTACAGGAGCTGAGGCTGTGATGGTGGCCCGTGGTGGTGTTGGCAATCCATTCTTAATCACACAAATTAAGACTTATTTTGAAACGGGCGAAAGACTACCTAATCCATCTTTTTTGGAACAATGCAATTATTGTTTGGAACTCGCTAAATCAATGATTGAAGAAAAGGGTGAACTAACCGCAATGCGAATATATCGTAGCATTGCCCCTAAATTCTTCTCTGGCTTTGCTAATTCGAGAACCCTTAGGACTGTTTTAGCGACATCTTTAACTACCTATCAATCATTAGTCAATATATTGGATGAATTTAAACAAGAATATTTGAAAGTGTAATTTTGACTTTATCGAGTCAAAAAACTCGCATATACTATTTAACGGACATTTAAAGGAGCAGCAATATGAATATTAATGAATTAAACGACCAAGAACTAAATAGACTTGAGAAACTCAAGAAATATCAAGAATTAGGTATTGATCCATTTGGACAAGCTTACAAGGTTTCTCATTCCATCAAAGAAATTAGAGCGTTATGCGCTAAAAAGAATGCTGCTAAATTAGAAAAACTCGATCTACACGTTTCTGTTGCAGGGCGTATTAAAGCTATCCGTAAAATGGGCAAAGCCTCATTTATGAATATTCAAGATAAAACAGACAACATGCAAGTCTATTTATCCTTAGATAACCTTGGTAAAAAGAACTACGAATTATTTAAGATGGCGGATATCGGCGACATCGTCGGTATTGCTGGTGTTATGAATCTTACAAGGACTGGCGAATTAACAATCAAGGCCAAAAAGTTTACCCATTTAACAAAGTGCTTACATCCACTTCCAGAAAAGTTCCATGGCTTAACCGATGTTGAAGAACGTTCCAGAAGAAGATATCTCGATTTAATTATGAATGATGAAGCTCGTAAAGTAGCATTTATGAGACCACAAATCATTCGTAGTATTCAACATTTCTTAGATGCTCAAGGTTTTGCTGAAGTTGAAACATCAATTCTTTCACCAACATTAGGCGGTGCGGCCGCTCGCCCATTCATTACTCATCACAATACTTTGGATAAAGATTTCTATTTAAGAATTGCTACCGAACTTAACCTCAAACGCTTATTAGTTGGCGGCATGGAAAGAGTGTATGAAATCGGTAGACTCTTCCGTAATGAAGGTATGGATGCATCGCATAATCCAGAATTCACATCAATCGAAATCTATCAAGCCTTTACCGATTTAAAAGGTATTGGTAATTTAACCGAGAAGATGATTAGAAATACTGCCAAAGAAGTAACCGGTTCCGCTATAGTCAAATACGGCGACCGTGAAATCGATTTCAAATCCAAATTCAGATGGATTTCCATGAATGATTTAATTAAAGAAAAGTGCGGAATTGATTTCAAACAAGTCAAATCTTACGAAGAAGCCAAAGCTCTCGCAGATCAAAAAGGCTTACATTTAGATAAGTTTAAAAACACTGTTGGATATGTTATGAACGAATTCTTTGAAGAGTTCTGCCAAGAAGATTTAATTCAACCTACCTTTGTTTATGAATATCCAATCGAAGTTTCCCCATTAACTAAGAAAGAAAAAGATCCACGCTTTGTGCAAAGATTTGAATTATTCGTCAATGGAAAAGAGCTTGCCAATGCCTATACAGAATTAAACGATCCAATCGATCAAGAAGAAAGATTCAAAGCACAACTCGAAGCCAAGAAACTTGGCGATGAAGAAGCTAGCGAAATGGATAAAGACTTCGTAGAGGCGCTCGAGTACGGCATGCCTCCAACAGGCGGCGTGGGCATGGGCATTGATAGATTTGTGATGCTACTTACCAATCAGCAACAAATCCGTGAAGTCATTCTCTTCCCAACAATGAGGGATAGATAAAAAAATAAGGAGCATAAGCTCCTTTTTAATTTCTTTAAAATTTTTTTGGACAAATCCGATTTTTAAGCCGATTCGTATATAGAGGCACTTTTGGTTATGCCTATGGTCTAACTTAATCAATTTAGCCTCTAATACTTGGTAAAAATGTCGAAAGGATACTACTCCATGAGACATTTAAAGGGCTTGAGCCTCGTTGCTATCAAGGTTATGCAGGAATTAGTAGTAATACTGGTTGTTATTCTGTTGCTGTTAGTAAATGTTAAGTGCAAATAAACGTTTAATAAAAGAATCCCCATTACTGAGGATTCAACCAACACCCACATTATAACACCCGCATAAATCTTGTCAACGGGCTCAGCCCGCCTAAATGGGGTTGTTGTGGTTTTATTATAAAACCGGCACTCCTAACTTACTAGGGTAAAATGTCGAAAGGAAGGAAATTCCATGAGACATTTAATAGGGCAATCGCCCCGTTGTTACCTGGTTTATGCAGGAATTAGTGATAATTCTAGTAGTTGTGTTGTTGTTACTTGTGGTAGTTAAACGGAAGTGATTCCTTTAATGAAAAGGGTCCCCCAGAAAAAGGGGATCCAAACCACAAAACAATAATATAACAGCAGCGTAACCATGTCAACGGGCCTTTGCCCGCCTAGAAAGAATAGTGGTGACTGTTTTTATACCCCACAATCTTATACTGCTGAGGAAAATGTCAAAAGGAGATTACTCCATGAGACATTTAATAGGGCAATCGTTCTGTTGGCACTTGGTGTATGCAAGAGTTAGCGGTAATTCTCGTTGTTGTATTATTGTTGCTCGTGGTAGTTAAACGGAAGTAATTCTATTTAATAAAAAGGGGTCCCCGAAGGGATCCTAAACCCGACTTAATAATATAACACAAGTATAACCATGTCAACGGGCCTTTGCCCGCCTCTAAGCAATAGACGTACATACGCGCTTTACAAATGCTTTTGACACCTGTATAATTGACACGCTTACTAATTAATAAGCAAAATCTCTGCTACCAAGAGAATATGGTAGCCATTAGACCAAAGGGAGGTATATAAAATGCGCAATTACGAAATCATGTACATTTTGAAAGCCGACTTAGATGACGCCGCTCGTGAAGCTGCTATGCAAGATTTGCAAAAACTTCTCGAAGAAAATGGCGCGAAAGTCAAAAACACCGACACCAAATTAGGTTTACGCGACTTAGCGTACCCAATTAATGATGAAACCAAAGGTTTCTATGTCGTGCTCAAAGTGTCCGCCGATGAGACTGCTTTGTATCAATTCAACCGCAAAGTCAAAATCAATCCAGCCGTGTTACGTCACTTAGTTACAATCGATCAAGAATAAGGAGGACTAACATATGGTAAACAGAGTCGTCTTAGTGGGTCGTTTAGTTAAAGATCCAGAACTAAGAAAAACTTCTTCTGATATTAGCTTTGCTACATTCACACTTGCCGTTGACAATCGTGTGAAAGAAGCTGATGGCACTAGAGGCACAGTCTTTATTGACTGCCGTGTCTTTAGAGATCAAGCTGATAGCTTAGTCAAAAATACCAGAAAAGGTAGCAAGATCGCAGTTGATGGCAGTCTTAATCAAAGAAACTTCGAACGCAGAGATGGTACTAAAGGTCATGTTATCGAAATCGTTGTAGACAGTATTACTTTCTTGGATCCAAATCCAAATAGAGAACAAAACGCTGTTGAAGAACCGAAATTCGATGATATCCAAGTACCACCAAGCAATAACTTAGATTCCATTGATTTGCCAGATGACGATCTTCCATTTTAATTGAAAGAAAGGGAACAATTATGGCATTTAGAAAAGTTAGACCACATAAAAAAGTTTGTATCTTCTGCAAGAACAAATCTAAATTCATTGATTATAAAGACGTTGAACTTTTAAAGACAATGATTACTCCAAACGGAAAGATTTCCACCAGAAGAGCGACAGGCACATGCGCCAAACACCAAAGAGAATTAGCCAAAGCTATTAAAAACGCTAGATTTATGGCTCTTCTCCCATACGTCGCTGACTAGTTAACAAACTTTTGTAAACAAGCCGTCCATAGTGGCGGCTTTTTTAATGTCAATTAAGATCCTGTTGATTCGTGTCGTCTCGCGCATAATGTTATATAAATGTAACAAGCGTAAATAATGCGATCGATACACCAACAATGATCAAACTTAATAAGCATGGGTTATAAGTTCCATAAAGCAATGTATCAACTGGTAAGGAAATAAATAATCCAAACGGTAATATCATAATTATCACCACCTATGGTGTTGTTTCATATTATGTTATAATGAATCGGGAGTAAATCTATGTTTAACAAAAAATCACAACAAAGAAATAGATGCCAATTATATGCTGGGCAAGGGAAGAAAGGCTATGATTGGTGGTGGCATTCTTTTACAGCCTATAACGCAAAAACAGGTGAACCACGCCCATTCTTTTTAGAATTCTTTTTAATCAATCCAAAAATAGGTGGAGAAGAACCAGTATTTGGTCAATTAAAAGAAAATCAAGAAGCCGGTATCAAACCATCATACCTTA
>JAFSPN010000066.1 GCA_017442875.1 Bacilli bacterium
TAATGAAGCTAGCAATAACTTTAAAGTTGAAGTCACAGTAAAGAATACTGGTAGTGTTGACGCTAAACACACCGTCCAAATCTATGCTCAAAGTCCATATACCCAATATGACAAAGATAATGGTGTTGAAAAAGCCTCTGTCAATATTTGTGGTTTTGATAAAAAACTCATTAAAGCGGGCCAATCAGTCAACTTTGAAATTACTGTCGAAAAGAAAGATTTAATCTCTTATGATCCAAATAACGCTAAGACATACATCTTAGAAGATGGCGATTATTATTTCACCGTTGGTAAAGACGCTCACGATGCCACGAATAACATTTTAACCGCTAAAAAAGGTGAAGGTTTATTAGTGGATGAATCACGTATGTCAAAAGCGGGCAATGCCTCTTTAGTAAGTAAATGGCATAACGATACATTTGATAAGACTACTTATAGTAAATCAAGAGTAACAAATAAAGAAATCACCAATTTGTTTGATAATGCTGACTTAAATAAATACGAAGGTACAGCTGATCAAAAAATCACTTATTTAAGTAGAAATAATTGGAGCGATACATTCCCAACTTCCACAGTTTCTTTAAAGATTAACGATACAATGTGGGCGGACGGGTTAACTCACGAAGAAAGTGGCAGAGCCGCTATCATCGAAAAGATGATTCAAAAATATTATCCAGAAATCACATCTATGCCAAATGTTAAAGCGGATAATGGTTTATCAGTTGCCGATTTAATCGATGTTGATCTAACTGACGCTAAATGGCAACAATTAGTCGAACAATGCTCATATGAAGAAATGATTAGAGTTATCTCTAATGGCTTCCATCAAACCGCTCCTGTAGCAAGCATTAATTTACCAGGTACATTAGACGAAAATGGTCCACAAGGTTTCACTAAGGGCTTAATCGGTGGTAGCAGCGCGATGTGTTATACATCAGAAGATGTCATGGCCGCGACATATAATTTAGATTTATTAAATGATATGGGTAAATGCATTGGTGAAGACTTCTTCCACGCTACTAAAAACGATGCGGATACTTTCTATACTGGTTTATATGGTCCAGGTGCTAATATTCATAGAACTCCATATTCTGGTAGAAACTTCGAATACTATAGTGAAGATGGTTTTGTCTCTGGCAAAATGGCGGCTTCCGAAGTCAAAGGTATTCAATCTAAAGGTGTCTATGTCTTTACTAAACACTTTGCGTTAAACGATCAAGAAGAAGGCCGATACGGCATCTCTACCTGGTCAAACGAACAAGCCATTAGAGAAATCTATTTAAAAGGTTTTGAAGGCTCTATCGTTGAAGGCGAAGGCTTAGGCGTGATGTCTAGCTTTAATAGATTAGGTGTTGTGTGGTCTGGTGCACATCATGGCTTAATGACTGGCATCTTAAGAGATGAATGGGGTATGAAAGGCGCAGCGATTACAGACTGCTCTGTGAGCGCTACTTATATGCATAACGTCATGGGTGTTTTAGCGGGTCAAGATTTATGGGATGGTAATGGCACAGCTTTATTAGCCCCATATAGCAATAATCCGGCTGTTGTTCACGCTTGCCAACAAGCTACTAAACATATCGCTTATTCCATTGCTCATTCCCGCGCAATGAACATTGGCAACGCCACAATTAAGATTGTTCAACCATGGTATATGATTGTGATCTATTCTTTGATTGGCGTTTGTGCGGCTGGCACATTAGCCTTTGGCGTATTAATCGTTCTCCACTTTATTAAAAGAAAAAAAGTTCAACAATGAATTATTAAGAACTGACCATCATTATTAAATGGTGGTCTCTTCTTGTTTATCAAGGGAGTTATTATGAGAAAAATAGTTAATATCAATAATAATTGGTCTTTTAGCAAATGCTCTTGTTCCATACAAGATGTCCCTGCTTTAGAAATGGAAAAAATCAATCTTCCTCATACTTGGAACAATATTGATGGTCAAGATGGCGGCATGAATTATTTTAGAAATGAGTGCTGGTATCATAAAGCCATTGATGTTGATTCTTTAAAAGAGGATGAGCTACTTTATTTAGAATTTAACGGTGTTAATTCTTCTTGCAAAATCTATATCGATCAAAAAGAAGTAGCCCATCATGATGGCGGGTATTCCACTTTTAGAGTCGATGTCACTGACTATATAAAGGACCATAAAATTAATCTCTACGTTTTAGTGGACAATAAGGAAAATGATCATGTGTATCCTCAAACCGCTGACTTTACCTTTTATGGTGGTATATATCGTGATGTTAATTTAATCTACGTCAATAAAAATCACTTTGATTTAGATTATTATGGGGGACCTGGTGCTAAGATAACGGCGACAGTTGATGGAGATAAAGGTGTTTTAAACGTTGTTCCTTATGTCATAGGTCAAGGTCATGTAGTGGTTACTTTATTTGACCATAATCAGAAACAAGTTGGCGTTTCTCATGGTAACGAAGACATCCTCATTAACAATGTTCATTTATGGAACGGATTAGAAGATCCATACTTATATCAAGTCAAAATCTCATTGTTAGATGAAAACGATAATCTTTTAGATGAAATTACTAAAAATGTTGGCTTTAGATACTTTAAAGTTGATCCAAATAAAGGCTTTTTCCTTAACGGTAAATCCTATCCTTTAAGAGGGGTATGCCGCCACCAAGATTTAAAAGGCGTCGGTAACGCTGTTGATAGAAAGCACCATGAAAATGATATGGCTCTTATTAAAGAAATTGGCGCTAATACGATTAGACTAGCCCATTATCAACACGATGATTACACTTTAGATTTATGCGATAAGTTAGGTTTCATCATTTGGGCGGAAGTTCCATATATTTCTAAGCATCTAGAAAACGGAAACGATAATATCGAACAGCAATTAAAAGAATTAATTATTCAACAATACCATCATCCTTCAATTGTTACTTGGGGTATTTCTAATGAAATAACGATGTTTAAAAAAGGTCGTGTCAAAGCTTATTTAGAAGAGAATAAAAAGCTTAATGAAATCGCTCATACACTTGATGAGACAAGATTAACCACAATGGCGTGCTTTAGCATGTGTGGCCCGTTCAATAAAGTCTCAAAGATTACTGATGTTGTCTCATGGAACTTATATTTTGGCTGGTACGTGCCATTTAAATTCTTAAACAAATTATGGTTTGGTTTCTATCGTTTGTTTAATAAGAAATATCCAGTTGGCATGTCTGAATATGGCGCGGAAGCGATGATAAATCTTCATAGTAACAATCCTCATGTTGGTGACTCTACTGAAGAATATCAAGCGGATTATCATGAATACATGTTAAGATTCTACGCTAAAAGACCATATTTCTGGGCGACCCATATTTGGAATATGTTCGATTTTGGTAGCGATGGAAGAAACCATGGTGGTGACCCAGGCGTTAACCATAAGGGTTTAGTGACTTTTGATCATAAAACTAAAAAAGATTCCTTCTATATTTGTAAAGCCTATTGGAGCAAAGAACCATTTGTTCATATTTGCGGTAAGCGGTTTGAAAAGAGAAACAAAAAGAATATGATTTTAAAAGTCTATTCTAACCAAAGCGAAGTCGAACTGTATGTTAACGACAAATTAGTGGCCAAAAAAGCCGGTCAATATGTCTTTAAATTTAAAGTTAAAGTCGAAGGTGAAATCAAAGTCAAAGCCATCTCTAATAATGTCAGTAATAATGCTTCATTTATTAAAGTAGATCAATTCCCAGAAGAATATAAATTACACGCTAAAAGCAATAACTATAGTTGGGAGAAATAAGCGTGAAAAAGATAGTTCAGCTCGTTTTAACTATGCTTTTAGCAAGTTGTGGGAATCAAACTTCAAATATAGAAGTCAAAGATCCTACCATTAAAATTGATAAAGAAGAAGTTAAATATACTTTATTAGACGATACTCATCTAGATGAAAAAGACGCTAACGATGAGATGTTTAATCCAGAAAATGTCTTATCAAATGATTCGTCGTTAAAAGATAAAACATTTTATTGGTTGGGCTCTTCTGTGACTTATGGACACGAATCAGAAGGATTTAGCATGTCTGAATATGTTAGTTCTCTAACAGGAGCAAAGTGCTTTAAAGATGCTGAAAGCGGTACCACATTACTCTGTGATAACGCCAATATCAAAAGTGGAGAAAAATCATACACGTCTCGCTTAACTAATAGTGAAATCTTTAACAAAGAAACAAAGATTGATGGCTTTATTTGCCAAATATCCACGAATGATTGTACACCAGGAAATAACTCTAAAAGAGGTGTTGTTAGTGAAGATTATGAAAACTTTGATTTAAAAACTACTCTAGGTGGAGTGGAATATATTATTTCCTATGTCCATAAGACTTGGAATTGTCCAATTTACTTCTATAGTGGTGCTTATTTTAAAGATGGTAAAGACAAAACTAAAAGAGAAAATAACAATCCCCCTGGCTCAAACTACGCTTCTTTAGTGAGCGATGTTAAACAAATCGCTATTAAGTGGAATAAAAAAACCGATTATCAAGTCCGTATTATCGATCTATATCACGATGTTGATTTTAATAACGCCGCTAGTGAAAGCTACTATAACTGGGCGATGAAAGATCCAATTCACCCTAAAAAAGCAGGCTATTTACAGTGGTGGTCGCCTTATTTTGTTAAAGCTTTAGAAAAATAAAAAAGAGGAGCTTGAGTATGAAATCTTTATTATCTTTACCGCTTTTGCTTTTATCGGTTGTTCCTTCTTTTAATTTAGCTAGCGAAACTGCTATAAAAAATGGCGACATCTTTTATTTGGGTATCACCGATGATAAATCGCGTTTCACTGCAAGATTTAGAATCCTAGATAATGAAAAAACTAATACTGGTGAAGAAGGGATGTTTTTACTTTGCGAAACTTTAGTATCTGATAACGGAAAAGCCTTAAAATTCCGTACTGAAAATAATCCTTCTAGCAATATGTATCAAGGGTCAAACGCCAAAAAGTGGTGTGAAAGTTTTTATGATTCCCATTTTAGTGATGAAGAAAAGGAATGGATTATTCCTACTTATAAGAGCGATGAATCTTTTTCCATTCACGCTCCTTTTGGTGCAGAAAAAGGGCCGTATGTTGATTTTAAACCAGAAAAAAATGCTTTAGATGGGGATCATTTATTCTTTTTATCCGCTGAAGAAATATGCGCGGAGAAATATGGCTTAGCTACAGAAGAAGACCGCATCGCTCCATATCATAAAGAATCAGAAGGCTATTGGTTAAGATCCCCACACATCGATACATTTCCTAATGACGTAGGCTTTATCTTCTTTAATGGCTGGCTAATGGATTTTATCCAAAATAGTGATAACGTCTTTTTAACAGGTGGAACATATGCTAGGCCAGGCTTAAATATTAAAAAACCAAGCGCGGAAGATATCGTTTCTATTGGTGATAATCAATATTGCTTAACAATTGATAAAGATAAATATCAAGCTAGTGAACCTCCTAAGTTTAAAGTTAAAAACCCTCTTCCAATGACGATATTAGTGTTAGTGCTTACTTTGTTTTTATTAGGATTCATGTTCATTGGTTTACCAATTATTATTGTTAAAACTGTTAAAAAGAAAAAACAAAAAGCGGTAGCAAAGAATGAAAACAATTAAGGCTATATATAGAAAAGTTAGTTAAGCTAATTTTGTTATTTTTTCTGATTTTTTAATCAGCAAATCATATCTTTGAAAGGAGAAATATGTTAAAATGCCATCGCAAATGATTAAGATAGCAATCGTCGATGACGAAAAAGAGTGCATTTTAAGGCTGGTCGATTATTTAAACCGCTACGCCGAAAATGAGCATATGGCTTTTGAGATATCAACATTCGACAATGTTGTTAATTTTGTTGATAGTTTTAAAGGTCAATTTGATATTGTCTTCTTAGATATTCTAATGCCTTATCTTAATGGGGTTGATGCCGCGCATAAATTAAGAGAAAAAGACGCTAACTTTATCCTTTATTTTGTGACATCCACAACGCAATTTGCCATCAAAGGTTATGAAGTTGAAGCAACCGACTATTTAGTCAAACCAATTGAGTATTACGAATTCGTATTAAAAATAAGTAAAGCCATTGAAAAACTGCATAAGACTAATACTCCTTCCATAACTGTTAAAACAAGAAATGGCTATAAAAAGCTCGATGCTTCTGAAATCATGTATATTGAAGTGATTAGCCATCACTGTGAGATTCATACCACGAGTGGTATATATCGCCAATACATGACCATTAGAAGTGTTGAAAGTCAACTTAAAGACCAGCCATTTGCTAGATGTAATAACTGTTATTTAGTTAATCTAGCTTATGCATCTGCTATTGAAGAATATGAAGTGGTGGTTGGGGAAGATCGATTATTAATATCTCATCCAAGAAAAAAAGAATTCTTAGCAAAATTCAAGCAATTCAAAGAGCACAAGGAACATGATTGATTGGATCGTTAATGTGATTGGTAGTGGAAACGCATATGAAGTATTTTCATTTGTGTTAACTTTTATTTTTTCTTTTATTGCGACCTTCGCTTTCACTTTTGGCAAAAGACGCAAAAAACTATTCTTTCTAAGAGTGGCGCTTTGCTTTGTCGCCGGCATTTTTCTTGCCTTTGGCCTTGGCATGTTGAACACCTTAGGCGCGGGTAATGCATTTGCCATTCCGCTTCGTCTATTCTGTTACTACAATCTTTATTCTTCTTTATTTGGTATCATCTTGCTTTGCTATGAAGAAAGTACTGCTGAACTAGTCTTATTATGGTGCTGCGGGATATGTGCGCATCATATCGCTAATAAAACATATCCGTTAATACAAAATATTTTTGGTATCAATGACACGCAAACCATATCTTTATTTCATAAAGAAACATCGGAATTACAAGGTTGGGAGTTCTTATTATACTTTATAATCATCATTGCTATTATGACCTTGATAGTTTTCATATTTAGAAAAACTGCCAAACCATTTAGTGATGATAAACCAACCAGAAGAAAAGTGGCCATTGTTGGTATTGTTTTCACCATTATTATTAATGGTTTTATATGCGTTTCAAGATTATTTGAAAAAGAAAGTTTTGCTTTAAGCATAATACTAAAAATCTTTGTCACATCATTTTGCGTCCTTGTTTTAGCGATTGTTTCTGGCATTTTTGAAATAAGCAAAAAAGATCAAGATTATTTAGTTATCAAAGAAATCTTGCACCAAGAAAAAGCCCAATTTGAAAATCTTAAAACCAATATGGAAGCCATCAACACTAAAGTCCATGATTTGAAAAAGATATTAAACAAAGTGGAAGATAAGATTAACGAACAAGATATGAAGGAATTAAAGGAAGCCCTTATTTTCTATGATTCCACAATTAAGACTGGAAATGATGTTTTAGATATTGTTTTAAGTGAAAAATCATTGCAGTGCCGTCAAAATAACATCAAGTTCACTTGTATGGCGGGAGCGCAAAAACTAACGATGATGACACCAACACAAATATATTCTGTTTTTGGCAACATCATGGATAATGCCATTAGAGCTTCTAAGATGCTTGAAAAAGAAAAGAGATTCATCTCTTTAACAATTAGCGAATCTAATGGTGCTATTCTCATCGAAGAAAGTAATTTCTATAGTGGTGATATTCGCATTATCAATGAAAGCAGCATTGAAACTTCAAAACGCAATAAATCAAAACATGGATATGGTATTAAAAGTATTACCTATATTATTGATAAATATCATGGCACAACATCTTTATCCGCTAAAGATGGTTTGTTCTCTATTAAAATCAGTATTCCAATAGTTAATGAAAATTAGTTTGTTTCGACATCGGAACTAGGTATTGTTGAAGCTCCTCCTAAAGAAGGGGCTTTTCCCACAATTTTGATATAGTTTCGATAGAAGGTGGAGTAATCTTCAAAACCGCAATTGTTATATATTTCAGTCGGCTTACTTCCTTTACTAATCAAAGACTCCGCGAGGAGTATTTTTTTAGCGATGATATATTGTTTAATTGGCACGCCTAAAGAAGCTTTGAATTCTTTGACGATGTAAGACTTTGAGTAGTGGAAGTGTTCGCAAATATCTTCAATCATGAGTGGCGCCGCTAGATTCTCATTAATATAATCAATAACTTTGTTCATTTTTTGATTGTAAACATTACCGTTATTCTTTTCATTTTCTTCTATAGAAGAATAATACGATAAAATCATTTTCAAGACATTTTCTAAAATCAAATCTAAATGCTGACCTTTATATGAAGAGTAATGATCATCTAAAGAGGCAAATAAATTAATAATGGTGCTGTCATTAATTTCAGTTAAGGTAGGCTTGTTTTTAATAATATCTAGCAGCTCATTAGGGATAATATATTCAGGAAATTTAATGACGTATCTTTCGTATATTTCTTCGCTTTGTGGAATGACGTAATGATGTTGCCCAGGCTTAATTAACACTAAATCATTGGGCTTAAGATGATAGATTTTGTTTTCTAACACTAAATCAACATTTCCAGAAACAAAAAATAATAGCTCATAAATAAGATGAAAATGCTTTTCAAAAACCTCTTCATAATAAGGGCCTTTTTCTTTTTTGTGAGCAAAGTTTAAATTGGGATAAATCAGATTATATGTCATACCTACATCTTAATCTGAAATACACAAAATGCAATATAAAATATATTTCTTTTGCAATTTACTTATATTTTAGATTTCTTATTATATAAGAGTAAGGTGGAAATTATATGAAATTAACTTTTCGTTGGTATGGTCTTAAAGACAGCATTCCTTTAGATTACATTCGTCAAATTCCTAACATGAGTGGGGTTGTTACCGCAGTATACGATGTCCCAGTTGGAGAAGTTTGGCCAATTGAGTCATTACAAAAACTAAAACAAGCCGCGCATGAAAAAGGCTTAGAAATGGAAGTCATCGAATCCATTCCTGTTCATGAAGATATCAAAATGGGGAAAGGAAATAGAGACTTATATATTGCTAATTACATTGAGAACATTAGAAGAGTGGCTCAAGTGGGCGTTAAATGTGTCTGCTATAACTTTATGCCAGTCTTTGATTGGCTAAGAACTGAGATGCATCATCTTAACAAAGATGGCAGTAATTCCTTGTCTTATTCTTATGATGATTTCAAAAAGATTGATCCTCATAATTTGCATTTACCAGGTTGGGATGAAAGCTATTCACAAGATGAATTACAACACCTTTTAAAAGAATATCAAAATATTAGCCATGAAGATTTGTTTAACAATTTAGTTTATTTCTTAGAAAGAGTGATTCCGGTTTGCGATGAAGTCGGTATCAAAATGGCTATTCATCCTGATGATCCACCATGGGATATATTCGGCCTACCTAGAATCGTTTCTAATGAAAATGATTTAGATAAGATGTTTAATGCTGTGCCATCCGTTAATAATGGCTTAACTCTTTGTACAGGTTCATTCGGTGCAGGAAGAAATAATGATTTAGTCCATATGGCTAAAAAATACGCTAAAGCAGGAAGAATCCATTTCTTACACTTGCGTAACATCTTATGGACAGATGATTATGATTCATTCTGTGAAGTTGGGCATTGCTCTAAAGATGGGAGCCTTGACATGGCTAAAATCGTCAAAGCTTTAGTGGATAATGGCTTTGATGGATATGTTAGACCAGATCATGGAAGAAACATCTTTGGTGAAGATGGGAAACCTGGTTATGGCTTATATGATCGCGCTTTAGGTGCTAGTTATATTAACGGCCTATTTGAAATGGCAGAAAAGAATAAATAAGGAGATTTAAGTTATGAAATTACCATTTAATATTGATTTATCTAATAAAGTTATCGCTATTACAGGAGCGGGTGGCGTATTGATGAGTGGTTTTGCTAAAGCATTAGCCGAATGCGGTGCAAAAGTGGCCTTATTAGATATTAACGAAGAAGCCGCGAAGAAATACGCTAATGAAATTGGTAATAACGCTATCGCCGTAAAATGTAACTGCTTAGATAAAAATAGCATTATTGAGGCTAAGGAAATCATTAATCGAAAGTTTGGCAAAGTTAATTTCCTAATCAATGGTGCGGGTGGTAATTCCCCGAAAGCCACAACTGATAATGAATATATGCAAAAAGATTTAAGTGGTGTCAAAGACTTCTTTGCTTTAGAAGAAAGTGGCCTTAAATTCGTTTTTGATTTAAATATCACCTCAGCATTTTTAGTGACGCAAGTTTTCGCTAAAGACATGGTGGAAAGCGGTGGAAATATTATAAATATTGCATCAATGAATGCTTATCGCCCATTAACAAAGATTCCTGCTTATAGTGCGGCTAAAGCTGGTATTTTAAATTTCACCGAATGGTTGGCGGTCCATTTTGCCCCATGTGGTATTAGAGTTAACGCTATCGCGCCAGGCTTCTTTGTCACTAATCAAAATAGAGCCTTATTATTCAACGAAAACGGTGAACCAACTGCTCGAACAGAAAAGATTTTAAGTGCTACACCAATGAAGAAATTTGGTGAAGCTGAAGATTTATATGGTGCTTTATTATTCTTAGCGAGCGATGAAGCAAGTGGCTTTGTAACTGGCACATGCATTCCAGTTGATGGTGGCTTTAATGCCTATAGTGGAGTCTGATATGAAAAGTTTTTTCGCAGATGATGTTTTGCTTGATAGCGATTACGCTTATCAACTTTATAAAAGCGTCAAAGATTTACCAATCATCGATTATCATTGCCACTTAGATCAAGACGCAATTGCGCGTGATGGTAAATTTTCTGATATCGGTGAACTATGGCTGAAAGGTGACCACTATAAATGGCGGGCGATGCGTTTATGTGATGTTGATGAATATTACATCACGGGTGAAGCCTCCTATGAAGAAAAGTTTTATAAGTACGCTGAAATCATGCCAATGCTAATTGGTAACCCTTTATATTATTGGACGCATTTTGAACTTAAAGAAATCTTTGGTATTGAAGAAGCGTTAAATAAAGATACCGCTCATAGCATCTATTTAAGAGCGAATGAAAAACTTAAAAGTATGTCAGTGAGATCGCTTTTAAAAAGTTTTAATATCGAATTTATTGCGACCACTAATGACCCAGTTGAAGATTTAAAAAACCATCAAGTCTATGAAGGCATCAATGTTTCTCCAACATTTAGACCTGATAAATTATTATCTTTAGATAATGCATATTTAAATGAATTAGAAAAAGTGTGTGGCTTTGAAATAGCCTCTTTAGATGATTTAAAAAAGGCTATTGTTTCTCGCTTAGACTACTTTACTAAAAAAGGATGTCGTATTTCTGACCATGGCTTTTTAGATTTTCCATCCAATATCGCTGATGAAAAATTAGCCAAACAATTATTCGTTAAGAAAGATTCATTAACCAAAGAAGAAAAAGACAGTTTATTTGGTCACTTATTACATTTCTTAATGAGTGAATATAAAAAGAGAGATATCGTCGTGCAACTCCATTTTGCGGTCACTCGTAATATCAATACAAAGATGTTTAAGACTGTTGGCGTTGATGCTGGTTTTGATGTGATGAGTAAAGAAATTGATACTACTAACCTCATCAAATTCTTAGATAGTTTCAACGATGAAGATAGACCAACTATTATTCTCTATACCTTAAACCCAAATACCATTTCCTCTTTAGCGTGTATTTCGGGAGCGTACCGTCATGTCTATATAGGCGCGGCTTGGTGGTTTAACGATACATTAAATGGCATTAAGAGAAATTTAGATTTAGTTTCTGAATATGCTTTATTAGGTAATAACTTAGGAATGCTCACTGATTCGAGATCATTTTCTAGCTATGTGAGATTCGATTTCTTTAGAAGAATTTTGTGTAATTATGTCGCTAATAAAGTAATCTATGGCGAATATAGCGAAGTTGACGCTGAAAGATTAGTAAAAAACATCTGTTACTTTAATATAAAGTCGTTATTAAAACTTTAGAGGTTTTTGTTTATGAATATTTTTGAACAAATTAAAAAATATCAATTAGTGCCAGTCGTAGTTATTAATAATTTAGATGACGCACTTCCAACGATGGAAGCTCTTATTAAAGGTGGCCTTCCTGTGGCTGAGATTACTTTCCGTACTGCATGTGCGGAAGAAGCGCTCAAACTTTTAACAAAAACCTATCCAGAAGCCTTAATTGGCGCGGGAACAATAATTAATGCCAAACAATGCGAAACCGCCATTAGAAGCGGCGCTAAGTACATTGTGGGACCAGGATTATCTTCTTCAGTAGCCGAAGTTTGTAAGAAATACGATATTCCATATATTCCAGGTGTCGCCACACCAACAGAAATCATGCAAGCTTTAGAACTTGATTTAAATATTGTGAAGTTCTTCCCTGCTAGTAATTTAGGCGGTGTTAAAACTTTAAAAGCAATCTGTTCTGCTTTCCCACAAATAGAGGTCATGGTGACGGGTGGCATCAACGAAGATAACGTTTTAGAATATTTAGCTTTTGAAAAGATCATTGCCTGTGGTGGTAGTTGGATGATGAAAGGTACACCTTTAGAAATTGAAAACAAAACTAAAAGAGCAATAGAAATCATTGGAGGAAATAGATCATGAAAGTCGTTACATTTGGTGAATTAATGTTGAGATTAGCCCCAGCCGGCTATCTTAGATTTGTCCAATCTAATAAATTTGAAGCGACCTTTGGTGGAGCAGAGGCTAATGTCGCTGTTTCTTTAGCGAACTTTAATCAAGAAGTGAAGTTTGTTAGTAAATTACCAAGCCATGAAATCGGACAAATGGCGGTCAATAGTTTAAGACAATTTGGCGTCGATACTAGTGAAATCGTTAGAGGTGGCGATAGAGTGGGTATTTATTACTGTGAAAAAGGTGCCTCTCAAAGACCAAGCAAAGTCATTTATGATCGCGCTAATTCCTCTATTGCTTTAGCAAAAAAAGAAGAATTTGACTGGGATAAGATATTTAAAGATGTCGATTGGTTCCATTTTACTGGCATCACTCCCGCCTTATCTAAAGAAGTGGCTTTAATTTGTGAAGAAGCTTGTAAAAAAGCTGAAGAACGTCACATTAACATTTCTTGTGATTTAAACTTCCGTAAAAAGTTATGGTCAAATAAAGAAGCTAACGAAGTCATGAGTAAACTTTGTGAGTACATCGATATTTGCATCGCTAACGAAGAAGACGCAAAAGACGTCTTTGGTATTGAAGCTAGTGGTACTGATATTGAAAGCGGCAAATTAAATAAAGATGGTTATGTAGAAGTAGCCAAAAAACTAAGTGATAGATTCAACTTTAAATACGTGGCTATCACTTTAAGAGAATCCATTTCTGCTAACGATAATAATTGGTCAGCCATGCTTTATAACGCCAAAGACGGACAAGCCTATTTCTCTAAAAAATACGCGATGCATATCGTTGATAGAGTGGGTGGTGGAGATTCCTTTGGTGCTGGTTTAATTTATGCCTTTAGAAACGAATATAAAGAACAAGATGCCATTGAATTTGCGGTCGCTGCAAGTTGCTTAAAGCATTCCATTGAAGGCGATTATAATATGGTTTCCGTTAACGAAGTTAAATCCTTAGTTAATGGTGGATCTAGTGGCAGGGTACAAAGATAAATGGAAAGCAAGTATCTAGAGTTAAAGGAAAGAGTGCTCAAAGCAAACCTTAGACTAGCGGAATTAGGTCTTGTCACTTTAACTTGGGGCAATGTCAGTGAAATTGATAGAGTTCAAGGTGTCATCGCCATTAAACCATCTGGTGTGGCTTATGAAGATATGAAGGCCGATGATATTGTGATTGTTGATTTAAACGGACAAGTAGTGGAAGGACATTTAAAACCATCAAGTGACACTCCCACTCATTTAGAACTTTATAAAAACTTCCCTCATATTGGTGGCGTGGTTCATACGCACTCAACTTATGCGACCTCTTTTGCCCAAGCCAAAAAGGCTATTATGCCTTATGGCACAACTCACGCAGATTCTTTCTTTAAAGAAGTCCCTTGTTCAAGAGAATTAAATAAAGAAGAAATCCAAAATGATTATGAAATAAATACTGGTAAAGTCATCGTTGAAACATTTAAAAATCGCGATTATGAATTTACACCCGCTGTTTTGGTAGCCTCGCATGGCCCATTTGCGTGGGGTAAAAACGCCCAAGATGCTGTTAATAACGCCCTAGTTTTAGAAAAAATATGCCAAATGAATTTATTAACTGATATTCTTAATCCTGGAGATAATAAAATTAGTGAAGTTTTAGAAAAGAAACATCACGAAAGAAAACATGGCCCACATGCCTATTATGGACAAAAGGAGAATTGAAATCATGAATAATATTCCACAAGTGAAAGTTGGTATCGTCGCGGTTAGTAGAGACTGTTTCCCAATTGAATTATCAATTAAAAGAAGAAAAGCTCTCGTAGAAGCATATAAAAAAGCTTATTCCGCTGATGAAATATACGAATGTCCAATTTGTATTTTTGAAAGCGAAATAGACATGGTTAATTCCTTAAGTGATATTAAGGAACATGGCTGTAATGCCTTGTGTGTCTATTTAGGTAATTTTGGTCCAGAAATTTCTGAAACATTATTAGCTAAACACTTTAATGGACCGAAGATGTTCTGCGCGGCAGAAGAAGAAAATGTCGGTGTTCTTTCTAGCGATCGAGGCGATGCGTACTGTGGCATGCTCAACGCTTCTTATAATTTAAAGCTTAGAAACATTAATGCTTATATTCCTGAATCTCCAGTTGGTGACGCAAGTGATTGTGCCAAAATGATTCATGATTTCATTCCAATTGCTAGAGCCTTAATTGGCCTTAGCAAATTAAAAATCATCTCATTTGGTCCAAGACCACAAAACTTTATGGCGTGTAACGCTCCAATCAAACAACTATTTAATATCGATGTTGAAATTGAAGAAAATAGCGAACTCGATTTATATGAATCGTTCTTAAAACACGAAAACGATCCACGTATCAAAGATGTTTTAAAAGATATGGAACAGGAGTTAGGTGTCGGTAATAAAATTCCTGAAGTATTGCCTAAACTCGCCCAATATGAACTCACTTTATTAGATTGGGTAGAAAAGCATAAAGGATATAAAGAATATGTTGCTATTGCTGGCAAATGCTGGCCAGCTTTCCAAACTATGTTTGGCTTTGTGCCATGTTACGTTAATTCAAGATTAACAGGTCGAGGCATTCCAGTCTCTTGCGAAGTCGATATTTATGGTTGCTTGAGTGAATTTATTGGCACCTGCATTAGCGAAGACGCTGTGACATTATTAGATATCAATAATACTGTGCCAAAAGAAATGTATGAGGAAAATATAAAGAATAAGTATCCATATTCTTTCCGTGATACGTTTATGGGTTTCCACTGCGGTAACACTTGTTCAAAACTAGTTTGTAATCCCACAATGAAGTATCAAAAAATCATGGCTAGAAGTTTGCCAAGAGAAGTGACAAACGGCACTTTGGAAGGTGACTTAAAAGCGGGGAAAGTAACATTCTATCGTCTTCAATCTACTTCAGACAATCATCTATATGCATATGTCGCAGAAGGTGAAATTCTTCCTGTGGCCACACATTCATTTGGTTCAATTGCCGTTTTTGCTATTAAAGAAATGGAAAGATTTTACCGTCATGTCTTGATTGAAAAAGGCTTCCCACATCATGGAGCGGTAGCTTTCGGCCATTTTGGAAAGACTCTATTCGAAGTGTTTAAATACTTAGGCGTGGAGTTTATCGGTTATAATCAACCAGTTTCCTTGCCTTATCCGAAGGAAAACCCATTTAAGAAATAAGTAAAATATTTGAAATTATAAAAATCGGCTAAAAGCCGATTTTTTGATTGCGCTAAATGATAATTAACGTTTAATGATGATCTTTTCTTGACCTAATTCGCTATTAACTAAGAAGTTTATTTCTTTAGAATTTTCATCAAATTCAAAGATGGCCATGCCTCTTGCGTGATAGGTCTTTATTTTATTATTTAAATAACCAACTTTGTTATAAGAAGCACTGTTACCTAATCTGAGGAGTTTGCCACCTTTAACTTCATTAATTTCAATATTCTTTTCTTCGTGGATGTTAGAGTTGCCCTCATTATCCGCGAATGAGAAATGAACATAAGCAAATCTATCAGCTTCAGGATATTCTTCTTTATAATATCTAAGTTTAATATCTTCACTAGCGGTCTTTAATGAAACCTCACTTAAAACGTTGCCATTTAAATCTTTAGCCACCGCTTTAATAGTGCCAGGGATGTATTTTCCATTAAACTTTACAAAGCACTTCTTTGGATCGATTTTTGCCTTTTTAATGCATTTATTATTTTGATAAAACTCAATCATTGGGGCATAGGAATAGACATAGAATGTGCACTTATTTTTTTCTTCGCCAGGAAATGAATAGCTACGCACTGCATGATTGAATCTCCATGCCGCTTTTTTACATTTACATCTAATGTCATAAGGAGAAACAACACCGATATCGATAACTTTCTTTCTAAAGACAACCACAGTATAATCGCCTTCACTTGTGGTATCTCCACATATATCTTTTCTTCCGCCTTCATCGGTGAGCCAGCCAGAACGATCTTTTAAATATTCAAAATCTTTGTTGTTGATTTCACTAGCAAAACCAGCTTCACCTAAATAATCTAATCCCGTCCACACAAAATCACCAATGACACGAGGAATTCGATGCACTATTTCATAGAAAAGAGCAGCATCAGAGACGAAAGTTTCTGTACCACATATAAATCTATTAGGATATTTTTTAGCGTCTTTTTTATAGCGGAGGATACCATAGTTATAACCAGCGACATCCATGTTAGCAAAGGCTCCTCTGGTATTCTTATCAACAATATGAAGAGTGGCCCCTCTTTTCATAAAGCCCGCACCTAACATATTGCCTAGTGTATTAAAGATATCGGAACTGCCTTCAACCTTTGGTTTGCTTTTAAATTCATCTTCAGCTTTTTTATTGGAATATGTGGCAATAGGGGTATGAGCAATGCCGTTAAAGAAAACATTAATGCCGCATGTTGTTAATCTGGAATTATCAAGCTTATGTAAAATCTCATTCATTTTACCTTGGAGTTCAATGCCTCTTTTTTCACTAGTTTCACTAACTTCGTTACCAGTAGAATATAAAATAACAGAAGGATGGGAATAATCCTTTTCAACGATATCTAATAAGTCTTGTTCATAGTTATCTTCCATGAAATTGGAATAACCAAATTTTGTTTTATGGATGTACCAGCAGTCGCAGTATTCATCCATGACGTATAAACCAAGTTCATCACAAGCATCTAAAAAGTCTTTGCATACTGGGTTGTGCGCACTTCTAACAGCGTTATAACCAAGTTCTTTAAGTTGCCTGACTTTACGATATTCAACTTCGCGATAACTCTCTGCGCCTAATAAAGCATTATCACTATGGATACAAGCACCATAAAGGATGGTTTTATTACCATTAATTAATAGGCCTTTCTCTTTATCTAATTCAATACCTCTAATACCAAATCTTAAGGATTCTTCTTGATCTTCTATTTTGATTTTAGCGGTATATAAATATGGATTATCTACATCCCATAGTTTAGCGGCATCAATAATTAATTCATCGTTGATATCAGATGCGTGATATTTCTTCTCTAACACTAAGGCGTTATCTTTATCAAATATTTCTAAAAACAAATCAGCTTCTTTATTTAATTTAGTCTTAAATTCAATCTTCCCTAATTTGTAATCAAGAGTATTTACTTTAAATGACCAAGGAATGATATGAATTTTAGGAAGAACATGTAAATGAACATTGCGGTAAATACCCGCGCCGCTATACCACCTAGAGTTAGGTTGATCATCGTTTTTCGCGGTTACTTTAATGAGATTGTCCCCATCTTTTAAATAATCAGTAATGTTAATAACAAAACCGATATAACCATATTCTCTTTCATAAACTTGTTCACCGTTTACATAAATAATGGGGTGGTGGTAGACACCTTCAAATTCCAAATAGAAAACATGATCTTTCTTTTCGATATTAATGATTTTTTCATAACCATAATTATCGCCTTTAAAAAATGAGACCTTGTCTCCCCCAAGATGAGAGATATCTCTTGGTTCTCTAAGCATGGCGTCATATGGCAAATCAACGTTTATCTTTTTTTCAGGTTCATTTAAACGATAAAACACCCAATTTTTATTAATGTTCATAATTTCTTCTCACCAACTATACTTTAAAGAACTGATAAGTAAATATCAAAATATATGACACAGAATGACATTTTTTCAGCATAATTTGCAGCGTTTTATTATTGGAATTCTAAGGATAATTATTCATAATTAATTTATGGATAAACTAACCAAGTCTCCACGTCTTAACTATTTGCTCGGACAAATGGGCATATTTACCCCATATGATGTTATCAATCATCTCCCTAGAAGATATGAAGATTTTTCATACACTATTGAAAAGGATTTGAAAGATAAACAAAGAGTGGTGCTTCTTGGTAAAGTGATTTCCATTCCTAAAGCCACGAATGCGAAAGGATTGCACATTGTTACTTTCGATTTTATGAGTCGGAGCCGCCGCTACTATAGAGTGGTCTTTTTCAATCAACCATACTTAACTAAAACCGTTAAAATCGATGAAGAATATTCTCTTGTGGGTTCCTTTAATTTAAAAAGAAATGAAGTCGATGGATCAAAAATATATAAAGGCGAAATACCAGTTGAAGAGAGGTTAAAGCCAATCTATTCTTTACCATCCGGATATGAGAATCATTTATATGCCTCTTTAGCAAGAAAATGTCTTAATGAAGTCCAAGGCCAAATATTCACAACTATTCCATATGACTATTTAAATAAATATCGTTTAGTGAATAAAGAGGTTGCTCTTAACTGGGCTCATAATCCAAAAAGCCCAGAAGAGATCCGTCAAGCTTTGAGACATTTAAAATACGAAGAAGCCCTGTTGTTCTCTCTTAAAAATCAACTCATTCGTGAATCCAATAAATCTTTAAGCAAAATCAAAAAAGAACCGATTGATTTAGACATATGTCAGCCATTTTTGGATACCCTCCCTTATAAATTGACCAAAGATCAAGAGGAAGCAAGTAAAGAGATTATTGAAGATATGAATCAATCCTCTTTGATGTATCGTCTTCTTCAAGGTGATGTCGGTACAGGTAAGACACTTGTCTCATTTGTGGCATTATTTGCTAATCACTTAAGAGGTGATCAAGGTGCTTTAATGGCGCCAACCGATGCTTTAGCGAGACAACATTACGCTAACGCATGCAAAGTGTTTAAAGATACAAAACTTAAAATAGCCTTACTACTTGGTTCGACACCTGCTAGTGAAAAGAAACAAATTAAAGATGATTTAAAAGAAGGTTATATTGATATCATCATTGGGACACACGCTTTATTCTCAAAAGATGTCATTTATTCCTCTCTTGGTTTAGTCATTATTGACGAACAACATAGATTCGGTGTGAACCAAAGAATTGCTTTAGCGAGTAAAGGTGAACACGCTGATTTACTTATGATGTCAGCCACCCCAATTCCTCGTAGTTTAGCCTTATCAATATATGGCGATTTAGATATCTCCACTTTATATACATTCCCATCCACTAAAAGAGATGTGAAGACTTTGATATGCGGCACTGAAGACAAACTAATCTTTGATACTGTCGATAAAGCCTTAGAGGATGGTAAACAAGTTTATGTCATCGCTCCGTTAATTGACTTTAGCGAAAATGGCAAGTTTTCTGTCGAACAGTTATTTGCAAGATACGCTCTCCGTTATAAAGCGCAAGTGGGTTTATTACACGGCAAAATGAAGCAAGAAGAAAAAGAAGACGTTTTAAATAAATTTTATAGTGGTGAAATCAAAATATTAGTGTCCACTCAAGTCGTGGAAGTTGGTATTGATGTGAAAAACGCTAATACGATGATCATCTATGATGCCACTAATTTTGGTTTAGCCTCACTCCATCAATTAAGAGGCCGTATTGGTCGAGATGGTTCAAAAAGTACATGTCTTTTAGCCACTAATGAAGAAGATAAAGATAAATTAGATATCTTAACAAGAAGTGAG
This sequence comes from Bacilli bacterium, assembly GCA_017442875.1. Taxonomy (GTDB): domain Bacteria; phylum Bacillota_I; class Bacilli_A; order RFN20; family CAG-826; genus RUG14515. The sequence continues at coordinate 20,094 of JAFSPN010000066.1, forward strand.
GATGGCTTTGCCATCGCTGAAGAAGATATGAAGCAAAGAGGGCCAGGTGAACTTGCTGGTGTTAAACAATCTGGTATCCCTGATTTCAACTTCTTAAATATCGTCGATGACTATAAGATCTTCGTGGTCGCTAGAGACGATGCGAAAGATATCTTAAAACAAAAAGATAATAAACATTATCAGTGGCTCATTAAACGGGCTACTCAGCTCATCAATCAAGAAGACCTAAAAAGAGCATAAATCCTCTTTATAAAAATGATTATTTTGATATAATTATGATATATGGAGGCATATTATGGCAATTATTAGACCAAGTGCAGATTTAAGAAATCATTATCAAGAAATTAGCGAAATATGCAAAACAACTAATCAGCCAGTCTACATTACAGTAAATGGCAAAGAAGACACTGCCATTATCGCTAGTGATGCTTTAGATGAGCTTTATCGCACAATAAAACTTATGCAAGAAATCAACCAAGGTATTGCTGATGTGCAAAATGGTAGATTGATTTCGTTAGAAGATGCGAAAAAGAAGCTATTATGAAATATCCAATAGTTTTAACTGATAGTGCTTTTCGAGATTTAGAAGAAATTAGAAATTATATAGCAATAGATAATCCGATAAATGCTAAACATTATCTTCAAGGGATCTTTGATCGTCTAAATAGTCTTTCTTTTTTTCCTAAATTAGGTAAACGTATAGAAAATGCCATTTTTGTGTATGCAGATTCTTTATATCTCCCAGTTATGAATCATGTTGCCATCTATCAAATAAACAAAAAAGCTAATATCATTTATGTTTTAAGAGTGTTGTCCCATTTTCAAGACTGGCACAATATTTTTAATAAAGAAAATATTTCTAAAAAAGAAATAATAGCATCAAATGACCGCATTTCTCTAATTCGCATAAATCAAAGTATGGTCTATGACATTTGGCGGAATTCTCTCGATGAAGATAATCGCAAGTATGTTCCTGATGAAGTGTTTGAAAGTTTGCAAGAGGCTTCAGACGTCGTTGATCAGATTATTATTAATTATGAATCTCAGGATGGCCCGTTTGTTTATGCTATTTTCCGTAACAAAGACCAGATGAATATGGGCTATGTACAAATGGTTAAAACAAAGGGTGTTTATGAAATTGGATATCATATTTATAAACCATTTACTAGAAAAAACTATGCTACTGAAGCAGTAAATATTTTTTTAGAATATCTAAAAGACAATACAGTATTAAAAGAAATATATGGTATTGCTTTAGCGGTCAATAAAGCTAGCCGTAGAGTTTTAGAAAAAACAGGCTTTAAGCTAATATATGAAGGTCTTGATATATACCAAGGTAGCAAAAGAAAGGTTGTTAAAATGGTAAAAGCAGTTTAGTATTGCTGCTTTTCTTTTTACATTTTATAGATTCTTCTCGCTAGAAGTATCACTTTAATAAAAAAGTGATAAGAGTCTATATGACTCATAATAGATTTGGCAAATCATAACGATCTACAGCGGACATAAAGATTTTTGCTGGTATTTATTAAAATACCTGTCATAATGGAGATAGACAAGTGTCCTTTCCAATCAATTTGATAGAAAGTTTTTAGTATACTTATGAAACCTACGCCTAAATTTTGTGTTCACTGTGGATCTCCAATTAAACCAGGAGAACAGTTTTGCATGCATTGTGGTGCTCAATTAGTGAAAAATCTTTATGACCAAACACCAATTGAACCCACTGAAGTTAAGCCAACTGAAATCAAACCAACCGAAATCAAACCGACAGAAATCAAACCAACTGAAATAAAGCCGACAGAAATCAAACCTACAGAGATCGAACCGACTAAGATAGAACCAACAAACATAGAGCCTACTCCAATTGAACCAACACCTATAAAACCAGGTGTATTTAATAACAGGTTCTTCATGTTCTTTATCAGCCCAAATATTCTTATTTGGGGAATAATTGCTTTAGCATCAACAGTTTTCTTCATGTTTAGTGTGGGACTAGGCGGTTTTAAATGGTGGAATGTATTCCCGCTTCTCATCATGTTAGGATCAATATTCGAAGTTGTCTGGGGCATTGTTAAAGCACCAGTGGAAAAGACAAACACTGATGGTTCACCAAAGAGCAAAGGCAAAATCCTTGTCGACAAGATGAAATATTTAGTGAAAGGCAATGGCCCAAAACCAACCCCAAAGAACTTAGTGGGCGGAATTGCTGGTGCTACCGCTGCGATAGCGTTATCGTTCTTTTTGCTTATTTCATTATCCATGGGCTTTAAGAACTTTATTGTTTTGGATGGATACACGTTTAAAGATTCATTTTCCAACCAAGGTTATAATCCTGAAACAGACTACCGACTCGTGTCGTTCTATTCTGGATATAAAGCACGCGAAACAATAATTTTAAACGGAGAAGTTAAATTCCAAGTTTCTGGTTCATATTGGAGAATTGGTAATGACTGTGGTCTTAAATGCAAAACTTTAGAAAAAGGCGAATGGGGCTTTTGGGGATATGACGAAACTTGGGGTTCCACCCTTAACTTCGAAATTAAGAGTTATAAAGAATTAAGAAGTGGAAACGTACCCTTCTACAGGACGGTCTAATTATGAACTTTAATAGTGGATCTCGTTTAGTGTTTATTATATTTATTATCGCTATAGCGATACTATTAGCGTTGCTCATTGTCTTTGCGATTATTTCAAAGAAAAAGAATAAAGTGCCAGTGGTTTTAAAAGCATTAACTATTGTTGCCTCTTTAATTGTGGTTGCTGGCTGTTTTGTCTTTCCGCTTTCCTACTATGGGGATATTCCTTTAAACCTCCAATATGGCAAGTTTATTGCCTATAATTCCGATAATTATTTAAATGTTCATAGAGATAGTGTGAGCCTTCATATTGATGGAGCATCACAAGGCTTAAAAGGTACATATACATTAAGAAATGATGTTTTAGAAATTACTTATCAAGACGGCACCAAAGATAAGTTCGTCGTAAAGCATTTCGGCCGTGAACTAGTGGACGCTGAAACAAATAATAAAGCGTACGAATATAAAGGATAGATTATGAAGTTTTGCGCGTATTGTGGTGCCAAGTTAGAAGATGATGCAAAGTTCTGCCTTTCATGTGGCGAAAAGTGCGTCGAGTTTTTAGATGAAAACGAAGAACCTTCTTTAGAAGAACCTAACTTAGAAGAAGAAAATAAAGCCCAAGAAGAGGCTGAAAGATTAGAACAAGAAAGACTAGCTGAAAAAGCTCGTTTAAAAGCGGAAGAAGAGGCTAGGCTGGAAGAGGAACGTCTCGCTAAAGAGCAAGAAGAAAGAAAAGTAAAAGAAGAAGCGGAACGCTTAGAACAAGAGCGTCTCGAACAAGAGAGGCTAGAAGCTGAGCGCCTTGAACAAGAACGCCTTGAGCAGGAAAGGTTAGAACAAGAACGCCTTGAAGCCGAACGTCTTGAGCAAGAGCGTTTAGAACAGGAGAGACTAGAGCAAGAAAGATTAGAAGCTGAACGCCTTGAACAGGAAAAATTAGAACAAGAAAAACTTGCCAAAGAAGAAGCGGAACACCAAGAACAAGAACGCTTAGCGGAACTTCAAAAGAAAGAACAAGAAAACAAAAAGGTTTCCGAACTAGAAGAGGAAATCGCTTCGTTAAAAGCCCAGTTAGCCAAGGCTCAACAAGGACAAAAAAATGAAGTTGTTGAAGAAGGTCTACTTTTACAAGAGCCTGAAAGAGAAGAACCGCTTTTAGATGAACCTGATGAAGAAGAGAATCTCTTAAATGAAACTCTGTTGGAAGATAAAAAGAGAAACAACTTTGTTTTACCGCTTGTGGCTTTAACTATTTCGTTAGTATCAGCGGTAGCCTACTTATTAATCAAAGACCTTTTCAATTTGAGCATCATTATCTTTGGTGTTAGTGCGACTATAGTGCTCTTCACATTGATTAGTTCTTTTGTCGTTTTAGGGAATCGTAAAATTAGCAAAAATACCAAATGGCTTTGCATCATCAACATCCTATGTTGTATTGGTTTAATTGCCTTCTTGGTTATCACCTGGGCAGGTACATACCCAGGAGGAGGAAAATAATATGAAATATTGCCCAAACTGTGGAGCGCAGCTTCCAGATGAAGCACGCTTTTGCACGAGGTGTGGCGCCAAACAGCCAGATGCTGAAGCAATTCCACAATCTCAACCAGCTCAACCAGTAGCAGCTCAACCAGTAGCAGCTCAACCAGTTAACGGACAAAAGAGTCCAAGAGAAAGATATAACGATTTAGTGAAAAACGACGAAGTGTTTAGAGAAATCGTCACAGTTCGCAGAAAGAAGTATTTGTTTGAACTCATCTTTGCGGTGGCCTTCATCTCTTGGCTTGTTTGTATGTTTGTTCCGGTCGCTTTATATAACGGCATTGACGCGACAAGCGAAGGCGCGATGATTATGAACTCACTTGGTAAAACGTTGCCTCATAAAACATGTGCCTATGATTTAATCGCTCTTGCTGCGGCAGCGGGAAATAGATCTTTAAATCCAAGTGGTCTTACTTCAGCGTTTGCCACGATGTTTATGATTCTTGGCCCAATAATGACTGCTGTCACTATTGCCTTACCGCTTATTAAAGCATTCACTGGTAGGGGATATGTTTTAAAAACATATGAAGAAGGTAAAGTTAAACAATTAATCAAAGAAACCGTCAGTCCGTTCTGGGTAGGTGGTGCTTTTAGCTTCATTATGATTGTTCCTGCTTTAAACTTATTCTTATCCGCTAACGGCGAAAAATATGATGATGGTAAAACGTATTTATATGGCCACATTGAAGGTAACCCTTCTGGCTTTATCGCTGTCTTAGTGGTAGTCATTCTTTTGACTGGCTTATCCATAGCCGCTACCGCGGTTATTGGTAACATTCTTTCTAAGAAACTAAAAGAATACGCCAAGAATATGTAAAATAATGAGGTGTTTGATAATTCAAACATCTTTTTATTTTGCTTAAACGCGTATGCGTGATAGAATATCGTCACGAGGCTTATAACTATGAGAATTGCGGTTGATGCGATGGGTGGCGATAACGGTAGTAAACCTGTTATCGAGGCCATCAAAGAATTTAAAAAAGTATATCCTGACGACGAGATTATCGTCTTTGGTAATAAAGAAGAGTTAAACGAACTCTCTTCAATTTGTGAAGTTGTTGATGCACCTGAAGTCGTCCCTATGACCGCAGGCGCATTGGAAGTTATTAGAATGAAAAACTCTTCCATGTGTAAAGCCATCAACGCCATGAAAGAAAATGGTTATGATGCGATTGTTTCCGCTGGCTCAACTGGTGGATTCTTAAGCGCTGCTACTATTGTTTTAAAAACAATTCCTGGTGTTAAACGCTCCGCTTTAGTGACTGCTTTCCCAACTAAGATTAAAGGTAAGAAAGTTGTCGTTTTAGATGTTGGTGCGAACAATGAAAACAACGCTGAAGAATTGGTGCAATTCGCCTATATGGGTAAGGCGTACTGCCAAGCCTTGTTTAATGTTGAAAAACCCGCTACTTACCTACTAAGTAATGGTAGCGAATCTCATAAAGGTTCACCTTTGGTGAAAGAAACACATGAATTACTTCTTAAGAATAACTTTGAAGGTTTCAAAGGTAACATGGAAGCTAGAGATGTTTTAAATGGTGACGCTGACATTTTAGTGAGTGATGGCTTCTCTGGAAACGTCTTACTAAAAGGCATGGAAGGCATTGCCAAAATGATGTCTGGTATGATCAAAGCTAACTTCAAAAAGAACTTATGGACCAAACTAGGTTATCTCCATGTGAAGAGTGGCTTTGATAACATGTCAGAAACCATGGACTATAAGAGCGTTGGTGGTGCGATGTTAGTCGGCATCAATGGCGTTGTTATTAAGGCGCATGGTAATTCTGATGCTTATTCATTTAAAAACGCTTTAAGAGTGGCTCACCAAATGGTGGAATATAACGTTGTTAATAAAATTAAGGAGTCATTAGCGAATGGATAATATCGCTTCTTTGCTTAAGAAACTACATATTAACTATAAAAACATTGCTATCTATGAGCAAGCTTTAACACACCCTTCATATAATGGGGATGCTAATACAAAGCATCAAGACTATGAAAAGTTAGAGTTCATGGGCGATGCGGTTTTAGGCTATGTGACTGCCGATCTTGTTTATAAGAATAGACCAGAGATGTCTGAAGGTAACTTAACAAAGTTAAGAAGCGTTTTAGTGTCCACGAAACCTCTCGCGGAATATGCGCGCAAAATCAATCTTCCAGAATACGTTCGTATTGGTCATTCTATTACCATCAATCAAGTTAAAGAATCTGATAAGATTTTAGAAAACGTCTTAGAAGCACTTATTGGTGCGACTTATTTAGATGCTGGTTTAAAAGTGGCTTATGGCCTTATCAAGAAGCTCCTTTTAAAGGACATCTTAGCTTATGATGCGGATAACTTGACTGATTATAAATCTAAGTTACAAGAAGAAATTCAAGCGGAACATCGTGACGCTGTGCAATATGTGACCGTTGAACAAAGTGGTCCTGCTCATGATCGAACATTTAAAGTCCAAGTTTTATATAACGATATCGTTTTAGGAACTGGTATCGGTAAAAGCAAAAAGAAAGCCGAAGAAATGGCGGCTAAAGATGCATTAAGCAAAAGGAGTGTGCTCTAATGGGACTAATAGCGTTTCTCAAAGAGAAATTCTCCAAAAAAGATAAAAAAGTTGATAAATATCAAGAAGGTCTAGCCAAATCTAGAAAGAACTTTTCTAGTAAATTAAATAGCCTCTCTGAAAGATATAAAACTGTTAATCAAGATTACTTTGATGAATTAGAACAAATCTTAATCGAAAGTGACGCGGGTATTTCCTTTACTCTTAACGTCATCGAAGAAGTTTTAAATCAAAGTAAAAAAGAACACATCACCGAACCAAAGAAGATTAACGAAATCTTAGTTGATAAGATGTTTGTGGGCTATGCCGAAAAAGGTGACATTCAAAACGATGTCGTCTTTAGAAAAGACGGCCCTACAGTTTTATTAGTGGTAGGAGTCAATGGTGTTGGTAAAACAACGACCATTGCAAAACTGGCTTATCGCTACCTTAATCAAGGTAAGAAAGTTCTCCTTGTAGCCGCTGATACATTTCGTGCAGGCGCGGTTGAGCAACTGACCACATGGGCGGAAAGATTAAAAATTGGTATTGTGACTGGTAAACCAGAAAGCGATCCTGCATCAGTGGCCTATGACGGCATGAAAAAGGCTAAAGAAGATAATATCGATTTAGTGATTGTTGATACGGCTGGTAGATTACAAACTAAGAATAATTTGATGCTTGAGCTAGGCAAGATTAAACGTGTCATGAGCAAAGAGATTCCTGATGCTCCTCATGAAACGTTCTTAATTATCGATGCGACAACCGGACAAAACGGTGTTGTTCAGGCTAAAGCCTTTAAAGAAGTGACTGATTTATCCGGTATTGTAATAACGAAGATGGATGGCACTTCTAAAGGTGGCATCATCTTAGCCATTCGAGATGAACTTGGCGTTCCAGTCAGATTTATTGGCCTAGGTGAAAAGATGGATGACTTAGAGGAATTTGATTTAGATAAATACCTCTATGGTTTATGCGTGGAGAACGAATAATGGACAAGATCAAAAAGACCATTCGTTATAATTCATTACTTCAGATATACGGCAAATTATTGAGTAAAACTCAATATAGTTTCGCTGATGCCTATTTTTCCTATGACTTATCGCTTAGCGAAATCGCTGAAGCACACGATGTAAGTAGAAGCGCTGTCGAAGACGCCATTAAAAAGGCACTTAAGAAATTAGATGAGTTTGAGAAAGAACTCAAAGTATTAGAAAAGAATGAAAAGATTCTCGAACTAGTGACCAAAGCAAAAGACGCTAGTGGAAACGAGAAGATTGAAACATTAGAAGAAATAGAAAGGATTATTTATAGCTATGGCATTTGAGTCATTAACTGAACGCCTTTCTGGCATATTTAAAAAGATTAGAGGTCAAGCGCGTTTGACCGAAGCCAATATGGAGGACATGCTCAAAGAAATTCGTGTCGCTCTTTTAGAGGCTGATGTTAACTACAAAGTAGTTAAAGAATTTACCACAAACGTCAAAGAAAAGGCTTTAGGCCAAGACGTTTTAAATAAACTTAATCCCAGCCAAATGCTCGTTAAAATCGTCCATGATGAACTTATTGAGTTATTAGGTAGTGATGATGCAGAAATTAAATACCAAACTGGTAGGCCCACAATCATCATGCTTGTTGGTTTACAAGGTAGTGGTAAAACAACAACCGCAGGAAAACTCGGTTATTTACTAAAAAATAAACTTAAAAAGAAAGTCTTATTTGCCGCTTGTGACGTTTATCGTCCAGCCGCTATTGACCAATTAGATCAAATCGCTAAATCAATCGGTGTTGATATCGTTAACATGGGCACAAAAGCAAACCCAGTTGATATCGCTAAAGCCGCTAAGAAAAGAGCGTATGACGAAGACTATAATGTTTTAGTTATCGATACCGCTGGTCGACTCCAAATTGATGAAGCCTTAATGGATGAATTAAATAACATCAAACGTGATGTTGAACCACAAGAAATCCTCTTACTCGTGGATGCCGCTGCCGGTCAAGACGCAGTTAATGTCGCCAATACATTTAATGATAAATTATCATTAACAGGTGTCATTATGTCCAAATTAGATGGCGATGCCCGTGGTGGTGCCGCTCTATCAATTAGACATATGACTGGTGTCCCAATTAAGTTCACTGGTGTTGGTGAAAAAGTCACCGAATTAGATATCTTCCATCCAGATCGTATGGCGGATCGTATCTTAGGTATGGGTGACGTCATGACACTCGTTGAAAAAGCCCAAGAACAAATCGATGAAAAAGAAGCCAAACATACGATGAACAAGATGATGTCTGGCCAATTCGATTTAAATGATATGTTAGCCCAGATGAAACAAGTCAACAAACTTGGTTCGCTCGGCGGTTTATTAAAGTTAATTCCAGGTATGCCAAAGATTACTCCAGAGCAACAAGAAGCTGCAGAAAGAGAAATGAGAAACTTTGAAATTGTCATTAACTCGATGACTAAAGAAGAAAGAAAACATCCTGAGTTATTCAAATATTCCCGTAAACAAAGAGTGGCCCAAGGCTCTGGTAAGACCATGCAAGACGTTAACAAAGTGCTCAAGAAATATGAGCAAATGAAAGAAATGATGAAGCGCATGGAGCAATATAAAAAGAGTGGAAGAATGCCTCCAGGTGGTATGCCTGGCATGGGTGGCATGGGCGGATTCCCCATGATGTAAGATAACCTACAACAATATTAGTGATGGATATGATAAGTGAAGCTCAAAAAAAGAAGTATCGTTTAGAAAATGATGCTGGATTAGTTGTGTGTTTTTCTAATCATGGTGCTCGTATAACATCAATTAAATTTAAGGGTGTTGAAATTGCGAGAAATGGTTACATTTCAGGTAGATGCGCCAATCGAATAGCGGGTGCCTCTTTCGAACTAAACGGTAAAACATATCACCTTGATCAAAATGAAGGAAGCAATCATCTTCATGGTGGTTCTATTGGCTTTTCCAAAAAATATTGGAATATGAAAGCTATCAGCAAATCTTCGATTACTTTTTGCTTAAAATCCCTTGATGGTGATATGGGCTATCCAGGAACATTGAATATTGAAGTCACGTATTCGCTATTTTCAGATAATAAGTTGGAAATTGCCTTTAAAGCGGTTTCAGATAAAGACACGATTGTTAATCCAATTAATCACTTATTTATTAAAAATAAAGATAACTCGTTAAAGTTATGGATTAACGCAGATTCTTATACGGAAAAGAATTCTGATAACATTCCGACAGGTAAAATCATTCCTTTAAAAGGAACGATGTATGATTTTACTGAATTTAAACCTTTAGAGAAAAAGAAATCCTATGACATTAACTATGTTTTAAATGGGAATTTTTTCCGTAAAGTCGCTTCGTTAAAATCAGAAGATAAATGCATTGATGTCTATACTGATAGACCAGGTCTTCAACTATATAAGAGCAAAGACCATGTATGTCTTGAAGCACAGTTATTCCCTGACGCTATTCATCATCAAAACTTTGCGTCACCGATATTAAAAAAAGACGCAGCCTTTTATTCAAAAACTGCGTATCATTTTAAGTTTAATAAAGAATAATTATTTATTCTTTTTGCTTTTAGCAATCGCATCCTTTTCCCACTTTGGAGCCTCTTCGCTTTCAAGCTCTTTTAATAGTTTGAGTTCTTCTTTGGAATAGACATAGTCTTTAAGAAGATCAGGGCGATATTTTTTTGTGAGTTTAAGAGATTGTTTTCTTCTCCATTTATCAACGGCTTGATGATTTCCTGAATACAAGATTTCTGGGATCTCATCACCATCGTATACCTGTGGTTCTGTATATTGAGGATATTCTAATAAACCATTTTCAAATGATTCATCAACGATTGATTCAGGAGCAATCACATTATCTAATAATCGGATAATGGAATCTGAAATAATTTCTGCGCCTATTTCTCCGCCCGTTAAGATATAATCGCCAACTGAGATTAGTTCATCGACATATTTATTAATACGTTCATCAGTACCTTCGTAATGGCCACATATAATAACAAGATGCTTGTAATTTTTAGAAAAATCTCTAGCACGTGCTTGATTATATGTCTTTCCTCTTGGAGAAAGAAGGATGACGTGGCTGTCTTTTGTTCTCACGCTTTTTAAGCAATCAAGAACAGGCTGACACTTCATAATAAGACCAGCGCCACCGCCAACAGGGGCGCTATCAACGCGCCCATATTTATCTAAAGTAAAATCACGAATATTGACGATTTCAATTTGGACCTGATCTTTAGCTAAAGCGCGTTTAATAATAGAATTAGTGAGGAAGCCGTTAAAAAACTCTGGAAATAAAGTTAAGATACTTATTTTCATAAAAGGCCTCCTATCACATTAATTATAATTTGTTTCTTATTGATATCGACGTTTTTGATAAAGGCTTTAACAAACGGCACTAAAAAGTCGGGTTGATCTTTACCTCTTTTAACTCTTAAAGTGAGCTGCGCGGGGAATTCTTCAACAAGGCTCACTTTGCCTAAAACCGTACCTTTATCATCTAACACTTCACAACCTACAAGGTCACTAAAGTAATAGGTGTCTTTATCCATGTGTTGATAATCTTTTAAGGCGTGGATTTCATATCCTTTATAAGCGAGTGCGTCTTCTTTGGTGTTGATGCCTTCAAGCTTCACAAAGTCGAATTGTCCGTTGGAGCGATAGCCCTTCACAATAAAGCAATTTCTTTGATTATTTCTCGCGTTATAAAGATAGACTTCCTTACCTTCTTGATAACGAATATCCGCGAAGTCGGTTTTGCTGAGCACCTTCAAAGTACCATCTAAGGAGAAGGCGTCAGTAATATAACCAAGTAACAAATATTCGTCTTTCATATTTTAAGAAAAAAGAGGATTAATCCTCTTTATTTTCATCATCAAAAGATTCAAATTTGAGATGGACGTGCTTTTCTTCGCTCTTGCCCGCCACAGAAACAACTTCTCTAATAGCGTTAGCGATGATGCCTTTACGACCGATAAGTCTCGCGGTATCTTCTTTTTCGGCAGCGATAATAATTAAGACGTCTTTTTCTTCTTCGTTAACTCTAAGAAGAACTGAATCAGAATCTTCAACGATTGGATCAATGATTGTTTTAACAATTTTCTCGTAATCCATCATTGATTCTCCTATTTGCTTTCTTTTTTGCTACTAGCGTATTTGGCGTTAATGCCTTTACGGTTGAACATGGCTTTAACTGTTTCACTTGGAACAGCACCGGCGTTTAACCATTTTAATGCTAATTCTTCATCGATAACGGCACTTTCGATACCTTTTGCTGGATCATAGTAACCGATTTGTTCAATGATACGACCATCACGAGCATAGTGACTGTCAGCGGCGACGACACGGAAGAATGGATCTTTATGTCTGCCGATTCTTGTTAATCTAATTTTAACCATAATAATAGCCTCCTAATTTTTATGTCCGGGACAATATTACTAGTAATAATAATAAGTGTCAAGCATTTTTGCTTTACATCTAATATCTTTTTATAAAAAGTATTTGCAAATAGCTATCTATGTTGTTATTATAATCAAGCATGTTTTAAAACATGATACGGATGTTCCGCTGTCGAAAATGAGAATGAACATCAAGAGAGCATTACATGAAGGAGGTCTATAAAGACTATGAACAACAATTTAGTTAATGAGATCACCGCTAGTCAATTACGTAATGATTTACCAGAATTCTCCTCTGGTGACGAAGTCAAAGTTTCCGTTCGTATCGTCGAAGGTAACAAAGCTCGTATCCAAAACTTCCAAGGTGTGGTTATCTCCCGCCGTGGTGGTGGTGTCTCCGCGACATTTACAGTTCGTAAAATGAGTGGTGGCATTGGTGTTGAAAGAACATTCCCAGTGAATTCTCCAGCCGTTGCTTCTGTGCAAGTTATCCGTAGAGGTAAAGTCAGAAGAAACAAAATCACTTACATCCGCAAATTGTCTGGCAAATCTGCAAGAATCAAAGAGATTCTCTAAGAGTCAGGTTATTGAAAAAAGGGGTTCAGATGAATCCCTTTTTTATTGCGTGCGTGTTTCTTATCTCATATAATGAGAAGGATGAAAAACAAGAAACTTAAAGCCATATTATCGATTTCTGGATATTTTCTATTAGTGCTTGCCTTATGCTTTGTGGGCGGCCTTGTTTTCCATTCTTATTATTATGAACTAGTTTATGTTTCAGGTATTTCCATGTCTCCAACGTTAAATGGGGCGGATGATGAACGCGCAGGTTCAATCGTGGACTTTGGCATTGTTGATAGACATAAAGCCGCGTTAGACCATATTGACCGCTTTGACATCGTTTCAACGTATTACCCATATAATGCTAAATATAAAAATGATTACACTGAAGACGGCGTTTTAAAGCCCGGTGCAAAGATGAAAATCAAAAGAGTAATTGCTAAACCAGGTGACACTTTTGAGATTAAAGATGGCTTATTATGGCTAAACAATAATGAAGAACAAGTTAATATCAAATACCCTTTTAAAATCAATATCAACGAAGGCCATCTTCATGATAAAGACACAACTTCTCCGATTACACTAGGAGAAAATGAATATTGGCTTTTAGGTGATAACCGCAACAGCTCAAACGATTGTGCAACAATGGGTGTCGCTATTAAAAAAGAAAACATTGTGGGCGTCCTTGTTGCCATTGAAGGAAAGGCCCAATTATCCGTGAAAGATTATGTTTGTCAAGAATGCGGAAAGACATATAAAACTAATGGTGATTGCCGTAATTGTGGTGGTCTAGTAGAAGCGGAATATAAACTGATCAACAAGCAATATCAATGGCCTAAATATTTCTAAAGGAGAGTTATGGGACAACAAATTCACTGGTTTCCAGGACACATGAATAAAGCCTTAAACGAAGTCGAAAATAAGGTTAAACTTGTTGATGTCGTTATTGAGCTTTTTGATGCCCGCGCTCCATTGTCATCAATCAATGAAAATTTGGGTAAGTTGACCGCTAATAAAAAGAAGCTTATCGTTCTTACTAAAATCGATTTAGCGGACCCAGAACAAACTAAGAAATGGGGCGTTGAATTAAGTAAGAGATTCGATAAAGTTATCTCTTTAGATTTAAAAAAGAATAATGCGGAAATCATCCTCTCAAAAGCGGTCATGGAACTCGGTAAAGAAAAGCACGCTAAAGAGGTGGCAAAAGGTATGAAACCTCAGCCAATTAGAACAATGATTATTGGCATTCCTAATGTTGGTAAATCCTCCCTTATTAACCGCCTTGCAAAGCGTAAAGCAGCAGGCGTGCAGAATAAGCCTGGCTATACCCGTGGAGAGCAGTGGATTAGTGTCAATAAAGACTTCCTCCTTTTGGATACCCCTGGAATCTTGCCAATGAGCTATGAAAATCAAAAAAAGGCCGCAAATCTGGCACTTATTGGCGCAATTCGCGAGGATATTTTGCCAAATGAGGTGCTTGGTGAGTACCTTTTGAAGTTCTTGAAAGAAAATTATCCAGAAAGCTTATTTAATAGATTTGATATCAAGGAAATCGGCGATCGTTTAGATGTTTTAAAGCAAATCGCTGAGAGAAGAAAAATTGTCACTAGCACTGGCGAAAACGATCTTTTAAGAGCGGAATCTCTCCTATTAAAAGAATTTAAAGATGGACTATTAGGAAGCATCACTCTTGAATGGTATGAGTCTTGATTTTGATGAGCAATATTATAGAGACGGCTATAAGCTAATCGTCGGTTGTGATGAAGCGGGAAGAGGATGTCTTCTTGGCCCTGTTTTTGCCGCGGCTGTAATCTTGCCACCTGACTTTAATTCTCCTTTGATTAACGACTCAAAAAAGTTAAGCGAAAAGCAAAGAGAAGAAGCCTATAAAATCATCATTGAAAACGCTATCGCATACGGCATTGCGTCAATCGGTCCTGATGAGATAGATGAGGTTAATATTTTAAACGCCTCACGCATGGCGATGATGAAGGCAATCGAAGCAATGAATCACCAGTTTGATTTGATATTAACTGATTGCATGAAGATGAAAGGATACGATGTTCCAGTCATTGATTTAGTGCATGGTGACGCCTTATCGCAAAGTATCGCTGCGGCCTCCATTTTAGCGAAGGTTTCCCGTGATCATCTTTGTTATGAATTAGATAAGAAATATCCAGAATATAACATTAAGAAAAACAAAGGATATGGTACAAAAGACCACCTTGAAGCGCTTAAAAAGTATGGACCAGTCAAACACCTTCATCGCTTTTCTTACGCTCCTGTAAAAGCCTGTTTTATCGAAAAAATTTCACTTTTTTAAATTTTTTTGGACAAATTTGAAAAATCTCCCGATTAGTAATTAGGAGGTATTTTTTTATGACGCATTTTGATAGTCGTCCATTACTCATCTATTTCGCTGTTAAATATGGAGGTGATTTCCATAAGATAATAACGGCCTTAGAACTTAAGGAAGATCCACCGATGAAGGAAGTTGAAAAGGTGAACCGTTCTTTAAAATGTAAAGCTATTACTTTGCTCGATTATGATTATCCATTAAGGCTTAAACAAATTTTGTTTCCACCGATTGTTCTTTTCTATTATGGAGATATTTCTTTATTAGATAATCCTCAAACCCTCGCGGTTGTGGGTTCTAGAAAAATTAGCGAATATGGAAAGTATTGCACGGAAAAGATAGTTTCTGAAATCGCTAAAGGGCGAGTGATTGTTTCTGGTCTCGCCCAAGGAATTGATGCTACTGCTCACGAGTGTGCAATTAATAGCGGTGGTAGAACAATCGCTGTTTTAGGTTCAGGCATTGATTATTGTTGGCCACCGGATAATCAGAAACTATACGATGAAATAAAGAAAAATCATTTACTAATAAGTGAATATCCAGGAAGGACTCCTCCTAATGGGTGTAATTTTCCAATGCGTAATCGTATTGTGGTGGGTTTATCAAATGGAATTTATGTTCCACAAGTCAATACCTATAACAGTGGGACGATGATTTCAGTCAATTTAGCCTTAGAGATGAATAAGGATGTTTTTGTCGCTCCAGAAGCTATTCCTTGCCAAACTGCAAACAACCAATTAATCGGTGAAGGTGCCATTATTACGATTGATAGTGAGACAATCTTGAGCGAACTTAAGTGGCGATAATTTTTTGCAAATTTTCTTAAATAAAGTTCCCTTTTATTTAATTAAGGAATAAAGAGAAATGTTCGTTGACAAGCCATATAGCAAGCATTATATTTTTGTCTCGGAAGCTACGAAAATGAAGTTAGTTATTGTTGAATCACCAGCCAAATGCACAACCATCAAAAGATACCTTGGAGACAACTATGTCGTCATGGCCTCGTTAGGCCATATTCGCGATTTAGCGACATCTGGTAAAGATGGTTTAGGCGTTAATGTAAATGATGATTTCGCACCAACTTACATCATCAATAAAGATAAGCAACACATCGTTAAAGAATTAAAAACAGCGATGAGCAAGTGTGATGAAGTCATCCTTGCCACTGACCCTGATAGAGAAGGTGAAGCCATTGCCTGGCATTTAGCCCAAGTTTTAGGCTTAGATGTTAATACCACCAAGCGTTTGGAATTCCATGAAATCACTCGTGATTCCATCGGTGAAGCTATGCTTAATCCTCGCACGATTGACCAAAACTTAGTCTCTTCCCAAGAGACTCGCCGTATTATCGACCGTATTATTGGTTTTAAATTATCGACTTTATTATTCAAAAAGATTCGTTCGCGTTCTGGTGGTCGTGTCCAATCCGCTACATTAAAAATGATCGCGGATCACGATGAAGAAATCGCGAAGTTTGTTCCCGAAGAATATTGGACCATCAATGTCAAAATTGATGCATTTAACCGCACCTTCTCCGTTAATCTCATCACCGATAAGGATGAGAAAATCACTAATGGCGTTGACGCTCAAGCAATCGTCGACCGCATTCCAGAAAACCTAGTGGTTGATCACATTGAAAAGAAGATTAAAGTGAGCGATAGTAAAGAACCATTCATCACTTCAACCTTACAACAAGAAGCTTTCTCTCGTTTAAAATTCAAAACTAAAAAGACACAGTTAATTGCCCAGCAATTATACGAAGGTATTGAAGTCGATGGCGAACATGTTGGTTTAATCACCTATATGAGAACTGACTCCACGAGACTTTCACCAACATTTGTTCAAAGAGCGACCGCTTATATCCAAGAAAAATTCGGTAAAGAATACTTAGGTCACGCTAAAAAGATTAGACAAGTGAGCATGATGCAAGATGCTCACGAAGCCATTCGTCCAACAAGCAATCATAGAACTCCAGAATCCGTTAGAAGATTCTTAACAAATGATCAATATAATTTGTATAAATTAATTTATAACCGCACACTTGCTTCTTTGATGCAATCAAAGAAAGATGAACAAATGACCATTTTCTTAAATGGTGGTGGTCTATCTTATAAATTAGATTTAACACGCACTCTTTTTAAAGGGTATGAAGCCGTTTATGCTGATGGCGAAAAAGAAGAAAATCACTTTGATTACTTCCCAGATTTTGAAGAAGGTAAAGAATTCAAAGTGGTCTATAAAGAAGCGGAACAAAAATTCACACAAGCTCCCGCTCATTATAGTGAAGCTAAGATTGTTAAACTCATGGAAGAAGTTGGCATTGGTCGTCCATCCACTTATGCTTCCACAATTGAAACAATTAGAAAAAGAAAATATGTTGATGATCAAAGTGGTATCTTAACAATCACCCAACAAGGTGCCTTAACTTCCACAGTGCTTAACAAGTATTTCCCAGAAATCGTTAATACCAAGTATACCGCTCAAATGGAAAGCAAACTCGATGATATCGAGAATGGTAGCCAATCACGTAGCAAAATTCTAAATGAATTCTATTATCCATTTATTGAACACTTCAACATTGTCAGTCAAAAAATGTATAAAGAAAAGTTTGAAGAAACAGGTGAAAAGTGCCCAATCTGTGGTGCTCCGCTTGTCATCAAAGAAGGCAAGAATGGTACCTTTGTTGGTTGTTCTAACTTCCCATCATGTAAATACGTGCAGAAGGAAGAAACCGAAAAAGTTGAACTCGTCAAGATTGGTGAACAATGTCCTGAATGTGGTGGTGATCTCGTCTTAAGAGAGAAAAATGGTAGCACATTTATCAGCTGTGCTAACTTCCCGAAGTGCCGCTACACAAGAAAGATACCTAACACAAACGTCTCTCCAACCGTGGAAGATGCTAAACCGGTAAAAGATTGCCCGGATTGTGATGGTTATCTCATCAAAAAGAAAGGTAGATATGGTTATTTCCTTGGATGTATCAATTATCCAAAATGCACCCACATGGAAAAAATCAGAAGAACGAAACGGAAATAATCCGTTTTTTTCTTATCTTTGATATAATTAACTAGTATGAATAAACCCGAACAAGAGTTTTTAAATTACATCGTTACTGAGCGGAATTATTCTTTGAAGACCGCGAAAAGCTATCAAGAAGACATCGATCTTTTTTGCGAGTACATTTTTAAAGAAGGTACTCTTATGGAAGATGTTGACGTTTTAACAATTCGTAATTTCTTGACTGAAGAGTTATCTCGTGGGGTGAGCAAAAGAAGCTGTAAGAGGCGTCTTTGTTCTTTGAGACACTTCTATAAGTATATGGTTAATGTAGGTTATATAAAAGATAATCCTTTTATCTTGATGAAAGCCCCTAAAACAGAGACCAAATATCCGCATGGTTTATATAAAGAACAAATTCAAGAACTATTCGCTCGAAACGCTGAAAGAACTGATAATCTTAAAAACCGCGATCAAGCCATTTTGTATTTGCTTTATTATTCTGGAGTGCGTGCTCAAGAATTAGTGAGCCTTAACATCCAATCAGTATATATGCGAGAAAGACTTATTCGTGTATTGGGTAAAGGCAACAAAGAACGCATTATTCCTTTTTCGGAAGATTGTAAAAAAGTTTTGAAAAACTATATCGATAACGATAGAGCAAAACTCGTTAATAAATACATCCTTTGGCAAAAGAAACACCAAGATAAAAAGATGCAAGATAGTATGATGTCGCCTTTATTTTTTAATGCTCAAGGTGGTCCGTTAACCACTCGTGGATTAGAATATATCCTCGACGCTATCCAAGAGAAAACAGGTCTATTTGTAGGTTTACACCCACACATCCTTAGACACAGCTTTGCGACACACCTATTAGAAAACGGCGCAGACCTTCGCGTTATTCAAGAGTTGCTTGGCCACGAAAGTATAAACGCCACCCAGGTATACACTCATGTTACCGAAGAAGCGATGAAAGACACTTACGAAAAAGCCTTTCCTCGCGCAAAAAAGAAATAATTCACTTGCATGCACTTATGTGCTTTGTTAATATATTAAACGCTGTGGGTACACAGAAATACACACATCGTGAATTGAACTGCCGTTGTGCTTGGCATTAGCCAAGTGGTCGAGTTCTTCGAAGCGATGGAGGTAAAAACAAAAGGAGGCCAAATAAATGGCAGAAGAAAAGAAAGAAGTTCTCGAAGAAGTCGCTGAACAAGCCACTCCAGCAGAACAAGCTGCAAATCCAACAATGGAAGCAGTTATGCATGATCCTGATGCACCAGTTATCACAATGAGAAAGCTCTTAGAAGCCGGTGCGCATTTCGGTCATCAAACCCGTAGATGGAACCCAAAGATGAAAAAGTACATCTATGGTGCAAGAAATGGTGTTTATATCATTGACTTACAAAAAACCGTCGACGCAATTACAGAAGCCTATGCCAAGATGAAAGAAATCGTGGACAATGGTGGTAAAGTCTTATTCGTCGGCACCAAGAAACAATGCCAAGAAGCTACTCAACAAGAAGCTTTACGTTCCGGCAGTTTCTACATCACCAACCGTTGGTTAGGTGGTACATTAACAAACTTCAAGACCATCCAATCCCGTATTAGATACTTGAAAGAACTCGAAAGAAGAGAAGAAGAAGGCGAATTAGACCTCTTAAGCAAAGTCGAAGCCGCTCAACTTCGTAGAGAAAAAGACAAATTAAGCAAGAACTTAGAAGGTATTAAGGAAATGAGAAAAGTTCCAAATGCCGTCTTCGTGATTGACCCACGCATTGAACACAATGCTGTTGCAGAAGCTAGAAAATTAGGCATCCCAGTCTTCGCTATTGTTGATACAAATAGTGATCCAGATGTCGTTGACTATGTCATTCCTGCCAATGATGATGCTGTCCGTTCATTCAGCTTAATCTTAGCCGTCATCGCTGACGCAATCGTTGAAAGCAAGAACGGTGTCCCAGTTGTCGCTTACACCAAAGATGAAGGCGAAGCCGTGACCATGAAAGAAGTCATCAAACAAACCGAAAAAGAAAACGCTGAGAAATTAGCGAGAATTAGAGCTGAAAGACAAGCCCGTCAAGAAGCTTTTGAAAAAGAACAAGCGGAAAGAGAAGCTCGCCGCAATGCTGAAAAACAACAACGTAAAGCCAAAGCCCCAAAAGCCCCAAAAGCCGAAGGTGAAGAAGCCCCAGTTGAAGCAAAAGAAGAAGCCGCTCCAGCAGAAGCTGAAGGAGAAGACAAATAATGGCCTTAATTGATTTAATTAAACAATTACGTGATAGAACCGGTGCGGGTCTTATGGACTGCAAAGCCGCGTTATTAAACAATGACGAAGACTTAGATAAAGCCACCGACTGGTTAAGAGAAAAGGGTTTAGCCAAAGCCGCGAAGAAAGCTGATAGAATCGCCGCTGAAGGTTTAGCCTTAACAAAGACTTGCGAAAAATGCGGTCGTACCGTCATTTTAGAAGTCAACTGTGAAACCGACTTCGTCGCTAAAGGCGATGCTTTCAAAGCCTTAGTGGAAAATGTTGCTGGTACAATCTTAGAAAAACAACCAAAAGATGTTGAAGAAGCTAAGGCTTTAACAACTGAGTTATTCACTGACGCCACCGTTAAGATGGGCGAAAAATTCGATCTTCGTAGATTCGAAGTTATCGAAAAAGGTAACAACTTTGTTTATTCTTACATCCACATGGGTGGTAAGATTGCGGTCGTCGTTGTCTTAGACAAAGAAGACGCTGAATTAGGTAAAGGATTAGCGATGCACATTGCCGCTAATAACCCATCCTATTTAAATACCCAAGCCATCGGCGCAGATGCTATTGAACACGAAACCAAGATTCAACTTGAAGCTGCTAAGCAAGATCCAAAACTTGCTGGTAAACCAGAAGAAATGCTCAAGAAGATCATCGGTGGTAAAGTTAACAAATACTTCGCCGAAATGGTTCTTGTTGAACAACCTTACTTATTAGATACAGAATCTGGTAAGAAAGTTGGCCAAGTCTTAGAAGAAAAGAAGACAAACGTTCTTAAGTATGTCCGTTACCAAGTTGGTGAAGGCATTGAAAAACGTAAGGATGATTTCGCTAGCGAAGTCATGAGCCAAATGAAGTAATTAAATCAAAAAGAGACACCTTTGGTGTTTCTTTTTTTAGGAGGAAAACCCATGGCATATAAAAGAGTTTTATTAAAACTATCAGGCGAAGCCCTCAAAGAAAATAGTGACGCTATTTTATCCGCGGATGCTTTACAAAGTATGGCGGAAATGGTCAAAAAGATTTATGACGCAGGTGTACAAATTTGTATTGTTATCGGCGCAGGAAATATTTGGCGCGGTAAAATCGCTAAAGATGCTGGTATGGATCAATATGAAGCGGACTTTATGGGCATGATGGGCACGGTGATTAACGCAGTCGCTTTAAGCGCTAAATTAAAACTTTTAGGTGTTCCTTCCTTAGTGACCAGTGCAATTGGGCCAGTTAAAGAAGTTAACGTTCCATATAGTGTGGAAGTTGCTGATAAAGCAATGAACGAAGGCAAAGTCGTCTTCTTAAGTGGTGGAACAGGAAAACCATATTTCACCACCGATACCGCTGCAACCATGAGAGCTATTGAACTTAATGTCGATGCTATCTTAATGGGTAAAAACGGTGTGGAAGGCGTTTATGATAAAGATCCGCGTCAATATAAGGACGCTAAATTCTTCCCGGTCATTTCCTATCAAGAGATGATTAAACAAAATCTTCAAATCATGGACCAAACTGCGTTAGAATTAATTAAAGACAAAGACATTCAAGTTCGCGTTTTCAAAATGGACGCTGATAATTTTGTAAAAGCGGCCAAAGGTGAAAACGTCGGTAGTGTCTGTAAAAAAGGAGAATAATTCTTTATGGATGAACTCGTATTAGATATGCAAGAAAAGATGAATAAATCCATCGATTCTTTAAGACAACAATTAACCTCTTTAAGAACAGGAAAAGCCACACCAAGCATGCTCAATGGCATCGAAGTGGATTACTATGGTTCAATGACACCAATTAATCAAATGAGCTCTGTTTCTGTTCCAGAACCAAGACAATTATTGATTAAGCCTTATGACAAAAATGATATCAAATCAATTATCGCTGCCATCAATAAGAGCGATTTAGGAATTAACCCAATTAACGAAGGCACACAAATTAGATTGCTCATTCCTTTACTCACCGAAGAAAGAAGAAGAGAAGTCGTTAAACAAGCTAAGAAATATGGTGAAGATATCAAAGTCGCCATCCGTAATATTCGTCGTGATTATGTCGAACTCGCAAAAGATGATGAAGCATATACTGAAGACTATCAAAAGAAAATGTTAGAAGACTTAGAAAAAGTCGCTTCTGATTCCATTAAGATGGTCGATCAAGTTGTCGCAGACAAAGAAAAAGAATTAATGTCTCTTTAATTTTTAACAGTTTATTTATAAAAAATAGCGGTAATTGTACCAAATACCGCTTTTTTTGTGTATACTAATTTTGACTTTATTATGGAAAAGCAAAGAAGACCTATTTTTCAACCTAACGAACTAAGCGATTCCGCGGTTGTTAGTATGCGCACTCGAATCATCGCCGCTTTGATTGGCATCGTCGTAGTGTTACCTTTTATTATCTTTGGCGATTGGCCTTTCTTAGGTTTAATTGTCGCTGTTTTAGTTTTAGCGATTATTGAAATTATCAGATGCGCTAAAACGAAGTATTCAAAGGTCCTATACATCATCTCGTTCTTACTAGCGTTTTTAGTTTTGCTTTGGCCAGTCATTCAAGACATCACTGAGATGGACGCTAATTGGCGCATCTTTGATGGTTATGATCATTTATCAATGAGCATTACGATTATGTTTGTCGGTATTTGCTTATCCGCGATGACCATTTTCATCGATAAGAATTTTACTATTATTGACGCCTGCTTTATTTTCACGGCCATTGTCATCATTTCTTTAGGCTTAGAAAGCTTCCTTTACTTAAGGTTCTATCCTGTTCATATGTATCACGAAGCTTTAAAAGAAGCTGGTCAATCCGTGCCATATATCAACTTATATGATAACTGCACCTCATTCTTCCTTGTTTTATATGTGGCGTTAGGGGCTTGTTTAAATGACGCTTTTGCTTACTTCGTTGGTGTCTTCTTTGGCAGAAACAAGATGAACGAAAGGTTATCCCCTAAAAAAACTTGGGAAGGTTTCTTTGGCGGTGTGATCTTAACGAGTATCTTCCTAAGTGGTTATGCTTTATTATTCGCCTTCGTCGATGGTGGTAAGCACGCTTTACTTCCAGGCATTTTGGATAGAGAACACATATACCATATCTTTATTTTATCCACTGTCATTCCATTATTATCAACAGTGGGTGATTTAGTGTTCTCCGCTATTAAAAGACATTATCAAATCAAAGATTTCTCTAACCTTATTCCAGGACACGGCGGTATCCTTGATAGACTAGATTCGCTTTTATTCGCTGGCATTACCGCTGCGATTTATATTTCAATTTTTGCAAACTTAACACAACCGTCTGGAGGTAGCATTCTTCCATGATTTCCGTATGCCTTTTAGGGGCATCCGGTTCAATTGGCCAACAAACTATTGATGTGATGCTCAAAAACCCCCATGATTTTGACCTCGTTAGTTTTTCTATAGGCCAAAGAACGAGGTACGTGCGTGGGATTATCAAGCGCTTCCCGCACATCAGTTCAATTTGCTTACAAAATAAAAGCAGCGTCAATTATTATCAAAAACAATATCCAAGCATCCATTTTTATTGTGGTGATGAAGGATTAAACGAACTCATTAGAAATAGTGGGGCTGAGATGGTTGTTAACGCTTTAGTGGGATTTGTAGGGCTTAAACCATCAATTACATCTTTAGAGAACGACAAAATCTTATGCCTTGCTAACAAAGAATCATTAGTCGTCGGTGGAGAAATTATCAATCATCTTCTTTCTAAAGGTAAAGGTAAACTCTATCCTATCGATAGTGAACATGTCGCCATTGCTAAATGTTTAGCGGTCGACAATCAAAATGTTGATAAAATCATTATTACCGCGAGTGGTGGTCCTTTTAGAAATCTTAGTAGAGATCAATTAAGCGATATCACACCAGAACAAGCTTTAGCCCATCCAAACTGGAAGATGGGCAAAAAGATTACCATCGATAGTGCGACGATGGTCAATAAGACATTTGAAATCATCGAAGCCCATTATTTATTTGGCTATGGCTATCAAGATATCGACGTCTTAATCAATTATAATTCCTTCGTTCATTCAATTGTGCGCTATAATGATGGCACTTATCGCGCTGATGTGGGTAAGCCTGATATGCGCGTACCTATTAAATACGCCCTATACCAAGGTTTGACCGATTATCAAACAGTGGTTACCGATAATCTTGATTCTATCAAGAATACTTCGTTTGGCGAGTTTGATATCAAGCGTTTCCCAATCGTTAACGTCGCTAAAAAGGTCATCGAAGAAAAAGGAACTCTAGGGGCCATATTTAATGCCTCTAATGAAGAAGCTGTAAGAGCGTTTTTAAATCACGAGATTCCATTCTTAGGAATTGAAAAGATTATCAATACTTGTTTATCAAAACAAAAGAGTATTAAAAATCCTAATTATGAGGATCTTAAACAAGTTGACCTATTAACCCGTTCAATGGTTAAAGAGATGATCAAGAAAGGAGAATACTAGTATGCAAGTTTTAATGACAATACTTTACGTTCTTCTTTTCCTCGTTTTCTTATCCGTTTTAATCATTATTCATGAACTCGGTCATTTAGCCGCTGCTAAAGCCTTTAACGTCTATTGTTTGGAATATTCCATTGGTATGGGTCCCGCTTTATTTAAATACAAAAGGAAAAACGGTGAAACTCAATTTACTTTAAGGGGCATTCCTTTCGGTGGTTATGTCTCAATGTATGGAGAAGGCGTGGAACTACCAGAGGGTGTGACCATCGACGAATCCCGTTCATTAAACGGCATTAAGCCTTGGAAGAGAGCGATTATCTTAGTTGCAGGCGTGACCATGAACGCTGTTTTAGCGTTTGTCTTTTTATTCATTTCTAACTTCTTCCCAAAGGGCTTATATGTCAATCAATTCAATGTCACCGAATCATCAATTGCCGCGGAAGCGGGCATTAAAGATATGGCGATTTATGAATATGAAGCCATGCAGTTTAAAGACGAAGTAGAAAAAACTAATTACGTTTTTTATGTTTTGGATCAAGAAGCCACAATTGATACTAACGATTCTAGTAAATATGCTGTTTGCTTTAACTTTGATACATTGACACTTAAGAATCGTGATTTAACTGATAAATTATGCGTCTATGGATTAGATGCAGAAGGTAAGCCAGACTTTACCAACATCGTCTTACCAAACACTTTTAACTATGTTAATTTCAATCTTAAAATCAAACAGGCTAACGATGAAAAAACAGCAGTTGACGAACTCACAGTTAATTTAAAAGTCAACACTAAAGAAGGCAAATATGAGCCATTTGGCTTGGCCTTAACCATCAATCAAAATAAGACTTTTGCCCAAGTGATAAATGGCACATGCGCTGACTATGGCCGTTGCTCAGTTACCTTGTTCCAAGCCCTTGGCGATCTATTTACCAAGCCAGCATCATGGGGAGAAGTGGGTGGTATCGTCGCGGTCGGCTTTGAAACGACATCTGTCTTACAAGATTATGGTTTTGGAAGATTCCTTTATTACTGGAGTTTTATTTCCATTAACTTAGCCATCTTTAACTTGCTACCTTTCCCAGGCTTAGATGGTTGGCAACTTTTAGTGCTCATCATTGAAGTCACAGCGAGAAAGAAAATACCAGAAAAAGTCAAAAACATTATTTCTTTTGTCGGCATTGGTTTATTGCTCGTCTTGATGGTGGTCGTTCTTGGCAAAGACCTTTGGTACTATGTGTTTAGGGGGATGTTTAACTAGCTATGAATGAAAGAATGATTTCATTTCTAAAGCATCTCAATATCGAAAATATCGATGATTTTGATATGGATTTTGAAATGGTGGGACGAAACCGTTTCAACCGTAACCAAATCGATATGATGATCGTTAAAAACACCCCTTGGAAATACCATTTATTAAGACAGTTCCAAGATGCTTTAAATGGTCTTACTTATCCATACTTACTAAGATTTTCTTACTTAGTCAGACCTAATATGGATGACTTAGTGAAATTATTTGAAGATTGGTATCAAACTTTGTACCGCATTCCTCACAATTTGGAACTCGATACAAGCGATGATAATTATCTTAAGATAATTTACGCTAACGAGGCGGAAAAAGCCCAATACGAACAAATCATCAAAGACTTTAGAGATTTCCTCGACTTTTTAAACTATGAATTTGTCATCCTTGAAGAAGTCAAACCAGACGAAGGTCCAGAGATTTCTAAAACCGAAATGCGCAAGATCGTTAAACAAGCCGAAAAAGTCGTCGAAAAAGAAATCGAAGAAGAAAGCGCTGCTCGACAAATCAACGACCGCAGTGAAGTTGAAGAAATGATCGCTAGAGAAAAGGCTCAACTCAACGAAGAAACCGAAGATGAGATGATGAAGATGATGCGTCAAAACGCTCGTGAAATGGCTCGAGATCGTGAAAGAGCACGCCTTAACAAGCGCGGCAATTATGACCCTGTCGACATTATTGATAACATTACTAAAAGTAGTGACCACGTTGACTTCTCTGCGAAAGTCTTTTCTGTGGAAGTTAATGAATATGGTGATCGAAAGAAACTAACAATTGGTTTATATGACGATGATGGTGGAGCGATTTACGCGAATACATATCAAAATGCCTCGATTAACGATCAACTCGTTGAAGAGATGAAGAAGTGGGGCACTAATGTGAGGGTAAGAGGCGCTGCTTACTATGACGATTTCAATAAATCAATGGCGGTGAAAGCCCACTTTATCGACTTATTACCACCGGATGAAGTACCAAGTGATACATGCGAAAAGAAGCGTGTTGAACTTCACCTACATTCAAACATGTCTACGCAGGATGGTATTACCCATATGGCGGACTATGCCCGTTACGCAAAAGCGATGGGCCATACCGCTATGGCTATCACTGACCACGCTGTCGTCCAAGGCTATCCTGATGCACAAGCGGCGGGTAAGAAAAATGATATCAAGATGTTATATGGCGTTGAGTTCTATATGGTTGATGATCAACTAAAATATATTAAAAACCCAGCACCTATCCGCTTAAATCACGCTAAATACGTTGTTCTCGACTTAGAAACAACTGGTTTAAACTGCGCCTATAACCGCATTATTGAATTTGGTGCGGTCCGTGTTGAAAACGGAATCGTTACCGAAGAAATCGATATTTTAATCAATCCTGAATGTCCACTTCCTAAAAAGATCGTGGAAATTACTGGCATCAATGATAAGATGCTTGAAGGTCAACCTACAATTAAAGAGGCTTTGCCAAGGATTGTCGACTTTATTGGCGATGCGATTCTCGTCACCCACAATGCTGACTTTGACTTTTCATTTATTCAACATGCCTTAAGAAGAAATGGCGATCAGGAATTAACAAATCCAGTTATTGATACTTTATCCTTATCTCGTTATTTATTCCCAGAATCTAAGAGCCATCGTTTAGGCAGTTTATGCCGTAACATGGAAGTCGTCTATAACGAAGATGAAGCTCACCGCGCTAACTACGACGCTCGTGTTTTAAACGATGTTTGGCAGCCAATGCTCGTCTTATTAACTAAAAACAATCGTCATTTAACTCACGAAGAATTAGCGAAGTTAGAAACACCAACCACGTTGCTTAAACACATTAGACCAACGCACTGTATTTGCTTAGCAAAAAACAAAGAAGGTCTTAAGTCTATA
>JAFSPN010000067.1 GCA_017442875.1 Bacilli bacterium
ATTGAAATAGTTAAAAATAAAGAAAAAATGAGCATTTAAGCCCATTTTCTGCAACAACCCTCTATCTGTACTTTGTATCAAAGTAATAATACTTAGGTGTGTGAGTACAACAATATTGATGCAAAAAGACTCAAATGCAAGGGGGAGTAATACAATTTTGATACATTACTTCGTAAATTCGAGCCCACGACGGGATTCGAACGTTATTTTTTGATGTTCTTTTTGTTTTCTTCATCCTTAAGTTTTTCCTCTATCCTTTCCATCGATTCTTTCATTTCTTCATCGGTGATAAGGCCTTTAGCCCAAACTCTCATCAACATTGATTTTGCTAATTCACACTTCAACAAAAATTGCTCGTGATCTTTAGACATGTTTGCTGACCATTATTTCCTCCTAGCAATAATCCTGCCGGGCTTTAATGGTTTTGTCAGCAATAAAAAGGATTAAATCTTTCCTTCGAGAATGCGCTCAATAAAATCTTTGTTAAACCAAAAACTTTGTTTTGTGTATGAAGTAATTCCTGTTTCTCTATCAGGAACTGGAAGATCATAATGGTCCGCCTCGACTCTTGCGTGAGGTCTTACATGACATACACCATTGGAATTTCTTGTCTCTTTTGGGAATTTATCTTTAACTTTGCCATTATGGTCAAAATAGAACGCTTCTCCTCTTCTTACCATATCGGCACATTCTTCGTGCATCTTTCGAATATCGCCATCGACAACTGAGTTTGGAGCATTCCAAAATTGAATTCTATCGAAGGAGATAACACCATCGATTTCATTAAAAACAAAAATCATCATCTTTAAATCAACAAAGTCTTCACGAATAGATGAATCATCCCAAGGAGTATTTATTAACTCCTCAAACTCGAATGCAGTAAATGGCATAGATTCGGTTGGTCTTCCGTTTTTATCAACAGTAATCGTTCTAAAGATAATACCTGCTACTTCCATTTCTGCGGTAGCCTTACTTCTACCTGAAATACCAAGCATTCTTTGAACCAACATAAAGTTAAGTTGCTTTGCTTTGGAACTAACGCCAAATCTTCTACATAATTGCTTTTGTGTCATTCCATGATAAACGGACATCTTTTCTTTATAAATCTCTTCAAGAGGATTCTTCATCCACTCATCTTCCGAGATTAATGGAGAATATGGAGCAATGTTATGAATTAAGTTCCTATAAAGATATGTCATGAAGGATTGCTTAAAGCTATATGCCCTTGGTTTAGCTTTAATTGTTGAATTGTATTGTTCGGTTAATACTTTGCTATCAGCACCTTTGGTACACGCAGCTAAAAACTCGGTGTCGGATTCAGATATTTCGTGGGCCTTACCTTTAACAATCTTGTTGTGAATTATATTCCAGTCTCTTTCAATAACCTTGTATTGTAGAGAATTTTCAAACTCAAAAAGGTCATAATCAGTAATCTCAAAATTAGATGGATGTACACCCAATGAATATAGATAGAACCAAATGAGTAATCTCTTATTCTTCTTATAGAAGGAACTTGTTTTAAATGTAGCCAAAGCTTCAGACTTATAGTTAATCATATTAAGAACAAGTCTTTCTTTGGATGAAATTGAACCATCTAAATTCTTTTTAACAGGAGTAACCTTTAATTCAATACCGGCGTCAATGAAATCGGGATTATCATCACTATTGGCTTTGTATCCAAAAATATGTTCTTCAACAAAGCCACCTAAACCACCCTTATTTCTTCCTGTGTAAGATTCATCTAAACCAAAATCACCAAAGGTTTTATGCATTGCCTTTTTGGTAATCTCTAAAATCTCTTCCTCACTAAGATGTCTATTCTTATCATCCATACTAAAATGCATTATATCAAATGGTAATAAAAATGAACAGCGCACGTCCGCGCACATAGCAAAAATAAATTATCTAAAGAATTTATTAGATCTTTACATTTTATTCTTGATCGTGTATTATCTTTGTTGTAGACTAAACATATGAAAAAGACTGTTATTGAATTATTCGCAGGTGTTGGTGGATTCCGTGTTGGACTTAACAACATCACTAAAATTGATAAAAATGGTCACGCCATTGAAAAAGGTCCATTCACTTTTGTATGGGCAAACCAATGGGAACCAGCGACAAAATCTCAACACGCATTTGATTGTTATAATTTGAGATTCCCTTCTGCTACTGAAAATTCAAATGTAGACATTTCTAAAGTTGATAAATCAACAATACCTGATCACACATTGTTAACAGGCGGCTTTCCTTGCCAAGATTATTCAGTCGCTCATACTTTGAGCAAAGCTCACGGCATCGAAGGAAAGAAAGGTGTTCTTTGGTGGCAAATCAACGACATTTTGAAAGCTAAACAACCACCATTTGTGTTATTAGAAAATGTTGATAGATTAGTTAAATCTCCAGCTAAACAAAGAGGCAGAGATTTTGGCATTATGCTCCGCTGCTTATCCGAGCAAGGATATGCTATGGAATGGAGAATCATTAATGCTGCCGAATATGGTCATCCACAAAGAAGACGTAGAATCTTCATTTTTGCTTACCACAAATCAACCAAATACTACGAAGTTATGAAGGACTCATCTCCGTTTGAAATCATTTCTTCAAAAGGCATTTTTGCAAAAGAATTCCCAATTGAAGAATTTGTGGAAAAATCGATTAAAGATTATGACTTCAAAAAAGGATATAAAGATTTGGTTGTTGTTTCCGACAAGTTCCACGCAGCATTCGAGAACGCAGGTTACATGATTGGTGATAAGGTTTATACAGTAAAAACAAAACCGGTTTTAGTTAAACCAATGACCTTAAGCAAAATAGTTGAAAAAGATGGCGTTGATGCCCACTACTTCTTAAGTGAATCACAACGCAAAAAATATGAATATCTTCGTGGTTCCAAGAAGATACCAAGAAAAGATAAGAACGGTTTTGAATATATGTATTCCGAAGGCTCAATGAGTCCTTACGATGAACTGTCTCTTCCAGCAAGAACTATGCTAACTTCAGAAGGAACAACCAACAGAAGTACCCATATCATTATGGATCCTAAAGAAAACAAATTGAGAATACTTACACCAATAGAGTGTGAGAGAATCAACCAATTCCCTGATAATTGGACCAACTCAGGTATGCCAGAAAAAAGACGCTACTTCATGATGGGTAACGCCTTAGTGTGTGGAATTATTAAGAAACTAGGCAACCAACTCAACGCAATAATTGATGAAGAATAGTTATTTCTTCAATTGACAATCATATAGTTGTGGTGTCTTCTCCCATTTGTCGTTAGAAAAGATTTCTTTATAAGGGTTTTGAATTATTACAAAACTCTTTTTTTCACGGTTGTACAAATAGATAAAATACTTATCACCATATACTTTTGAGCATTCGATTTCGTTTTTCGAAATGTAAAAATGGAGTGATGTATCAACACTTTTCACTTCTATAAAACGACTTGGAGCCTTGTCATCATCTCTTTCATAAGAAGCGATATCGAATCCTGCTTTACAATCAATTTTAGATATATGCAATGGTTCCATTGTAATTCCTAAAGAGAATAATCTCTTTTTTTCAAAAGCAAATGCTTTTTCTTCTGCTTCATTGCCTAATTTTTGTTCAAGTTCCAAGAGTTTGTCTAATAAGTCAGGATTAAGTTGAACGTTTGGTTGTATTTTAATTGAAGAGGATGGCTTAACAAGATTAAGCAAGCGGTGATTACTAAAATATAATCTATTTAATGAGGCCTCTAAAATAGACAAATCAATCATAAGCATAATTAATCCAGAATAATCAAGTTTTATTGAGTTTCTATTTATATAAAAAGAATTTTTAAAAGAGTCATAAAAAACATCACAATTAAAAATATCCTTAATAGGGATTTCTTTGTTTGTAATTAAAGATTCGACAAGCTCTTTATTAAAACTACTTTCGTCATTGATGATTTTAGTTTTTTTATATTCACCATCTTCAAAAGAAACAAAACAAAGGTTTTGCAATAATTCGAACGCATTTTTACACGATTCGTTATTGCTAGAATAATTTGCAAAATCAGTTTTACTTTTAAGCGTGTCTCCAATGACGGAATATAGCTTAAACATATCTTTTGCAGATAACAGTAAACTATAAATTCTTTCTTCTTTCATAATACGATTTAATAATCAGTTTAATATCATCTTCATCAGGATCATTTTCGAATTCAATGTTATTGCTTATTAATGGTATTTCTTCGCTTTCGATGATTTTAATCATCTTTTCTTCTTTTGTTAATACGCGATCATAAATATTTGAATCGACTGAGTCAGTAGACTGAATAAAATAATAGTTTGTTTCGCAATCTTTAGGTAAACCAACACGGTGAATTCTATCTTTAGACTGCATATATACTCCTGCATTAAAACCCATTTCATAATAGATTGCATTATGGCAAGCTTTGTGGAGAGAAATGGATTCACCGACTGCATGTGGGTTTGCTACAACAACTTTGAAATCGCTATTTGTAGGGTCTTTGAAAGCAGATATTATAGTTTCTCTATCTTCTTGAGAAGTCTTTCCGTATAAGATGTTATTTTTAATTCCGTTCGCCTTTAGATATTCAGAAACTCTCTCGCACGTATCAATAAATTCACACCAAATGATTACCTTTTGATTGTTATCGAGTAAGGATTTTGTTAAAGACAAAAGTTTTATCAATCTCGGAGGAATTTCTAAAGAATCATAGTTATTAATTAAATCGATAATTCTATTATCAACATCTATTTCGTCATCATACACTTCTTGATAATCATTATCGTCTTCATCGTATGTAAATAAACCTTGCAATGGCTTTTTGAGCAAGGATGGGTTGCTTGATGCTTGTCTTAATCTAATCGCGGCAGATTTTTTAAATGTAGCAGACAAAGTGTCATCTTCAAAACGTTTGACCGCCATTTCAACAATAGCATCATAAATTGCTTGTTGCACAGGTCCCATATCCACCAATATCGGTTCGTGAAAAATAGGTTCAGGTAACTTCAAATCGCTCTTTTTTATTCGAATAAAGTATGGAGATATTTTATTAATCAAATCGCTAACTCTACCATCATTAGGATTACTCGACATATTGTTTAAAGCACCGATTGAGTATCCGATAACATTTTTGGTTGGCCAAATAAATGTAAAAAGATTATATAAATCAACATAACTATTTGCCGCAGGAGTACCTGTTAAGATAACTCTAGAAGATGCTAATGGAGCCAATGACATTGCATTTGTACTTTGTACACCACCATCAACATTTTTAATTCGATGAGCTTCATCTAGAACAACCATAACTTTTTTATCGGATAAAAATTGTTTAATTGTATCTATTTTCGATGCCAG
Organism: Bacilli bacterium; assembly: GCA_017442875.1. GTDB lineage: Bacteria > Bacillota_I > Bacilli_A > RFN20 > CAG-826 > RUG14515. Next base: position 5,350 of record JAFSPN010000067.1, read on the forward strand.
ACTCCCATAACTTATTAAAATTAAATCTAAATCGACCCTACCTTGAATGAGTTCTTTTCTAACTTGTTCTTCCTTTACACCACCACGGATTTCTAATGTTTTAGGAAATACACCAAAACATTCTTTATATTCGTCTTTCCAAGCAATAAAGCTAGATAATGGACCTATAACAAGAAGATTGTTCACTCTTTTATTTTCATTGGCACATTTTCTTAGATACTCATAAGCAGCGAGAACAGTAGTTGTTTTGCCGGATCCAGGAACTGAGAAATTACATTCATTTTGAGAAAGGGCTAAATGATAGCTAGCTAATAATTGATACGGCATTAAAGTTCTCTTGAAAGCGGTTGTAGATAAAATATCCGCGAATTCTTTCAATTCATTGGAATCAATGTTGTTGTTTCTAACATCCAAAGCCTTTTTTGAAAAAACAGAAAAATTGTGTTCTTCATCTTTTGAACGTTTAAAAATGTTTTGAGACTCTTCATCAAGTGTAACTTCAAAAGTACTATTTTGTAAGAATAGTCTATCAATTTTATTCCATATTTCATTCAACGGATTATCAATGTAATCAATCACTATTTCTTTTGGCTGATATTTAACATTTTTAAGATGATTAAGACTTATTAAAATTCGTGGATAATCACTAAAAGAGCCAGATTCAGCCGACAAGATAAAACACTGTTTTTGATTATCGAGGATAATGTTCACAACCATATTAATCAATTTTTTGTTTAATTTTTCCAATACGAGACATTACATCTCTTACCGCATCATAGAATTCTTGAGAAGCAAAGGCATCTTTATGTCCATTGTTTTTCAATTCTTCTTCCAACTTTGATAATTTTTGTTGAACATCCTCAATTAATTTCATAGGAGTTTCTTCAACTTTTTGATTGATATTAACAGCTTTTTCTCTGCCGTATATCTTCTTTAATTTATCATTCTTCTTAACATAATCATTTTTTCTCATCTCTGAGATTTCTTTTTCACCTGAATTTGGATGTTCTTCTCTGTATGTTTCAAATGATTCGACACGATTTTCCTCAACAACTTGATTCACTTCTCCTCTAAACTTTTTCCATCTCTCTTGATCAGAAAAAATTTCTAAGAAGTCTCTAAAATCATGAGTTCCAATACCCATTCTAATATAATCAAAGAAAATGCATTTTAAATCATCTAAATCATCTTCTGAAAATGCCCAAATTGTTCTTCCGGCTTTGCCGGTTCTTAAACTTTTTAAATTGTCGTTAAGTTTTAAGAAAGACTCCTC
>JAFSPN010000068.1 GCA_017442875.1 Bacilli bacterium
ATGAATAGTTTCATCGACTTCTTTTTTGCATTTTTCGACGATTTCTTCAATTCTTCCAGGTTGAATACGACCATCTTTAATTAAGGCTTCCAATGACATTCTCGCGATTTCTCTTCTAATAGGATTAAAAGAAGAAACGGTGATAACTTCTGGTGTGTCATCAATAATTAAATCAACACCTAACAATTGTTCTAAGGAACGGATGTTACGACCTTCTCTACCGATAATACGACCTTTCATTTCATCACTTGGTAAAGCGACGACAGAAACAGTTCTTTCTTGGACGGTATCTTGGGCATATTTACTCATCGCCATAGAAAGCATTTCTTTGGCTTTTTCTTCAACTTCTTCTTTCGCTTCTTCTTCTTTATTTTTAACAAAGGCAGCGATTTCACGAGAAACTTTAGATTCGACACGAGCGAATAATTCATCTTTCGCTTCTTGGGTGGTCATTTGTGCCACTTTTTCTAATTCAGCGATAATGCTATCGATTTTTTCTTGTAAGGATGCTTCTTTTTTATCGACATCTTTCATGCGGCGATTGAGAAGTTCTTTTTGGTCATCAAGAGATTTTTCTTTTTGGGTTAATTGACCATCACGACGGTCGATGTTTTGTTCACGAAGAAGCAAATTCTTTTCTTGTTCAGCGACTTCTTTTTTTCTTTCTTGGATTTCTTTGTTGGCTTCTTGTTTCATTTCATACACAGTTTGTTTGCCGTCTAACTGTGCGTTTTTGGTAATGTGTTCAGCTTTAATTTCGGCATCTCTAATAATCTTTTGTGCGTTTTTTCCCGCTCTTTGTTTTTTAAAGAAAGGGATAAAGAAAACGATGGCCATACCAATAGCAATACCAGCCACAGCACAAACGATGGGTAACCAAATTAAAGTGCTATCCACAGCTAAAATTTTACCTAACATTATGTTATTTCCTTTCTATTAGTCTTATGACTAAAAATTTACTTTGTTATAAAGTATACTTTACCTAAAAACCCCACTTCTCTTGTGGAATTAGAGTTTAGATATATGTAACAGGCTAGGCCTGATAATAAAGTTCTCATTAGAGAATCTATAGGTAAGTACCTTACGAGGGTACGCATTCATTATATGTGCATATGCCTAAAAAAGGCAACAAGAAAAAGGCACTGATTAATCAGTACCTCTTTAAAATTTATTAGTCTTTGTTTTCTTCTTGAGCGGCTTGTTTAATTTGGGCTAAGAGTTCTTCTTGGACATCTTCGTTTTCTTTGATGTAATTTTTCGCTGATTCACGACCTTGAGCGATCTTATTTCCTTTATATTCGAACCAAGCACCACTCTTATGGATGATGTCTAATTCGACAGCCTTATCAAGGATTTCACTGGCTTTGGAAATGCCTTCACCATAGATGATATCCATTTCACATTGCTTAAATGGAGGCGCGACTTTGTTTTTTACAATCTTCACACGAACAGTATTACCGATGATGTCGGAACCATTTTTAATGGCTTCGGTTCTACGGATATCAATTCTAATAGAAGCATAGAATTTTAAAGCGCGACCACCGGAAGTGGTTTCGGGATTGCCATACATAACCCCGACTTTTTCTCTTAATTGGTTAATGAAGATAATCGCACATTCTCTTTTATTGAGAATACCAGCGAGTTTTCTCATAGCTTTAGACATTAATCTAGCTTGTAATCCTACAGAATTATCGCCCATTTCACCATCTAATTCCGCTTGGGGAACTAAAGCGGCAACAGAGTCCACGATGATTAAACTAATAGCACCGCTATCAGCGAGCATTTGGACAATTTCTAAAGCTTGTTCGCCACTATCGGGTTGGGACAAGATTAATTCATCGATGTTAACACCTAAATTTTTCGCATAGACTGGATCAATAGCGTGTTCCGCATCGACAAAGGCAGCACGGCCACCTTTCTTTTGACATTCCGCAATAGCATGTAAGGCTAAAGTGGTTTTACCACTGCTTTCGGGACCAAAGATTTCAATAATACGGCCCTTTGGATAGCCGCCTACACCTAATGCATCATCTAATAATAACGATCCACTAGGGATGACATCGACGTCGACAGATTCACGGTCACCTAATTTCATGACCGCACCTTTACCGAACATCTTTTCGATTTGTTTTAGCGTCTCATCGAGACTAACTAAGTTTTCATTTTCTTTTTTTGCCATAATTTATACCTCACTTAACTTATATGAGCGAAATTGTCATTTTTACCAAAAATTTTTTTATTTTTTAAATTTTCTTTAATTCTTCTATCGCCAAGCTTATAGCTTGATTTTGAATAAATTTTCTGTCTCCTTTTAATTGAAAAGGGAAGACTTTTGTTTCTCCTTGATAACAGATACCAATATAGATTTCTCCAACTGGTTTATTTTCCATCGCGCTTGGGCCAGCGTTACCTGTAAAAGAAATAGCGACATCAACATTGAGTATTTTTCTTCCTAGTACCGCCATCTGTTCGGCAATTTCTTTAGAGACAACGCCATATTTTTCGACATCAACATGGGGAATGCCTAAT
>JAFSPN010000009.1 GCA_017442875.1 Bacilli bacterium
ACTTGGGTACTACTCCAGTGCGCCCCTTATCTTAACATAAAGGGCGAATAAAATTAAATAATAAATTTAAATAATTAATAGGCCTTAGCGAATAAGACAACTTTTTGGGCCTTTTTGCCACATATTGGGCAAGTATCTGAGAAGGCCATTTGATTAAACGGCAAGCAACGCGCGGTCGCGGTTGTTAATTCCTTAACTTTATCTTCACAAGCTTGTTCGCCACACCACATCATCTTAGCGTAGCCACCTTTTTCCATAGCTTTATTGAATTCATCCATGTTGGTAACTTCAGTGACATGGTCTAATAAATAAGCATAGGCTTTTTGATACATTTCTTGATGAACTTGCTTGAATAAAGATAACACGGTATCCACAAGTTCTTCTTTTTTAACAGTGAGTTTACGACCATCATGACGCACGGCAATAGTTACAACACCGGCTTCGATATCTCTTGGTCCGATTTCAATACGGAGTGGAACACCTTTCATTTCGTATTCACTATATTTCCAACCTGGTGTCTTATCAGATTCATCACATTTAACTCTGACACCAGCGTCTTTAAGCATCTTTTCAAGTTCTCTAGCGGCAGGAATAACGCCTGGCTTTTGTTGCGCGACTGGAATAACAACCGCTTGGATTGGAGCGACATATGGAGGTAAGGATAAACCATTATCGTCACCATGAACCATAATAATCGCACCTAATAATCTAGTGGAAACGCCCCATGATGTTTGATGTGGATTATAAAGTTTCCCATCTCTACCTTGGAATTTAATTCCAAAGGCTTCCGCAAAGCCAGTACCAAAATAGTGAGTAGTACCACTTTGTAAGGCTTTACCATCTGGCATTAAAGCTTCAATGGAATATGTTTCTAAAGCGCCCGCAAACTTTTCTTTATCGGTTTTTCTACCTTTGGTAAATGGGACCGCTAATATATCACGACCTAAATCATCATAAACTTCTAACATCTTTAATGTTTCAGTTCTCGCTTCTTCTTCTGTCTCGTGCATGGTATGACCTTCTTGCCATAAGAATTCCGCACCTCTTAAGAATGGACGGGTAGTCTTTTCCCATCTCACAACCGAACACCATTGGTTATATAACTTTGGTAAATCACGGTAACTATTGATGATTTTAGCGTAGTGTTCACAGAACAAAGTTTCGCTTGTTGGCCTAATGATTAAAGGATCATCGATTTTTTGACCACCACCGATATTAGCGATTAAGCATTCAGGAGCAAAACCTTCAACGTGATCTTTTTCTTTTTGAAGTAAAGATTCTGGAATAACAGTAGGCATATAAACATTTTGATGGCCTGTTTCTTTGAATCTTCTATCTAAGTATTTTTGAATTTCTTCCCAGATGGCATAGCCATAAGGGCGATAAATAATAAAACCTTTAACGGATGAGTAATCCATTAATTCCGCTTTACGGCAAACATCGGTATACCACTGTGCAAAATCGTCTTCTTGACGTGTAATTGCGTCGTTTTTAATTTGATTTTCTTTACCCATTTTATAGTCCTCCTTGACGATAACTATCGTCCATGGCAATGAGTTTATCGATCTTCTTCTTCTCTAATGGAAGAAGCATATCGTTTGATGATGAGATAGTTTCTGATGAGACGATGTCGACACCAGATTTGATGATAAGTTCTATGGACTGCCAACCTTCGAGGTCGGTGGCGATAATAGGTCGATGGTATTTAAGAAGCGATTCGATAAGTGAGTGAATGGATAATCTAATACGATTATTCTTTTTAATTTCACCAATCATCATCGAACCAGCAACGAAGTAATCGAAGTTATAATAAACGCTTGGATCAAGAAGCAAGTTCTTATCTTTCATTAACATAGCTAGTTCAAATCCATCTTTTCTTAATGATTTTAAAGAATCGTTCAATAGTTCTAAGTGAGTGGCGTTTTCGTTAATTTCTTGTTCATTAAAGACAAGAACGAGATGGATATCTTTTGTCTGTGGGATTTGATTTAATATTTCGCTCATATGGTCGATATCTTGCAAAGATACAATCATAAATAATCTCCAATAGTCTTCTTGCTTTTCACTAGCAAACTTCGGGATGACGTAGCGGGCAATCATCGCAAAGAACTCTTTGCTCATATTGACTTTGGCAGCATATTTACTCATTTCAGCGAAAGAAGTAAATGGCGTGTTATAAGCTTTGACATACTCAAAATAACCAATTGTGCGATTCTTTTTAACATCAAAGATTGGCCTAAACAAATAACGAATGCTGTTTGGAAGCATGAGGTTTTCAACCTCTTCACGATATCTATCAAGCTCAACGAGTGGCGCAGCTTGTTTTTGATAAAGAAGGATTTCTTGCCCATGGTGTTGCGCGGACATACAAGCTTCTTGAGCTTTTAGAATCATCGAATCTAAATCTTGATAATATTGAGCGTTTTCCACAACACCGATAGAGAAGTTAATAGAATCCGCAAAACCGTTAACACCAATGCACTTCTTAATAGAATGAGCGATCGAAGTTGCTAAAACCATCGCTTCATCGCGAGATGCAATTCTCAAATCGAATAAGAGAAGTTCGTTATCACCAGTATCGATAATTTGTCTAGAGACACGAGGATTGCTGGCAAATGGATAGATGACATTCTTTAATGTCATAATCATATATCTTTCAATTTTGTCATTAGACAAAACCTTTTGTCTGATGTAATAAAAACGAATCGCAAATGTAAAACCTTTTAAACTCTTTTCCTTAACGATTAAGGATTCCATTGTGCTTCTTTTCACAACACCGGTAAAGGCGGCTTTCTTTTTCT